>JBBQAT010000161.1:0-9398 GCA_038316625.1 Burkholderiales bacterium
GATGCCTCAACCATACTCAGAGGACGGGCTCTAGGGCACCAGTGCTCAGTCGGTCTTTGTCCGAAAGCAACACCTCAACGCTACCACAGCCCTGTTTCTTGCCAACGCCTTTCGACCTGCGGGCGAATATCCTACTCAGGACGAACGGAACCTGACCACCGTTCGTGGTGAGCTTGTCGAACCACAGCCCGAACGGAGTTTTTATTTTGGCGAGTATCCGCCCGACTTTTTCGACTTCATCATCATTGACGAGTGTCACCGGGGCGGGGCCAACGACGAAAGCAACTGGCGTGGCATTCTCGACTACTTCGCTCCCGCCGTGCAGCTTGGCCTGACGGCAACGCCGAAGCGCAAGGACAACGTCGATACCTATGCCTACTTCGGCGAGCCGGTATTCATTTACTCGCTCAAGGACGGCATCAACGACGGTTTTCTGACGCCGTTTCGCGTCAAGCAGATCACCACCAGTCTTGATGAATACGTCTATACGGCTGACGACACGGTGGTCGAAGGCGAGGTTGAAGCCGGCAAGCGCTACGAGGAAGCGGACTTCAACAAGATCATCGAGATCAAGGCGCGCGAGAAGAAGCGCGTCGAGATTTTCATGGCGCTGATCAACCCGCGCGAAAAGACGTTGGTGTTCTGCGCCACGCAGGAGCATGCCCTCGCTGTTCGCGACCTGATCAACCAGCTCAAGACCAGCCGCGATCCGAATTACTGTCATCGGGTGACGGCCAACGACGGGGCTCTGGGCGAGCAATGGCTGCGTGATTTCCAGGACAACGAGAAGCACATCCCGACGATCCTGACCACGTCGCAGAAGCTTTCAACCGGGGTGAATGCGCGGAATGTGCGCAACATCGTGTTGCTGCGACCGGTCAATTCGATGATCGAGTTCAAGCAGATCATCGGGCGCGGCACGCGGCTTTACGACGGCAAGGATTACTTCACGATTTACGATTTTGTGAAGGCGCACCACCATTTCAGCGACCCGGAATGGGACGGGGAGCCGCTTGAACCGGTCGAGTCGGAGATTTGCGGGAAATGTCATCACACGCCCTGTGTCTGCCTCAAGGAACCGCCAGCGCCGTGTTATCTCTGCGGCCAGTCGCCCTGCGCGTGTGCAAAAGATCCGTGCCAGAAATGCGGCCAGCGCCCATGCGTCTGCAAGAGGAAGGCGAAAGTGGCGCTGGCGGATGGCAAATCACGCACGATCCAACACATGGTCGTCACCAGCTTCTGGCATCCGGATGGCACGCCGATGTCGGCGCAGCAATTCATGGAGGCCTTGTTCGGCAAGCTGCCGGATTTCTTTACGGACGAAGATGAACTGCGCGCGCTGTGGAGCGTACCGGATACGCGCCGGAAGCTGCTGGATGGGCTGGCTGAGAAGGGCTTCGGCAGGGATCAACTGGCGGAAATGCAGAAGATCATCGACGCCGAAAAGAGTGATCTGTTCGACGTGCTCGCCCATGTGGCCTACGCCGAGGTGCCGCTCACCCGTGTAGAGCGCGCGGATCGGGCGATGGCGGTGATCAGCGAAAACTTCAATCCGAAGCAGCGCGTGTTTCTTGACTTTGTGCTGTCGCACTATGTGGCGGTTGGCGTCGAGGAACTCGATCAGGCCAAGCTGACACCGCTGTTGAAGCTCAAGTATCACGATTCAATTTCGGATGCGGTGGCCGATCTGGGAAAGCCTGAAGAGATTGGCAAGGTCTTTTCCGGGTTCCAGAAATATCTCTATGAAGAGGCCGTGTGAAACCGCAGCGGCATGCTATCCAGCCAGTAATGGCTGGGTTCTATGCGCCATGAGCCTTTCGGCGCATGGCTCGATCCCCTTCAGCGGGTCTGAAACAAGAACTCCCCGCCTTCGGTGTGTCCGGCCGAAAGTACGGCGCCGTATTGAGGGCTCTGTTTGTATTCTTTGGTTACGCCGCCGCTGACTGTGCGCCAGATGTCCTGTCCTGGTGCTGTTCCCTTGACGGCATTGAGGGCCTTTATCAGGCTCCAGGCAAAGATTGAGTGGCCATCCTTGCCTTCGTCCGAGACCGGCTCGTCGCCACCTGAAGAAAAGGCGAGTACCGAGCGCTTCCTGAGCACGTCCTCCGGTTTGACAGCCGTTTTTGAATCAACCTTGTATTCATGAGTCAGCGAGCCGGAAAAGCAGCTGTCTGATATCAGGATGAGCTGCCTTGCAGGGATTGCAGCGAGCAATCTGGAAATGTCCTTGTTGGAAATCCAGTTGCTTGGCGATTTGACGGTACCGTCGATGGGTATCCAGAAGCCCATCTCGATGCTTTCCAGAAGATAACCGTGACCCGCGTAAAAAATGAACACGCTATCGTCTTCACGGGCGTCGGCGGCGGTTGCATTCAGCGTTTCAATAATCTGGGTCTTTGAGGCGTTTTCAAGCACCTTGACGTCGTAGCCGAATTGCTTGCGCAGGATGGACGCTATTTCCTCTACGTCGGCAATTGGCGTTTCGAGACCGGGAATGGGGTTCTTGTAATCGTTATTTCCGAATAGTACCGCCAGGTGACGACGCACGGCAGGCGCGCTCGGCTCTGAAGTCTTCCCGGCAGTCGACGCATCGGGGCGCTTCAGGCAGAGCGTGCCTTGGGGTGACACCCCCGAGGGGCAGAGCGGGACATCGGCCGCATTCGGGTTCTTGCGCAGTTCTTCAAGCGCCTCCTGATACAGCAATGTACGCGCCTGATGGCGCTGCATGGCAATGGCTTGCGACTGGGCCAGTCCGGGTACGCCGCCAGAAAACGCTGGAGGAAGGCTCATTCGTTGCGCCAAGGCGGTATCGGCCAGCAGGGTCGCCGTCAGTATGAAGAGGGGTAAGCATTTCATGGAGACTCCTTGAGCAACTGTTTCCAGGCATTCGTCCAGCAACAATCGTGATCGTAGCCTTTTACTGAGCGTACGGTGCCGCCTTTTTTTTGCGCAAACGTCTCAACGACGGAGACAGGAACAAGCTCGTCGCCCATGCCTATCCAGTGCGTTGCTGGAGGAAGGCTTCCTGTCTCGATAAGAGGATCAAGCGAGTTGTTCAGTGCTGAAATACCTTGCAAGCGGGTCCATTCTCCAAGAGCCAAGGGGGACGCTACGGTGATCAGCGAGGCAACGTCACGGCGCCGTATGGCGAGCAGTGTGGCGATAACGCCGCCGCCAGAGTAGCCAACCAGTCGGAGCTTCGTGGCACTGGATTGCGCCTTCAGTGTGTCCAAGGCTTGTTCGTAAGCGGTCAGCACCTCTGTGGAGAAGCGATGCGTCGTCCACCAGATGGGCGAGCAATTTGCCAAAGCTCGTTCGTCGAGGTACTGACATGGCCGGCCAAGGTAAACGACAGCCGGGCTCGGGTCGGCGGCGGCCAAGGCGAGGGCGACCGGTTTTTGTGGGGTTGGGTCGCGAGGTGGATGGTAGCGCGTGCTCCATGCAGCACCGTCACCTTCGATATAGATGGTGAGAGTGTTGCTCGTGCCGGTTACTCTTTGTAGAGCCAACAGATCAAATGCGCCCGCCAGAAGGGGCATGGCGAGAAATTGCCGTTCCTTCCCCCAGTTTTCGACGGACTGCCTTGAACCGCCGAAATGGTCCAGATTGGCACAGGATGTTGTGCCAAGAAGACAAAAAGCCGCGCTAATGAGCACGGCTTTTTCGCGGAGAAATTCCGTCACAAGAATCAGTAGCGAATGTTTATATTCGCCATCAGGCTGTCATTCCTTGAATTGCTGCGGCCGGTTTCACGGTTGTAGACGATGCCACCGGTCACTTTGCTTGCCAGTGAGAAGAAATTGACTCCCAACGACCAGAGCGTGGCATTTTTGCCAATTGGATCCACGGCCATGTACTGGTTTGACGATGATCGGTGATCCGTGGTGTAGGCAACGCCGGCGTAGGGCATGAGGCCGTTTATCCAGTAGCCGATCTGGACACCGGCGCGGAACTGGTCAAGTTTGTTCCGGTTATTGGTGTAGGGATTTTCAACGCCGTTGGTCTTCGAATTACCGTAATTCTCTTCAGCGTGCAGGTAGCCGAGTTTGCCGGTCAGCTGAACATTCTGGAACCAGCGACTGTAGGAAAGATTGACCGCGCCAAAGGTGCGATCAGCGTCATTTTTAGGGCCAAGTTCAGTATCCATCTTGCCCCGGCCTAAGCCGGCGCTGGCATCGAGCGCCAGTTCGTCGGTGAGTTGCAGGCCGATGTAAGGTGCCAGAAGGTAACCGCTCGTGTTCGTGTTCTGGGACGCACTACTTCCGGTTTTCCCTGAGCCATTGCCATGGTCAAAAGAACCCGAAAAACCGAATGTCAGCGTTGGAGACAGTGCGTAGTCAGCACCGATAACCATTGTCAGCATATTGCTGTCATTTTGCGTAATTAAATCGCTGGTGCTGGTGTATTCGATTTTCGTATCGTTGCCGTTTACGTTGCCCCAGATGTTCCATTTTTCCGCTTGGGCACCGGCGGCCATGCCCGAGTAGCCCTTGCTGGCAATTATTGTCGGCCCCGCAGCAGAGAGGAAGCGGTCGGTCAGGGATTTTGAAATGGCGTTCGAATGGGCAATGGCAGAGGCGGTCATCGTTGCCTGCGAGACAACGCTTCCGGAAAAGCAGTAGGGGTTACTGGATACGGCATTCCTCGCGCCAGAGACACCGTCAGAGAAATAGTTCGTCAGGGCATTTGTACAATAATCAGGTACCGCCGCTGTCTGCGCGGCCACCAAGCCGCTGATCGAGACAAGTACCACGCCAGCAAGACAGCGTCCAAATCTGTTTATCATGTCAATATCCTTTAAAAATTTCGCGCTTCTTTCGGTCGCCGATTTTCGGGTCCGGTAACGTATCCGCAAAGGCCATTCTCAGGCATTCTTTCGGATCAGGCCAGCTGATCATTTGGGATATTAACTCTATTGCGTCAAAATCGATACACATCAACTCGTTTATCATACTCTTTGGATTCTGCGTGCTTTGGATCGACTACCATTCTTCGCAGCCGCGTCCGGATTTGGCTTGCGACAGCCTAACGAGGAAATAGTGATCTGATAGACTACAGTCCAAACGGTTCTTGAATCGCTTCCCTGAAGAATGGTGCGATTCTCGTTCGATTCCGACTCATGCACCAGTTTTCCGATCTGAAAGTACGAAACCCCGAATGATCATTTTTGACCTGTCATGCGAACAGAATCATCCTTTCGAAGGATGGTTTCAGTCGCAGGCAAACTACGACAGTCAACTCGCCAGTGGGCTGATCTCTTGCCCTCATTGCGGTTCCACGCGGATTCGCCGGGTGCCTTCTGCTGTTCATCTGGCTAAACCCGCGGCTACTCCCGAACCGACAAGCGCGCCACCCCAGGTCGACGCGCGATCCGGGATTCGCGCCGCCTACAAGCAGCTCGTGTCTGCAATTGCCGCCAATAGCGAAGATGTCGGACAGGATTTTGCACACGAAGCCCGCAAAATTCACTACATGGAAGCACCGCAACGGTCGATCAGGGGTGAAGCCAGCACAGACGACTACGAAGCGCTACGTGAAGAGGGCATCGACGTCCTGCGTTTGCCAATCATCAAGAAGACCGATCTCAACTGAATTGATGGTGGTGCTGGAGTGATCAGGTAGCCAGTCGTCCAGACTTTTTCTTTTTTTTGTCAGCGAGGCATTTATGCCACAGATTCACCGGGATTTGACCCGCACAACCCTTGCGATTCTATGCATTCTGCTGTTGATCAGCGCATCACTCTGGATACTGCGCCCGTTTCTGGCGGCGGCCGTCTGGTCAGCGATGATCGTGGTCGCCACCTGGCCGCTGCTCAAATCGATTGAGCAACGCCTTGGCGGGCGGCGCAGCCTGGCGGTCGCCTGTATGACTCTGGCGCTGCTGCTGTTGCTGCTTATTCCGTTGTGGCTGGCAATCAGCACGATTGCCGATCACGCTGAGGATATCTCCACACTGGCCATGAAACTCGCTACGTCGGGACTGCCTCATCCACCAGACTGGGTGGCGACGCTGCCGCTGGTTGGTGGAAAAATCGCTGCGTTGTGGGCTCAACTGGCGGACTCAGGGACGCAGGGCCTGCTGGCAAAGGCCGCTCCTTATGCAGCGCAATCCAGCAAGTGGCTGATCGGGCAAGCGGGTGGCCTGGGCTTCATGCTTATCCAGTTTTTCCTCATCGTGGCCTTGTCGGCCGTTTTCTACGCGAGCGGGGAGGCGGGGGCTGCCAGTGTCCTGCGTTTTGGCCGCCGATTGGCTGGCGAGCGAGGCGAAAACGCGATTGTCCTTGCCGGACAGGCCATTCGCGGTGTCGCCCTTGGTGTGGGGGTTACCGCGATTGTCCAGACAGTGCTTGGCGGCATTGGCCTGACCATTGCGGGCGTCCCCTTTGCTTCGCTGCTTTCGGCGGTGATGCTGATGCTGTGCATCGCGCAAGCTGGGCCTGGGCTCATTCTCTTTCCTGCCGTCGCCTGGATGTTCTGGATGGGCGACTCAGGCTGGGGATCTTTCCTCCTCGTCTGGAGCCTGATTGTTACTACGCTCGACAACTTCCTTCGTCCAGTGCTGATCAGAAAAGGGGCTGACCTGCCGTTGCTGCTCATTTTTGCCGGAGTCATCGGCGGCATGCTGGGTTTCGGGCTGGTCGGGATCTTCATTGGGCCGGTAGTACTGGCGGTGACCTATACCCTGTATGAGGCGTGGGTTGCGGATGGCCTCAGGCCGACCGATTAAGCGGCACCTTGTTTTGACCCGTACATTATAGTCAAAACGAAAAATCGGCCGATCACACGTAACCTTTTCGGAAAGTACTGCTCTAAGAAGTTGACGCAGTACTAACGGAAGGAGAAAGGCCATGTCGATCTTCGCTCGCTACCAAGGCCGCTATCAGGCGGCACAAGAAGAGGAAATGTCGGTTCAGGACTACCTGGACTTATGCAAACGTGATCGATCCGCCTATGCCAGCGTTGCTGAACGCATGTTGCTGGCCATTGGCGAACCGGAAACAATTGATACGCGCACCGACCATCGCTTGTCGCGCATCTTTGCCAACAAGATGCTCAGACGCTATCCGGCGTTCCGCGATCTGTACGGCATGGAAGAGGTGATCGAGCACATCGTCTCCTATTTCCGCCATGCTGCGCAGGGGCTTGAGGAAAAGAAGCAGATTCTTTACTTGCTCGGGCCAGTTGGCGGCGGCAAATCGAGTCTTGCCGAAAAACTCAAGTACCTGATCGAAAAGGTTCCGTTCTACGCAATCAAGGGGTCGCCGGTACATGAGTCGCCGCTCGGGCTGTTCAATCCCGAGGAAGATGCCGGCCTGCTCGAAGACGATTTCGGCATTCCGCGCCGCTATCTCAACACCATCATGAGCCCGTGGGCGGTCAAGCGGCTGCACGAATTCGGCGGCGATATCACGAAGTTCCGGGTGGTCAAGCTGTGCCCCTCGGTACTGTCGCAAATCGCCGTGTCGAAAACCGAACCGGGCGACGAGAACAACCAGGACATCTCCTCGCTGGTCGGCAAAGTCGATATCCGCCGACTGGAAACCTATTCGCAGAACGACCCGGATGCCTACTCGTATTCGGGCGGATTGTGCCTGGCCAACCGAGGTGTGCTGGAATTTGTCGAAATGTTCAAGGCACCGATCAAGGTCTTGCACCCGCTGTTGACTGCAACGCAGGAAGGCAATTACAAGGGGACGGAGGGTTTCGGCGCGATTCCGTTCGATGGCCTGGTTCTGGCGCACTCGAACGAGGCCGAATGGCTGTCGTTCAAGAACAACCGCAACAATGAGGCCTTCCTCGACCGCATCTACATCGTCAAGGTGCCGTACTCGTTGCGCGTTTCCGACGAAATCCACATCTACGAAAAACTGGTCGACAACTCGTCGCTTAGCCAGGCACCATGTGCGCCGGACACCATGCGCATGATGGCCCAGTTCTCGGTGCTCTCGCGTCTGAAGGAGCCAGAGAATTCGAGCCTCTTCTCGAAGATGCGCATCTACGACGGCGAGAACCTCAAGGACACCGATCCGAAGGCCAAGAGTTTTCAGGAGTATCGCGACTTTGCCGGTGTCGACGAGGGAATGACCGGCCTGTCGACCCGCTTTGCCTTCAAGATTCTGTCGAAAGTATTCAACTTCGACCATCGCGAGGTGGCGGCCAACCCGGTACACCTGATGTACGTGCTCGAACAGCAGATCGAGCAGGAGCAATTCCCGCCCGAAGTCGAGGAGAAGTACCTGCGCTACATCAAGGAGTACCTGTCACCGCGTTACGCCGAGTTCATCGGCAAGGAAATCCAGACGGCCTACCTTGAAAGCTATTCAGAGTACGGGCAAAACATCTTTGATCGCTACGTTCTCTACGCCGATTTCTGGATTCAGGATCAGGAGTTCCGCGATCCGAATACCGGTGAAATGCTTGATCGCGGAGCGCTCAACGACGAACTGGAGAAGATCGAAAAACCGGCCGGAATTTCCAATCCAAAGGACTTCCGCAACGAGGTGGTGAACTTTGTGCTGCGCGCCCGCGCCCGGCACGACGGGCACAACCCGGCCTGGACCTCCTACGAGAAGCTGCGCGCGGTGATTGAAAAGAAGATGTTCTCCAATACCGAAGAACTGCTGCCGGTCATTTCCTTCAACACCAAGGCCAGCGGCGACGAACAGAAGAAGCACAAGGACTTTGTGGACCGCATGATCAGCAAGGGCTATACCGAGAAGCAGGTGCGCCTGCTTTGCGAGTGGTATTTGCGCGTTCGCAAGTCGTCGTGAGAGTCAGTACCGCTTTCAACGCAGAGGGCGCAGAGACGCAAAGGACGCAGAGAAGAGCAAGGCAGAAATACTTTATCGAAAAGGTTTTCTCTGCGATCTCTGCGTCTCTGCGCCCTCTGCGTCAAAAGAGGTTAGGCAGAAGGGGAGAACACCATGACCGTGCGCATCGTCGACCGCCGGTTTGACAGCAAGAACAAGAGTTCGGTTAATCGCAGCCGTTTTATCCGGCGTTTCAAAGGGCAGATCCGCAAGGCGGTATCCAACGCCATCAACCAGCGTGGCGTGCGCGAACTCGACAACGGCGAGAAGATCGGTATTCCCGGCAAGGACATCGCCGAGCCGCAGTTTTCCCACGGTCATGGCGGTGTGCGCGATATTGTCAGTCCGGGCAATGATCGCTTCAGCAGCGGCGATCAGGTTGATCGTCCGCAGGGTGGCGCGAGCGGGCAGGGCCGGGGTCAGGCCAGCCAGGACGGGGAAGGGCTGGACGACTTCGTTTTCACGCTCACGCGCGAGGAATTCCTCGACATTTTCTTCGACGAACTGGCATTGCCGAATCTGGTCAAGCGCCAACTGGCGCGCATCGAGCAGTACCGCCGTGTGCGCGCCGGTTACACGCAGTCCGGG
>JBBQAT010000162.1:0-9183 GCA_038316625.1 Burkholderiales bacterium
AAAATGTGACTTTGGCGGTCAATCTCGCCCGCCACTCGACTTCCGACTGGCATGACGCAGCGCTGCCGGATGACTTTTCCGCGATCGAAAAGCTACTGCATGTCAGTCGTGAAACCCTGCTCAAACGGCTGAATGTTCCTGAGGAAGTAATGCCAAAATACCTCGCAACAAACGACGAAACTGACGGGTAAAAACAGGGTTCAGAGTAAACCTGTATCATCCGGAATCGTTTCTATCGCTACACCAGCCTGCCAATGCATCTTCGTTTCCTGCTGCTGCTCATCGTCGCCCTGTCGAGTTGTGCGAGCAAGGCTCCTGTACTCACGCCAGTCACGCCAAAGCCTGTAAAAATCGGCTTGGCGCTGGGCGGCGGTGCGGCACGCGGCTTTGCCCACATCGGCGTGATCAAGACGCTGGAAGCGCATGGCATCATTCCCGATATCATTGTCGGCACCAGCGCCGGTGCAGTGGTTGGGGCTCTTTACGCGGCCGGCAACAACGGATTCGAGTTGCAGAAGCTGGCGCACACGCTCGATGAATCGAAGATCAGCGACTGGTCGGTACCGGATCGTGGCGTGCTCAAGGGCGAGGCCCTGCAGCAGTTTGTCAATGACGCCGTTGCACAGCGCCCGATCGAAAGCCTGAAAAAACTCTTTGCCGTTGTGGCCACCGATCTCAATAGCGGCGAAAGCATACTCTTCCGTACCGGCAACACCGGCATGGCTGTGCGCGCTTCAGCCACCGTCCCCGGTCTCTTCAGGCCGGTGACTATCAATGGCCACGAATACGTCGATGGCGGCCTCTCAAGCCTGGTCCCGGTACGTAGCGTGCGGCAACTGGGAGCCGACATCGTGATCGCTGTCGACATCTCCGCACGCCCCGCTAGCCAGCCTGTTCGCGGCACCCTCGACATACTCTTGCAAACCTTCACGATCATGGGTCAGAACCTTGCCCGGCATGAACTCAAGGAGGCTAATGTCGTCATCCGCCCGCAGGTCGGCGGCCTAGGCTCGACCGATTTCATGGCCCGCCATGACGCGATTCTGGAGGGAGAAAAAGCAGCGCAGGCAGCGCTGCCGCAGATTCGCGAGGCGATCAGAAAAGCTGCGGGTGGTTAGAGACATTAACTAACATGAACCACGGCGAACACGGCGTGCACGGTGAAAACCAAAAGAACGAATCACACGAAGAAAATCCTTATGCGCAAGATACGATTTGGAAACTCGCAATGTATCTGAGCCAAATGACACAATGATCGCTTCTGTTATCGTCCGCTTTTCGGCAACGTCGACAAGCAACACTTTCGGCCAGAAGCGGACGATAGCGAAAGACTGCTCTTAAACTGTCCGCCTCACTTCTATTCAGAGTTCAGCGCCTCGCTACTCTGTCTTACAGAAATGACTTGCTCGAGGCGCACTCCGTTTCATGGGCGAGCACCCCGTGCAGTTGCAAGGCGGTGGCGCGCTGGCGGCGGTTATCAGCAATCGTCATCGGTGACCGCCATCAGGTGGTCATAGTCATCGAGGCGGTGCGGGCGCTGCGCAGGCTCAGTCGGTCATGGGCGATTGGCGCCACAGCGCATGAAAGTGGTGGACTGGGCCATGGCCGCTGCCGACTGCCAGTTCGCCGGAGTGGGCAATGGCGCCCAGCAGCCACTGCCGTGCCTGGCGTACGGCTGACTCAACGGGTTGGAAGCTACCCGCAGTCTGCGGCAGCAGGGCGGCGACTGCCGACGACAGCGTGCATCCGGTACCGTGAGTGTTTTTCGTTTGGATGCGCCGGGCGGGCAACTCGACCATGCGGTCTCCATCGAACAGGAGGTCGACCAAGTCGTTGCCCGGCAGGTGCCCACCCTTGAGCAGCACCCAGCGTTCTGACGACAGCGGCAGCAGTTCGCGCAGGCGTTCGGCGGCGCGATACATCTCCTGCACCGATTCCGGCGCGCGCTGCTCGAGCAGCACGCCAGCCTCGGGCAGGTTAGGGGTGATGAGCAAGGCTTGTGGGAACAGCGCCTCGCGCATCGTCGAGATCGCACTCTTGCTCAGCAGGCTGTCACCGCTCTTGGCTACCATGACCGGGTCGAGCACCACATTGGCTGCCTTCCAGTGCGCAAGGCGGTCGGCAACAGTGGCGATCACCTCGGCGCTGCCGAGCATGCCGATCTTGGTCGCATGCAAGCGCACGTCGGCGAACAAAGTGTCGATCTGCAGGCGCAAAAAATCGATGGGCGGAACATGTACGCCGGTGACGGCCTGGGTGTTCTGTGCCGTCAATGCCGCCACCACACCGCAGCCGTAGGCGCCGAGGGCGGAGAAGGTCTTCAGATCGGCGAACACGCCCGCGCCGCCGGATGGATCGACGCCAGCAATTGAGACTACGTTCGGGATGGGGGACACGCTGCCTACAGAGGCAGCGGCTGATGCGGATGAACTCATGGATGCGTTTCCCTACGCCGGTGCGCGCCGGATCAGGTTCCAAGGGTTTTTTTCGGCCCGTGCGCAGCGGGCACCCCTGACGAGGACGGGGACGATACGGCATGCACTCGAGCGTGGCAAGGTGCAGCGTTATCCAACGGGGTATGAGACTGAGCGAGGGTCGTGGTTCCAACGGGGTGTGAGTCTGAGCAGGCAGCGGGTAACTACCCTGCATTTTTACGCTTTATTAAGCGCTACGGACAAAAGCGTCAACTTGAAGCGACATCGTCGGTCGCCGGGAACGCATCCCGCCCCGTCGTGCACCCCGCCCCTAAGCCGATAGGTGCTCGTACAGAATCGTGGCGCCGATCGCGATCAGAAGGAAGCCACCTATTATCTCCGCACGCTTTCCCGCAAGACTGCCCAGGATGCGACCGAGCATGATGCCAAGCGTCACCATCACAAACGTCGTCAGACCGATAACGACAGCAATGACGCCTATATTTACATCGAGAAATGCGAGGCCAACACCTACGGCCAGCGCATCGATACTGGTGGCAAGGCCAGTGGCGGCAAGGCTCCAGAAGCCATGCCTGGACTTGCTAGCATCAGTAGCACATCCGTCGCTTTCTGGTTTGAGTCCGGCATAGATCATGTGTAGGCCGAGAAGGCCAAGCAGAGTGAAGGCGATCCAGTGGTCCCACGCGGTGATGAACTTTGCCGCTGCCAGGCCCATAAACCATCCAATGATCGGGGTCAGTCCCTCAATGGTGCCAAAGATAACGCCAGCACGTAGCGCCTCACGAAAGTGCGGCTTGCGCATGGCAGCGCCCTTGCCGACTGCTGCGGCAAAAGCATCGGTCGACATTGCGATGCCGAGAAACAAAATTGAAATCGGGTGCATGAAATATTCCAGACCGAGCTTGGCTAAAATGACATCCTCTACACGACAGCTTTTGGCCGGGGGGCCGACTGACGCCAACACACTGACCGCGCCGCCCTCAAACCTGCCGCTAATGCGGTGACGACCGCTCCCGCGTAACGAACGGCCGCTTTTACCGCGCCGGATTTTACGACGAATGGCCGCTTGGAAAAAGCTCGACCGGCAGCAGTGGGGTCGGACTCAGACCTTCCGGCCAGAGAAAAGAGCGGCTTTTGCCGAGTTCAGTCCGGCCATCGGGCTGCCGGAGCAGCATTACTGTCCTGCCTCACCTCGCGGTCGCCTGCCGAGCCCTGGGTTCGTTGGCCTGCGCCAGTTCGTCGAGCATCGTCGCGATGCCGTCCAGATGCAGCGCCGGGGCGATGTGCTGGGCCACTGCCTTGAGTTCAGGGTGGCCGTTGTCCATGGCGATACCGACGCCCACGCCCTGCAGCATCTCCATGTCATTGAGTCCGTCACCGAAGGCGATCGCCTGGTGCGCGGCAAAACCGGTCGCGCGCATCACCCACTGGCAGCCGGTCCATTTATTCACGCCGGCCGGCATCACATCGACCGCGCTGCGGTGCCAGCGCACAAGGCCGAAATCGGGATAGCGGCGACGAATCTCGGGCATCAGCGTGGCGTCGAGCGACTCGTCGAAAAACAGCCAGGCCTGATGCGCGTCGCGGCAGAGATAAAACCTGTCGTCGTTCTGAAACGGCATGCTGACCGTCGCCAGCGCGTCCATGGCGCAGCCGACGCGCGCACTAAGATAGCCCGATTGCCCGTCGTTGACCCCGTACGGGTGGCCGATTTCGTCCATCCATTCGAACAACGTGACGATCGGCTGACGCTCCAGCGGCAGCGAGAGCACCTCGCTTTCGCCCTTCAGGATGCGCGCGCCGTTCTGCGTGATCACATAATCGGGCGCGACGAGGTCGACGAAGGGTTTAGCGTGGCCGTAGCTGCGGCCGGTGGCGACGACGATGGTATGCCCGGCGCGGCGCAGCGCGTCGATCGCCGTCAGCGCCGAGGCGGGAATCGCCCCGGTGCGATGGTCGAGCAGGGTGTTATCGACGTCGAAGAAGTAGATTTTTTGCGTTGTCATTTCGCGGTTCGCATCAAGGGTGCGGGAGGGCGCCTAAGCGTCCATTTTCTGCCCGTGTTCGCGCGCAGCGTGAAAGCCGACCTTGTTCCATTTTTCGCTCGTCACGTCGAGGTTGTAGCGTGTGCTGGCGAGATAGACGAGGTTGCCGTCGACGTCGCGCGCCATCCGGTGCTGCTGCTCGCGTTCGAAATTGCGCCGCGTCAGATCGTCGGGGAAGGTCAGCCAGCGCGCCGTGTTGATGTCGGCCGGTTCGAAGATCGCGTCGACCTTGTATTCGGTCTGCAGACGCTGGGCGACGACCTCGAATTGCAGCGTGCCGACGGCGCCGAGCAGCAGCGCGCCGCTGGCGAGGTTTTCGAAGACCTGGATGGCGCCCTCTTCGCCGAGTTCCTGCAGAGCTTTTTGCAGCTGCTTGCTTTTCAACGGGTCGCGCAGCCGGGCGACGCGGAACAGTTCGGGCGAGAAGTAGGGGATGCCCTTGAAGGCCAGCGTCTCGCCTTCGGAGAGCGTGTCGCCAATGTGCAACTGGCCGTGGTTATGGATGCCGATAATGTCGCCGGCGACCGCGTCGTCCATCAGCACGCGCTCGTTGGCCATGAAGGTCAGCGCGTTGGCGAGCTTCATCTCGCGGCCGGTGCGCACCTGCCTGACCTTCATGCCCGACGCGTAGCGGCCCGAACAGACGCGGAAGAAGGCGATCCGGTCGCGGTGCTTGGGGTCCATATTGGCCTGGATCTTGAACACGAAACCGGTGAACGCGGCTTCGGCCGGCTGCACGAGACGCGCCCCGCCGTCGCGTTCCTGCGGCGGCGGCGCCCAGTCGAGTAGCGCCTGGAGGATTTCCTGGACGCCGAAATTATTGATCCCCGAGCCGAAGAAGACCGGCGACTGGAAGCCGGCGAGAAAATCGACGAGGTCGAACGGCGTGCTGGCGCTGCGGATCAGTTCGACGTCGTCGCGCAACTTGCCGACTTCTCCGGCGAACTGCTGGTCGAGCAGCGGGTTATCGACGCCGTCGATCTGCTCGGCCTGCGTGCGCCGTTCTTCTCCGGGCGCGAAACGCAGCACGCTGTCCGAGGGCAGGTGATAGACGCCGCGGAAGGTCTTGCCCATGCCGATCGGCCAGGTGATCGGCGCGCACTCGATACCCAGCACCGATTCAATTTCTTCGAGCAGCTCGAAAGGCTCGCGCACCTCGCGGTCCATCTTATTGACGAAGGTAATGATCGGCGTGTTGCGCATGCGGCAAACGTTGAGCAGTTTGATGGTCTGCGCCTCGACACCCTTGGCCGCGTCGATGACCATCACCGCCGCGTCGACGGCGGTCAGCACGCGGTAGGTGTCTTCGGAAAAATCTTCGTGGCCTGGCGTGTCGAGCAGGTTAACGGTGTGTCCCTGGTACTCGAACTGCATCACCGAGCTGGTCACCGAAATGCCGCGCTGCTTCTCGACCTCCATCCAGTCGGACGTCGCGTGGCGCGCGCTCTTACGGCTCTTGACGGTCCCGGCAAGCTGGATGGCGCCGCCGAAGAGCAGCAGTTTTTCGGTCAGCGTCGTCTTGCCCGCGTCGGGGTGCGAGATGATCGCGAAGGTTCGCCGTTTGGCGACATCGCGCAGGATATCTGGCGGGAAAGGCGTGGAACTCATGACGATTCTTCCGGCGGCAAAATTCGAGGAGCGAAGTATACCCAAGAAGCCCGTGCGCTATCGCGCCATGAATCGCCGGCGCGCTTCGTTTGCCTATTGCCGCCCGCCCCGTGCGCTCCGTATTCCCTGCCGATTATTGCTGCTCGACGGTCTAGCTCGTGATGCGCGGCTCGATAACGATGCGGCGAGATGCCCTGATCGCCCGACAAGTATCTACAAGGTGAGGATGCGATCGCCCACGGAGAAAATTGGGCTATTTGCATTCTGAGGTTGGAAATTCGAATTTTTAGCGGCGAAGCACGGAAACGGCTAAAAATCGCCATGGTTGGAAGTGAGGCAGAACGATGACGGTGCTACGGCGGCCGGATGGCCGCAATAAGCAAAGTTGCAGCCGTTCATTTTTCTGGCCTGCAGGTCCGCGTCCGACCCTAAGCCGACCTACAGGTTTTTGAGAAGCAGACGACGTTCGAACGTTGCTAATAACCGGCCTGCGGAGGCCGGCGAAGCCGGCTGTAGCAGGTCCGGTTGACTAGCGGAGTAGGCGCCTGACCAGGCTCCATTTCGGCCCTGAGCTTACTTGTTCCTGACTATGTCGACCGAGATCTCCACCGCCGGCGTGGTTCCTCTATTCTCAAGCCAGTGTGTGGTGTTCCTATCCTCGGGCCAACCCACTCCAGGCCCATACTCCGTAGCCACTCCATTTCTATGATCAGTGATCGTTCCTTGCAGTATGTAGACTGTGCCCGGCCTGTCTTTGTGGTTGTGAATCGGGCCGAAGACACCTCCTGGTTCGATGGTCACCATACGCATTCGAAGTTGGCGCCCTTCCATGCCCTCGATTTCAAGGCCAAGGTCAACCACTGCAAGTAGCTTCATCGAAACACCTTTCGTCTCAGGTGCTGCCTGCTCGTTTCTCATCACGGCTTCCTTTCTGGATGTCCTTGAGCGCCTAGCGATCACTGCGCGGTTCCGCGCCATCCCGTACGATGAAACATCTGAACGGTTTTCTTGCCGACTGAGGTTAGAGGCACCAGAAGTGGTGCTTGGCCAAATCACAAGAGTCAGCTGTCAGCTGTATTTCGTTATTTCAGGTTAGCATCACGTCGTTACTGTCAGCGATACTTTTTTGCGTCCAGAATTCTGGATGTTTCACGTTAACGAATTAGCCGGCCTGCGTGGGTTTTCGCGCAGAACCATATTGAATGATGAGTTGGCCGTACCTGCGGACGAAACGGCTGGGCCAGGGGGGTGGGGATCCGTGTTAATAAAACAACGTTAAAGAAATAGCCCACGAGCGGCCAGAAGGGCGAATGCTGTAGCCCAAACAGCGCAGATCACGTAGCACAAAAATGTTACCCAATACCAGACAGGTTCACTATCTCGATTGTATATTCGAGTGCTAAACCCCCACCCGCGCGCCAGGATTTCTCGGGACGAAATAGCCCTATAGAGCAGCCAAAAAAAGAAGATCCCAGGTGCCAGAAAAAAAATCGCAATCATTTTTTCGCCTATCTGTGGATAACGGCGCGCGGCAAGATAGTTGTCGGCTCGGTCATGTCAATATCGGTTACCACTGCGTCGCTGTCTGGTGACAGCTTTGCCTCACGTCAACCATCACAATCGACCCAAAGGCGGATTTCGGCACTAGGAAAAGCGGCCCTTCAAAGTGAGCTGCGCTGCCTTATCTCGCGGCACTTTCTGCGTTAAAATTTGTGACAATCGGCACAGTGGTATTTAGGACATAAGCATACACCGGAAGCGCATCAGCGACTGTTTCGGGGCATTTTATTGAAGGATCGCTTATGGCCGACCACGTACGAAGCCAGTCCAGTCTGGAATGGCCGTTGCCGACAGTATTGCAGCCATCGAACTGAATTGCCACGCCGATTTCTCTGTCCTGGCGTTTCAACCAGATATTGCAAAAAACAGAGCACTTGCCTTCAGACGCGAATCCTTCGCATCCAACCTCAGAATGCAAATAGCCGAAAATTGTAGGAGCGCAGCTTTGCTGCGCGATGCGACGGTCGATTCTCAAGCTCAGCGATCGCCCGACAAGTTGACCGAAGGGAATGCAGAGCCGGGCCCCTACAGGACGCGGACGGCGCTTTCGGAGAATGCCTGGCCGCACCTATGCTGGGCGACGGGCGCTTGACGCTGCGCCGCTGAAATCGCCGAGGTGGATTTCTGCCGGGCCCGGCCATGTCATCGTGAAACCGCGCTCACGAATGAACGGAAGAAGCGGAGAGCTTGATTCCCAGAGCATGAATCAGCTTCAGCATCGTGTCGTAGCGTGGTTTGGCGCCGGGCGCAAGCGCCTTGTACAAGCTCTCGCGCCCCAAGCCAGCGTCCTTTGCCAGTTGCGTCATTCCGCGCGCGCGCGCGACGTCGCGCACGGCCGCCAGAAAGACGTCTGGATTGGCGTCTTCCAGCGCGGCTGTTATGTATTCGGCGATGGTTTCTTCATTGTCGAGGTAATCGGCAGCGTCGAAAGCGGAAAATTTGCCCATGGGTTTACTCCTCATCCAAAGCCCGCGCCATCTCAATGGCGCGTTTGATGTCGCGTTTCTGGGAGGACTTCGTGCCGCCCAGCAAAAGCAGATAGACGACCTCTGCGCGTCGCGCAAAATAAGCCCGGTAGCCAGGACCAACGTCTATGCGCATCTCGGAGACCCCTTCACCGACCGGCTCACAGTCGCCGAAATTACCGTGTTCGGCGGAGCGGATGCGGTAGGCGTTGCGGGCGCGCCCGACCTTGTCTTTCAAGCCGGCGAGCCAGGTGTCAAATTCCTCGGAGCGCAGAAAAGTGTTCACGCATCGGAGTGTATCCGCTTGGATACCGCTATGCAACCGTGCGTAGTAGGACTTGCGTAGCAGGATATAAGAGCAGGATGGCAAAAACTATCTGATCGTCGATGACTCCGCCATCATGGCGATGAGTGTGAGGAACAACCTCGAGATTGCCGGCTTCAAGCTGGCGACGGCAGAAGACGGCGTCAAGGCGCTGGCCAAGCTCAAGGGCAGGATCAAGCCGGATCTGCGGCGATTCTTCCGGCGGCAAAATTCGAGGAGCGAAGTACCGAAGACGCCCGCGCGCT
>JBBQAT010000163.1:0-9172 GCA_038316625.1 Burkholderiales bacterium
ACTTCCGCCTTGGCACCGATATCGATACCGCGAGTCGGCTCGTCAAGCAGCAGTAGCTTGGGCTGCGTCAGCAGGCTTTTGCCAATCACGACCTTTTGCTGGTTACCGCCGGAGAGCGAGGTAATTTCGTTGTCTGGCGCCGAAACCTTGACGCGCAGCGCCTTGATCATCTCGTTAATCTTCACCGCTTCATGCTTGCGCTGAATGGCAATGCCTCGCCTGAATTGCCACAGGCTGGAAATGCTCATGTTTTTCAGCACAGAGAGATTCTGCATCAGTCCGTCGCGCTGACGATCTTCGGGAACGAGGAACAGTCCTTTGCGAATGCGTTCGGCAATCGAGAGTCCGGCCAGGTTTTCACCGTTCAGAATGATGTTGCCCGTCGCCTCGGGGCGCAGACCGAACAGGCACTCGAACAACTCGGTTCGTCCAGCCCCCATCAAGCCGTAGATGCCGACGATTTCGCCAGCGGCGATGGACAGAGAAACGTGGTCGACGAGATAACCGCCGCCCGGCTTATGCAGGCAGACACCTTCGGTGCGCAACACCTCGACGCCTTCCCTCGCCGACGATGTCTTCTGGGGCGGCATGGTCGTCTTGCCGACCATCTTATCGATGATCCAGGGCACATCGACGTCGCACATGCGAGCGCTGCTTTGCATCTTGCCATCGCGCAGCACGGACACGTAGTCGGCGATGCGCGTCAGCTCTTCGAGGCGGTGCGAAATGTAGATGATTGCCACGCCACTGCGCTTCAGCTCTTCAATCACGCGGAACAGGACTTCGACCTCGGATTCACTGAGCGCCGAGGTCGGCTCGTCCATGATCAGCACCTGTACGTCGCGCGACAAGGCCTTGGCGATTTCGACGATTTGCTGTTCGCCAATGCGCAAATCACCGACTAGCGTATCGGGCGACAAATCGTGCTCAAGCCGTTTGAGCAGCGAGGCGGCATGCTCGTACTGCCGCTTTCGATCAATGTGTACCCCGCCCTTGGTATAGGGGTGGGTCAGGAAGATGTTTTCCGCAATGCTCAGGTTCGGGCAGAGATTGAGCTCCTGAAAGACAATGCCGATGCCTTTGGCGGACGCGTCGTGCACCGAGTTGAAGACGACCGTCTCGCCGTTCAGGCGCATTTCCCCGGCCGTAGGCGAGTTTACGCCCGCCAGGATCTTCATCAGTGTCGACTTGCCGGCGCCGTTTTCTCCAACGAGTGCCGTGACGGACGAGCGCCGCACCGCGAAGTCCGCCTTGTCGAGAGCGAGCGTGCCCGGAAACGCCATGGACACCTGCAAAGCCTCAAGAATCACGCTCTGGTCGAGGTCGTTCGTTGCTTCCAGCCCGGCGACCGAGCTCATTTCTTTCCCCCAACAACCGGCTTGATGACCACAGGAGTAACGACATACGTTTCGGGCTCACCAGTAATACTGATTGCACCCTTGAATTCCACGGTTGCGCCCGCCTCCTTGAGTTCCGGCAAGGCCGCTTGAATTTGTTTCAGGGCCCGGTCGTTGAAGGCGCGGCCGACCTGAGCAAACTCGAGCTGGTTAGTCACCTTCTCGAACGAGAAGAAGGGCAGGCTGTCACGAATGGCCGAGCCTTTGATGACCGGACCGATTTGCAACGTCACGTGTTGTGGGCCGCTGCTGGTAGCGATCTCCACCACCATCGTGCCGGCGCGCGATTCGGTATTGACCGAGACGATCCTGGCCGTGGACTTGACCGCAAAGCTCCACGGGCTGCCTTCGGCATCTGGGCGCTGGCCGAAATTCTTTCCGGCTTCGTCCGGATCTTTCTTGATCGCCTCGATGACATTGGCCAACTCATTGGCCTTGGTGTCGAAGTGCGGCACGAGTTGTGTAGCCCATACGCTATCAACGTACGAGTTAGCATCAAATCCTGCGGCTGTATTCTCGGCCGCCGACTGGTTTGTTGAGGACCCACCCGCCGTCGTACGCTGATCGTTTGGCACGATCTTGCAACCGGAAAGCGGCAGCAGGATCGTGCACAGGGAGATGATCAGCGCCGGGACGAACTTCTTGCGAAAATTGTGCATCCCAGCGGTCATGTTACTTACTCAGAGCAAAGGTTTCGAGCTTCCCGGCGTTCGCTTTGGTGATCAAGACGCAGTCCATCGAGATTTTTTCGGGCTTTCCGGTCGACCCGGTCTTCAGATACTGATCAGCAAGTTCGACTGCCCATTGCGCCTGACGACTTGCCGGTTGCAATACGGTCGCGGCGATTTTTCCTGCCTTGATCGCATCACGCACATCGTTGCTGCCGTCGAAGCCGACGACGATCACATCCTTGCGACCAGCAGCCTCAAGCGCGGCCATTGCGCCCATGGCCATCGTATCGTTACCAGAGATGATGCCCTTGATGCCGGGGTTGGCCTGCAGGATCGATTCGGTCTTGGCGAAGGCTTCCGTCTGGCTCCAGTTGGCGCTCTGACGGGAGACGCTCTTCATTGCCGGATACTGGTCAATCACGTCGTGGTAGCCCTTGGAGCGGATACCAGCGTTGGTATCGGATTCCTTGCCGACGAGCTCAGCGTAGTCACCCTTTTCACCCATCTTCTTGACGAATTCTTCAGCGCCGAGCGTGGCACCCTGATAGTTGTTGGAAACGATCTGGGCAACGGCAACGCCCGTGGCGTTGATTTCACGGTCAATCAGGAAGGAAGGAATGCCGGCATCCTTAGCCTTCTTGACGGCAGCGACCGTTGCGTCGGCACCGGCGTTGTCGAGAATGATCGCCGAAGCCTTGCGAGCGATAGCGGTATCGAACAGTTCGTTTTGCTTGTTGGCATCGTCGTTATGCACCAACACCAGTGTCTTGTAACCGAGGGCCTTGGCACGTGCATCTGCGCCAGTCGCTTCGGCCTTGAAGAACGGGTTGTCATGCGATGGCGTGATGATCACCATCAGTTTGTCGGCGGCAGAAGCCGTCATCGGAGCGGAAGCAAAACCCGCCATCAAAGCCATTGCAATCAATGCCGTGCGTCTTGAAAATTTCATTTGAATCTCCTTCGTTTGTATAGCGGTGCCTGACAGGCTTGCCGCCCGACTTAATCGCCCGACGCCGAGAGATCGCAGAAATCCGCTGCCCCACGCCGCCTGCCCCCACTTCAACTCCATGCCCATTACTTCAAGTTCATGGCGCCGAACTGTCTTTTCCCCAACCTTGTTCTGATTTGCCGACCAAACGCAACTTCCGTAAAAATGACTAAATATGCGCAAAGGACTATATATGCTTTTTTGAAAGTTATATCCTCTGTTCCGGGCTGTCAAGTTCTTTTTAAGCTTTCGAAAACTTTCATTGAAGCGCGCCTCAAAACCGCACTCGCGATTTGGCAAGCTGGCCCGCTAACGGAAAACCAGTGGTCCAGCATCCACAGAATTCGCCTGCTCTGATGGCGCGCTGCCGTTGATACCACCCATAACACCCATAAAATGGACGTCTCCAAGCCAGCGCCTCTGCAAGCCAATGTTTACGCGGCACTCCATGAATGTAGTCCGTAGATCGCCTATTCATGCGACTTACAGAGCAAGCAGGCAAGTGCTTAGGCTCTTGATGCAAGCAGAGACAGCGCAAAAAGCCCGTTCTTCGGCACGCCAACAAAATACTTGACAAGCCTTGAAGCTCGTTTTAATTTATAAAAAGCATATTTATGCTTATATGAATATTTAAACGTTGCTAGCTGTTTGCCAAAGGAGTTTGTCGTGAATCCTTACTTTTTGTCGTTGAAACCATGGACGGAGCGTGCACAACGCGTGCAAACCGCCACCGCCGAAGAGCGCGAAGCCCTGCTACGGGAATTTGCGCGCGAGCTTCGCGTGTGTGTGCTCAACGTCATCCAAGGTGCCGGCCTCGGACACGTTGGCGGTGATTTTTCGGTCGCCGATACGCTGGCCACGCTGTTTGGTGGCGTGCTCCGCTACGATCCCGCCAATCCGCAGTGGCCGAACCGGGACCGTTTCATCCTGAGCAAGGGACACTGCTCGGCCTCCCTGTATTCGACGCTGGCGATGAGCGGCTTCATTCCGCCGGAACAACTCGACACCTTTGCCAAGCCATTATCCGCGCTCAACGGTCATCCAAACCGCCAGAAAGTACCGGGCGTTGAAACCAACACCGGGCCGCTCGGCCACGGTCTTCCGGTGGCAGTGGGTTGTGCCATGGCGTCCAGACTATCCGGCGCCGACTGGCGCACCTTCGTCGTGCTGGGTGACGGCGAATTGCAGGAAGGCAGCAACTGGGAAGCCATCATGTACGCCGGGCATCAGGGGCTTTCAAGCCTTACTGCGATTGTCGACCGCAATCGCCTGCAACAGGGCGCACGTACCGAGAACACCAACCGCCTCGAACCACTTGCTGACAAGTGGCGGGCATTCGGCTGGGAGGTCTACGAAATAGACGGTCACGATTACGACGCCTTGTACCACGCCTTCACTGCCGCACGCGACAATCGCGCACGTTGCGTGATCGCCAAGACCATCAAGGGACGCGGCGTCTCGTTCATGGAAGACGGCGTCGAATGGCATCACAAGATCCCCTCAGCAGAGCAATTCGAGCGGGCCTACGCAGAACTGGGAGCGGCATCATGAGCACCTCCAATAACCAAGCAACGGATGCACCAACCTACGATTGTCGGCAAACCTTCGTTGAAACGCTGATCGAACTGGCGCAGACCGATGAGCGCATTGTGGCGGTGTGCAACGACTCGGTCGGATCGAGCAATCTAGGCACCTTCGCCAAAGCCTTCCCGAACCGCCTCATCAACGTCGGCATTGCCGAGCAGAACATGGTGGGCGTAGCGGCGGGACTGGCCAACGGAGGCTTTATCCCCTTCGTTTGCGCCGCCGGCCCCTTCCTGTCTGGACGCGCCACCGAGCAGATCAAGGCCGACGTGGCCTACAGCAATTTCCCGGTCATCCTGTGCGCCATGAGCCCGGGTATTTCCTACGGCGAACTAGGCCCGACACACCATTCCATCGAGGATTTCGCCTGGATGCGCGCAATCTCCAACCTCGTGGTCATGGCCCCGGCCGACCCCGCGCAAACCCGCGACGCGATGCGCTGGGCAGTCGAGGCCGGAAAGCCAGCCTACATGCGGATTGCGCGCTTCAAAATCCCAGCCGTAACGCCCGATGACCAAAGCTTCACCATGGGCAAAGCCAATTTACTGCGCAAAGGTAACGATGTCACCCTGATCGCCATCGGCACCATGGTTTCGCGCGCGCTGGATGCCGCCAATCTGCTCGCCGCAGAAGGCATTCAGGCGCGCGTGCTGAACATGGCGACCCTGAAACCGCTCGATGTTGACGCGGTCGTCTCGGCGGCTCGCGAAACCCGGGGCATTGTTACTGCCGAGGAAGGTATCATTTACGGAGGGCTAGGCTCGGCGGTGGCGGAAGTGACCGCGCAGCAATGCCCTGTACGGATGCGACTGCTTGGCATTCCAGGCTTTGCTCCCACGGGAAGCACCTCGTTCCTGCTTGAGCATTTCGGTCTGACAGCCGGTGGCATTGCCGCTGCGGCGCGTGATCTGATGAAGTAGTCGTTGGACAGTCCTCTCGGTGATATGACCATGCAGAAAGATCTCGTTCTCGCCATCGACCAGGGCACCAGCTCGACCAAGTGCCTGTTGTTGAATTTCTCCGGCCAAATCGTGGCGCGCGGCAGCGCTCCGCTGGGTGAAAGCTACCCGCAGCCAGGCTGGGTCAGTCAGGATGCACTGGAAATCTGGGAGAGCGTTAAGCTGGCCGTAAGTACCTGCCTCGCAGGGCAAGACGTGCAGGCCATTGCCGCCGTTGGCCTGAGTACGCAACGTGAATCTTATGCCGCCTGGCAGCGTTCTGATGGAGCGCCCTTGGGGCCGGTCATCAGCTGGCAGGACCAACGCACCATCGCCCTGTGCGAGGCTCGCCGCAACAACGCAACCGAAGCCCTGGTGCGCGAGCGCTCGGGCTTACCACTGGACCCGATGTTCTCGGCGTCCAAGGCATGCTGGTTGTTGGATTCCATTGATCCCAAGCGTGAGCGTGCCAAAGCCGGCGAGATCTGCCTGGGCACAATTGACTCGTGGCTACTCAGCCGTTTTGGCGGTGCCCACGTTACGGAAGCGGGAAACGCCTCACGCACGCAATTGCTGAACGTACACAGCGTTGACTGGGACCCGGACCTGCTCGCACTCTTTGATATCCCGCTGGCTGCCCTGCCAAAAGTGATGCCATCCAACGGCCCATTCCCGGCCGTACGCGGGCTCGACCCCTTGCCCGATGGCGTTCCAGTATTCGCCGTAATGGGCGACTCGCACTCAGCGCTCTTCGCTCATGGTGCGTTTGAACCGGGCGAGGTCAAGGCCACGCTCGGCACCGGTTCGTCGATCATGGGCCTGGTTGATCGCGCGGAAACGCGTGCCGACACGGGTCTGTGTCTGACCATCGCCTGGCATCTCGAGCACGTCGCCTATGCCGCTGAAGGCAATGTCCGTTCCTGCGGCTCCACCCTGCGCTGGCTGGCCAAACTCTTTGGCAGCACACCGGAAGCACTTGCCGAAGAAGGCGCGCACGTAAGCAGCAATGGCGTCAGCGTCGTGCCCGGATTCAACGGGCTGGGCGCGCCTTGGTGGGATGGCGAGGCCGTCGGCCTGATCAGTGGTCTAACGCTCGATACGGATCGCGCCGTACTCGCCCGAGCTACGCTCGAATCGATGGTCCATCAGGTGACCGATGTGGTCGAGGCGATAGACCGTGGCTTTGGTCGCGTGACCCGTTTGCACACCGACGGAGGGCCAACGCGCAGCAACGATCTCATGCAATGGCTTGCCGACTTTGTTGACCGCCCGGTATTGAGAGCGACACAGGCCGAGCTTTCTGCGCTGGGAGTCGCTCACATGGCCGGCCTGAAAGCCGGACTATGGACCTGGGACGAACTGCGGGCGATGAACCGAAACAGCGATCTTTTCCAGCCCAGCCTCAGCGAAGCATCGCGGAAAGACCTGCGCGATGCCTGGCTTTGTGCAGTAAATCGGGCAAGATTGCGCCAGCCAGCCGAGGCCTGAACGCGAAGGGCTGGGCCTTGTCTCACCGAAACTGTTCAGCAAGCCGCCAAGAAAAATCCTCCGCCAGCACGCGCTACCGTCCTGATCGAAGGCTGATCCCCGGTAGTGCGCTGCTCTTGGCCAAGGACAAGTAGTGCTGGCGCCCAATTATTGGGCGTGCGAAAATACGCAATTGGCTGCATTGCGCCATCCTTCGGCTGTTACTTCCTTCGGCAATAGTCGTGATCATGCCTGAAGGTTCATGTTCACCTGCCGTCGGCAAACATGCGTGTGACGCAATGCCCGCCCTCTTCCCTGCCATCTGCACACATCCCATACCGACGCTCCGGAGGCCCAATAAATGTCACCCCAAAGCAAATCATCGGCGATTGCGTCGATCGAGGAAATCATCGTTGAAATTCGTGCCGGACGCATGGTCGTTCTGGTTGATGATGAAGATCGCGAAAACGAAGGCGATATTATCCTTGCCGCCGATCACGTAAGCCCGGAAGCGATCAACTTCATGGTGACGCATGCGCGTGGCCTCGTCTGCATGACCATTACTGAAGCGCGTGCCCGCCAGCTCGGGTTGAGGCAAATGGCGCACGACAACACGAGCCCCAACAGCACGGCGTTCACGACCTCAATCGAGGCGGCCGAGGGTGTGACGACCGGCATTTCGGCGCAGGACCGGGCGCGAACCGTCCAGGCCGCCGTCGCACGCAACGCCAAGCCGTCGGATTTCGTTCATCCGGGTCATACCTTTCCAATCGTCGCGCGCGAAGGTGGTGTCCTGGTACGCGCCGGGCATACCGAGGCCGGCTGTGATCTCGCACAATTGGCCGGACTTGAGCCAGCGTCGGTGATTTGCGAAGTTCTCAAGGACGACGGCACGATGGCGCGCCTTCCTGACCTGATCGAATTCGCACGCGCACACAACATCAAGATCGGCACCATTGCCGACCTCATCCATTTCCGCAGCCGTAACGAGAAACTGATCGAACGCACAATCTCGAAACCGGTCAAATCGGTCCACGGCGAATTCACCCTGTACGCTTACACCGACAGGACGTCCGACGAAGTCCATCTGGCGCTGACCAAAGGAGAGATCAGCCCGGAAAAGGAAACGCTGGTGCGCGTCCATGAGCCGCTCACGGTGCTTGATTTCCTCGACACATGCGGCGGCCACCACAGTTTTTCGCTCGACCAAGCGCAAGCCGCGCTGGGCAAAGCCGAGTCGGGCGTCATCGTCCTCCTGCGCCGCCCGGAAACCGGAAAGGACATTATTGCGGCGCTTGGCGAGCAATCACCGGCAGAACGCCCGGCAGCCAAGTGGGACCCCCGCATCTATGGCATCGGCGCACAGATTCTTCGCGATCTCGGCGTACGTAAAATGAAACTGATGGCCAGCCCGCGTCGCATGCCAAGCATGACCGGCTTTGATCTCGAAGTAACCGGCTACTTGGCCTCGCCAACCGAATCCGAATAACCCAACCAGAATTCCTGGAAATCAACGGAAAATATCGACATGGCTCGCTACGAA
Organism: Burkholderiales bacterium; assembly: GCA_038316625.1. GTDB lineage: Bacteria > Pseudomonadota > Gammaproteobacteria > Burkholderiales > Rhodocyclaceae > Propionivibrio. The sequence goes on from JBBQAT010000163.1 coordinate 8,589, forward strand.
AACATTCACGAATACGAAACAGCTCTCGCCGGTGACGGCTTAACCGTCGGCATCGTCATGAGCCGTTTCAATCCGGATATCTGCGAAGCCCTGCTTGCCGCGTGCACAACCGAACTCCAACGGCTGGGTGTAGCCGATTGCGATATCGAGATTGCCACCGTACCTGGCGCGCTGGAGATTCCGCTGACCCTGCAAACAATGGCGCAAAGTGACCGTTTCGATGCGCTGGTCGCACTCGGTGCCGTCATTCGCGGCGAAACCTATCACTTCGAAGTTGTTTCCAACGATTCCTGCCGCGCTGTCATGGAAGTCCAACTGGACACCGGGATCCCGATTGCCAACGGCATTCTGACCTGTGAAGACGACGATCAGGCACTGGCACGCACGCAGCAAAAGGGCTCGGATTGCGCCCAGGCTGCTATCGAGATGGCTAACCTGTTGCGCGCAATCGGAGAGAAAAGCACATGAGCAACCAACCCGAAACCACCCCGGCTGAAGCCAAAGCCTCCAAGCCCGTTGTGAAATCGCCGCGCCGCCGTGCTCGCGAGTTCGCTTTGCAAGGGTTGTATCAATGGCAGATCAGC
>JBBQAT010000164.1:0-9023 GCA_038316625.1 Burkholderiales bacterium
GTTCCAGAGCGGAATTTTACGCAAAACTGCCGTCGAACATGTCGGAAAAGCTGGCCCTGTCGGCGCTCGATGTCGCCGGCGCGCCTGCCCAGACGGCCAAGCTCGTCAAGCCGGGTGATTACGTCCTGATTCTCGGGGCGGCCGGCAAGAGCGGGCTTCTCTGTGCCTATGAAGCGAAGAAGAGAGCCGGTGTCACCGGAAAGGTGATTGGAATCGCCCGCGCCGGAAAGAACGCCGAAAAACTGAAGAAAACCGGCCTGTGCGATGTGGTTATCGAAGAAGATGCAACCCAGCCAGTGGCGGTTTTGAAGAAGGTTCTGGACGTGACGAATGGAAGATACTGCGACATTTCCATCAACTGCGTAAACATCCAGAATACCGAAATGTCATCCATTCTTCTCGTGCGTGACAATGGAATCGTCTACTTCTTCAGCATGGCGACCAGCTTCACGAAAGCCGCCTTGGGGCAGAAGGTATTGGTCGAGACGTCAACATGATTATCGGCAATGGCTACTGCAAGGATCATGCCGAAATCACCCTGCAGATCCTGAAGGAGAGCAAGCTGCTGAGCGACTTGTTTGAAGAGGCCTACGCATAATTTCATTTACAGTTAAAAACGTTAATAATATAGCCATGTTGTTGGAGGAGAAAAAGGCATGGCACGAAAAGCGAGCGGAGCGGATCAACTGGAAGCAGCCAAAGAGTTACTGAAGAAGGCGAAGACCGTTGAAGCTCTTCGAGCGGCGCAAGCCATGGCACTGCCCCTGATGTTGGGTTTGAGCTTGGAACAGACGGCGATGGTTATCGGGCGATCAGTCGGAGCCACCTGCACGATGCGAACCCGGTTTGGTCGAGTGCTAAGCGGAGAGAAGAAGGCGACGCGAAGCAAGCGAGAGCTGCGCAATCGAGCGAAAGCCAGCCTGGAGCGAGAAGCGCAAATCCTAGACGAGGTATTGAGCGAGGCGAAAACAGGCGGCGTGGTGATTGTTCCACCGCTCAAGCCGGCGATTGAGGCCAAGTTGGGCAAGACCCTGGCGCTCTCGACGGTGTACCAAATGCTCGCCCGCCATGGGTGGCGCAAGCTAGTGCCGGACAAAAGTCATCCCAAAGCCGATCCGGCCGCACGTGAAGAGTGGGAAAAAAACTCCCCGAACGCTTGGCCGAAGAAGTAGCCGCCTTTGCCCTATCACGCCCACTCAGGCTGATGTTTCAGGACGAAGCGCGTTTTGGCCGAATCAGCGATGTCCGTCACTGCTGGGACAAAAAGCCGCACCGGCCCCTGGTTCGTGCCATGGTCACGCAGCAATACACGTACGCCTACGGCGCGGTGAGTCCCGTTGATGGACGGTTCGACTCATTGATTTTGCCGTCGGTAAGCGGCGAATGCATGCAGTTGTTTCTGGATGAGGTGGCGGCACGCTACCCGGACGAAAATATTGTCATGGTGCTTGATGGCGCTGGCTGGCACAAAAATCAGGACATCAAATTGGCTGAAAATCTACGAACCATCTTTCTTCCGGCGTATTCACCCGAGCTCAATCCGCAGGAGCATGTCTGGGATGAACTCCGCGAAAAGTTCTTTCACAACCGTGCGTTCGATAGCATGGATGCGTTGGAAATGCAGCTGGAAAACGGCTTGAGAACCCTCGAATTGAACCCTGAAAGGATGCGCAGCATTACCGGATGGGCCTGGATTATTAATTCAGTATTTAACTAGAATTGGAATAAGCCATAGCGACGTGTAATTCAAGCCCAAGTCAAGGATTGGGAGACCTCCCATGAGAGGCCTCCCAATCCTTGATTGCTATCCGCTTGCGGTCGCCAAGAAGGAAAGGAAATTCAACCCCTATCGCCAAAGTATCTCCGCACCTTCCGCCCACGGCGCCAGCACACCATAATAGCGATGCCGGTGTCGGCGCGCGGGTGGTAGCAGTGCCGAGGCATGGCCGCCACAGCCGTCGTCGTGCCGCGCTATCCAAGTGGCAAAGTGGTCCTGCACCACGCGGTAGAGTAGCGTACGTTCGGGCTGGCGCTGGTGGTAAACGGCAGGCGCGCAGCACGATTTGGCGGCAGTGGCAAATATGGGCATCCGGATCGCTGGATCGGATAAATGACTGCATGCCCATACAGTTTATGCGTCCATACTGTAGTCCGACTACCATGCTTGTTCTGAAGCCGTTCCACGAATTCGTTGATTTTCTTGACTTGCAGGTCAACGAGACGCTTCAAGTCTGCCTCGGGGTGTTCTAGCACAAAGTGCATTCCAAGAGCCCGCCAGAAAATACCGAAATCGAGCGCCTGGTCGGCAAAGTCATGCATCAACCGCCTTACAACAGCGCGCGCCGGGTACTCTGAATCATGGAAATTGGCTCATCGCATCGCATCGCGGCGAGGCTTCGGGGCGACATCTGATGCAAGCCCTTGCGCAGCTGGTTCCCGATCACTACGGGGGCCACGCGAGTTGGCTTAACCAGATCGACATTTATTTTCCCATCGAGCAGCGCAAAGCACTCACCCCCAGCGACTTCCCTTGCCTGGAGTCGGTCGCCAAGCGCTTCACCGCTTTCGAACGCTACTTCGAGACCATTCGTGTGCGAATTTCTGAGATGGACTACTTGGCCCTGGCTCTGAGGGATGGCGGGACACAAGGATCGGTGGTGGTGACGACAAAAAAGCGATGCTAATGTGCGCTACCGAACGGAACACGAATCGTCGTGAATCTAATATGAATGTTCGGGTAAGAGCGGCACGACACTGACGCCCCCAAAGCAAACTAATTGTCGGGGCTGATCGCAATCGGCTGGCACGAGCTTTCAAACAGCTTTATGAAGAAACACGGAGTAGGAACCTGCACGGGCGTTCACGCATGGACAAGTCACAACTTGAATCCGCGCTCGCTTGCGGCAACCGATAAGAGCGTAGATTATGGAAAATTCAAGCGTATTTTGCCAACAGATGCAGGGCCTGCCGGTGCGGATGCAGCCATTTCGTCGCGAGATGAGCGTTCCCGCCGCCCAACAGAGCCAGATCGAACCACCGCCAGTTCCGGAATCGCCGATCGAGCCTGAGATGCCGGACAACCCCGACCTACCCTCCGACCCGGTGCCATCGGAAGTCGTCGATCCACCGCCGGATGTCGTGACGATTCCCGTTCGCGACCCACCGGTCATGCCGCCCCCGATCAATTAGCCGCAGCTTGAATCGACTCGGACACACTCATGGCTGAGTTGGAATTGGAGTGATGGAGTTTTCAGCGTTTCTGTAGCCGGTGGACCGATCACAGCGCTCTTGTTGTTGATGCTCGTCGTTCCAGCGGCATACCTGCTGTTGTAGCGCCGTCAACTGCGTCGATAATCGACCGCAACACGTAACCTTACCTGCACGAACAGAGAGCCCAGCGCAAGTAAGGTGCGCCTTCGAATGACATGTTATTTCATGGGATGTTTCTTTAGCCAATCGTCAAACTGCTCGATTTCCTTTTTTTGCATTCCGATAATTTTTTTTGCGGCCTTGATCACCGCAGGATCCTTGCCAGAATCGACTTCCATTTGCGCCATGTCGATCGCCCCTTGATGGTGCGCCTTCATCATCATTATGAAATCATGATCAACATCACCGGACATCTTCATCTTGCCAATACTGTCATTCATTTCATCCATTGACCTACGCATCTTCGTTCCGGCATCCGTCGATGCCGGTGCCACCATTGCCTTGTCATCAGTCACGGCTGATGCCGATTGAGCAGCTGTTGGCAACGTCATCCCGACTGTCGCGAGTGCGAAAGCGAGTGAAGAAGCCAAGCCTCGCGTTGTGATTACGATCTTGTTCTTTAACATGATAAATTTCTCCGGTTGTACGTCGATTGCTTAATGCTTTGCCATGGACATGCTACGGCAACTCGCCGCGCACCCCTCACATGCACGGGCACAGTCTTCCATTCCATCAAGGCCGCGGCAGCTCTCCGCGCACGCTTCGCACACGTCGGCGCACAATGCGCAAAACTGCATGCTGAAACTTGAATTGCTCAATTGAAGATTGGCTGAGGTCTGGCAGACTTCCGCGCAGTTATTCATCAAGCGAAAATGTGTCGGCTCGGTGTGCTTGCCACCGAGTTCAAGGCAGTGGGTCATTGCCATTTGCAGACACACTTGGTGGCATGATGAGCATGCGTCTATGCAGGACTGCATGGCGGATGATTTTGTTGAGCTTGATGCGCGTGTCGATGTTTCCATAATGAACTCCTCTTTTTGAAAGGGCCGATTGCCCAAGAATTAGCACCATATGCTTCGGCATGCGTGCATGTATGTGCGCCAGCGCACTTTGTTAGCGAGTCTTCAACCCAGTAGAAGAAGCGGATTTCAATTGATAGACCGCCGCTTGACCGCCACCGGATGTGGGGTGGTGAAATTTTCGGAAGTTCTGGCTTGCACCCGTTTACGGGCGGCAAAAAACTCCGTGCGTTACGCATGAACATCAGCATCACCCTCAACATCGTCATTCCCGCGACGGAGGGACTTCGGGAGTTCTTCTCACGTGCCACTTCCATTGCCTCCTCTGCCCCAACACCAGCACCGCATTGATACCACCAAAAGCAAAGGAACTCGACAGCATCGTCCGTGCCGCGAAGTCGCTCCGTGCGACGTTCGGCACGTAATCGAGGTCACATTCGGGATCGAGAACGTCGAGGTGCATGGTCGGCAAGGCAACGTGATTCTGCATCGCCAGGAGCGACACCTCGCATTCGAGCCGGCCGGCGGCGCCGAGCAGGTGGCCGTGGATAGACTTGGTGGCGCCGATCGCCAGTTGCGCCGCGTGACTGCCGAAGACCGCCTTGATTGCCGCTGTTTTGACCGGGTCATTGGCTTGCGTGCCGGTGCCGTGGGCATTGATGGCGTAGATTGCCGAGACCTCGGCGAACATTAAACCAGTGGATTGTCGCGATTTTTCTTACCACTCGAGGGTGCGTCATTAACCAGGGAGTTTCCCTCAAGCCCACGGTCGGTATTCACCAGACCGCGCTCCACATCTTCAAACGCCTGTTGAATGTGCTCCGCGCTCGGTAATTCGTCCCCAGCTCCCGCCTGGCTGTCGACTGACTCGTCGCGCTCGTGCGGCAAACGCGGCACCCGTTCTTCGGCCTGGGACGGAGTCGTCTGTCCGGGCTTGCCCGACGGCGACGACAGAACGCCGGGATGGCCATGCTTATTAGTTTTTTTGACCGCAAGCTGTCGTGCGCCGCTGTTCGTCGATGATCGATCTTTCGTGTATGAATTACTCATAGTTGTCTCCATTAAACGGCTTACCGGAAACTGTCCATGGATGATGATGAGCAATCATGGAACACGTACTTAGACTGGGTTAGCTGCAAACTCGTTCATTAAAACATCATCATTACAACGAAGGTAAGTGCATCTGCGCCGTACCGTGCGGGCTTGCGCATCCGACTTGTGTGCGCCAACACACCAACAGCTCTGCGTCTGCCGGATATTCTTTACTGACACTGAAATCTGTCTCGATGGCATGGCGTGTCCAATACAAGTTATGCGTCGGCCATTAATGCGATTCGGCTCGTAGTTACTGTAATAGCCTTCGTGCGACGCGGAGCACGACGTTCCAGTTTTGCGACCCCAACCCTTGCATTCACCTTCAATTCTTATCCTTTAACCGGAGAACACCATGGAAGATCACTGCTGTCCGGTTAATAGTCGAATAGATTCAGTTGGTTGCAGGACGTCTCTTCGAGGTTTTCGTAGCCGCTGCCCGGAAATGCTTGCTGCAAGGGCATTTTTTCGAACAGGGTGACCGACAATATCTGTAACAAAGTGTAGAGTGAAGCGTCCAAATGCAGACGTTTCTTGACGATAGCCACGAGGACATAGACCGACACGGCGATCCAGATTTGCGATTTCACCGCATTCTCTGAATTGCCGTAGAACTTCTTTATACGCAGATGTTGCTTGATCCATTTGAAGAACAATTCCACTTGCCAACGTGCCTTGTAAAGCGCGCAGACCGTGGCGGCCGTCACCGTGAAATTGTTGGTGAGAAACACCAGCGTCTTGCCGGTCTCGGGATCCTTGAATCGGATGCGACGCAGATGCGCCGGATAGTCCTTGCGGCTGATCGTGCCCGTCAGCGCAATGGTCTGATCGCAAATGATGCCTGTACTGCGATCGACCGGTGCCGAATAGACACGCCGAAATCGAGTATTCGACTTGGCACGGGTAACGAAGAAAGCCAGCGCCTGATGCATCAGATAAAGCCGCCCGAAATCCAGATAACCGCGATCCATGATGTAGAACGCGCCGGCTTCCAGTTCCAGAATGTCCAGCACCTTGACATCGCCCAGTTTGCCGTCGGAGATGTGAATGAAGCTGGGAATATTGCCGCGAAGGTCGAGCAGCGTATGCATCTTTACCGCCGACTTGGTGGTGCGAAACAACGCCCACGGAAAGAGCGACAGGCACAGATCGATGGTCGTCGAATCCAGCGCGTACGCCGTGGTCTCCAACTCGATGCCGAAGTTGTCGCCGATGTAGAGCTTGCGTGCTTGCACAATCAGGCATTGAGCGAATTCGGCATGAATGCGCCAATCGCGAGTTTCGTTGGCATCGGCCAGCGTCGAGCGTTTGATTTCGTGCCGGAAGCCCATGTGGTAAAGCTTGGCGGCTTGCGCCGACAAACAGACTTCGATATCGCGCAAACTCTCGCGGTAGGTCAGTTGTGCAAAGGCCATCACCCGAAACTGTTCGGTGCAGGCAAACGATTTGGCGTAACGGTCGCCGCCATGTTGATCGACGAGTCGGGTGAAGGTCGTCCACGGCAGAAAATCCATCAGTTGGGCGAACAGCGTCTTGCCGGTGTTCATGAGCGGCTCCGGGTGAGGTTGCCCCGGAATTTTTTCGGATCTTCATTTTGACGTTCAAATCGACACCAAACTTTTTCGGGCTGAATCAACCACCATTCAAGGCTTTCAGCGATTCGCCCTCTCGTTTAACCGGACAGTAGTGATGGAAGATACAACTTTTGCAAATCCCCCCAATACATTTGGAAACTCACTTCCGAACGACGACGTTTTGTCCAAAACAACGACTGGTGCCCACTCGGTCGTCAATTCCATCGCAGACGCAGAGGACAGCGCGGCGCAAAGCCAAGCCGACAATTGATCAGGTTGCCGCAATGGCCCATCAGGTAGTAGATAAAGCGGCAGCGTCGGCTGCCCCGGCTGTCGACTGGATGGGTGAACAGGGCGAAAGTCTGAATGCCACACAAAAGAAGCTGGTTTCCGATAGTTCCGCCTATATCGCGGCACATCCGCTGATGTCAGTGGGTGTAGGCGTTCTCGCGGGCTTATTTATTAGCCGAATGATCCGTAGCTGAATTACTACGCGAGCCGAGAAGTTTGTCCGCCGTCGTTGGTTACCGCACAGATACCTATTTCCACAAACTTTAGTATGCAACTCGTGCCCCAAACAAGGAGCACATCGTATGCTTGAGGAACATCAAAAATGATAGCCCTGCAATTACTTCCGTGGATCGCCCACAAAAATGGCATCACTGAGCAACTCGCGCTCAATCTTTGGCGCCGTGCCGCCGGAGAAGCAGAGAACATAAGCGGTTGCTGCAACAGTTCGGACTACTATCGTCTCGCCGTCAATCGATTCATCGAGTTGGTGGGCGAAAAGGGTGAGAATTGCGCACAGCGCGATCCACTGGCCTTTCTAGCGATCATTCCGGACGCAAGCTGTTTGCAGGGCGAACAAAACCGCTACTGGGATTCAAATCAGCTCGCGACAAAAAATGCCTGCGGATTGTGGCTCTCCAACTTGAAATTCATTTTCTTCGGCTTGTCTTATCAACATCAGACATCCGGGCGCGGTTCCGTGACCGGCGCGATTACCCGGCCGCACGCTGTCGCTGTTGCGTGACGAAAGATTTTCGTTGCACACGCTGTCATTTTTCCCAACCCGAAAGGAGTTCGTATGTCAAATCAGGACCGCAAGCAATTTCCCAAGTCAGGAAACAAGCCCCAACCGGCTCCGTCCGCCGGAGGCAAGGCCAAGGATCAAAGCCCGGGTGGGGAAGCAACTCAGCGCAAGACAGGCGCCGCTGGAACGAAGAAGAGTCCTTGAGGGTCGTCGAATACCTGCGGGTTTTGGACTTGCGTCCTTCGACCAGCGCGTGAGGCAGCGCTGTGTGGATGGATGACCGGCTACAAAGTGGCGGCTGACGACCATCTCCTGCGGCTGGGACGTTGGTTGCAGCAGAGGTATCGTTTCGTGACGCCCACGCTAGCGACGCACGACCGGGGGCGGGCGTTGCGCATTCGCTACAGGACGTCTTCGGTTGGAGCCGGCTGTTTTCACCGGAACTGCTGCCGCCATTCGTTCTCAGGTGGCTCGACGATGGAGAGGTGATCGAATCCCGCGATGGACTATTGCGCAGCAAAGTGCACTTTTCAACGTTCCAGGATTCGCTATACATGCATTACGCCTATCCGACCCTGGGCGATGACGCGGTATTTTTCGGCTCTGACACCTATCGGTTCGTGACACTGATACAGCGCACACTGACGCAGTCTCGAGCTAAAGTCGACTGCATCGTGGATATCGAAGGATAGGAAATTCAACCCCCATCGCCAAAGTATCTCCGCTCTTTCCGCCCACGGTCACCGTATTTTTTTCCCGCCAGTTTTTCCGCTAGGCTTGTCTGATCTGTCCTGAAACCCGTGTCTGTTGCCCTGAAAACGCTCTTCGCCTTTCGTTTTCAGAGTAACAGACACAAAAGCGCCCGTCGGGCAGCGTCAGAAGCCCGCCTTCAGCACGTCACCACGCAATGCGCTGATCGAACTCGTACTCCGGCAGAAGAGGCCCGATCAGCAAATCGTCGCCACACTGCCTGGCGGCTTCCCACAGCGGTGGGCCTCTGGCCGGCGTGAGACGCGGCGGATCGACCGGGTCGCCCAAATGGGTGAGTACCTTCCGGATCGCGTCGCCTTCGTCGATGAAGGCGATAATCTTCAT
>JBBQAT010000165.1:0-9008 GCA_038316625.1 Burkholderiales bacterium
TTCGGTGTCGGCGAACTGCGTGCCCGTGCGCGTGCGCTGCTGCGGCGGCAAAGCCGAGGTGGTGAGGGGGCGACGCCGATCATTGAATTTGGCGACGTGAAAGTTGATCTGGCACGGCGTGTGGTCGCCCGCGCCGGGGAACCTTTGCGTCTGACGCCCATCGAATATCGGTTGTTATGCGTCCTGCTGGCCAACAGCGGCAAGGTGATGACCCAGCGTCATCTTCTGCACGATGTATGGGGGCCGTCGAGCGTCGAGAGCAGTCATTACCTGCGGGTTTACGTCGGCCATTTACGGCAGAAGCTGGAAGTCGACCCGACGCAGCCAAAATATCTGTTGACCGAAACCGGTGTGGGCTATCGCTTCCAGCCATGAATTCGGCCATAAATTAAAAGAATCAAAAAATGAGTCATTCAAGCACCTCGGACACGTCACGATTCAACAGCCTCGCGCTTGCTGCGCTGGGTGTTGTCTACGGTGATATCGGTACCAGCCCGCTTTATGCGCTGAAGGAAGTTTTCGGCAGCCCCCATCATCCCGTACCGATAACCACCGACAACGTGCTCGGCATCCTGTCGGTAGTTTTCTGGGCCTTGATGCTGGTCGTTACCGGAAAATACGTTTCTTTCATCATGCGAGCCGATAACCGGGGCGAAGGCGGCATCATGGCTCTGATGGCACTGGCTTTGCGTACTGAAAAAGTCGGTTCGCGGCGGCGCAATATCATAATCACGCTTGGGCTTTTCGGTGCCGCGCTGTTCTACGGCGACGGTGTGATCACGCCGGCCGTTTCGGTGCTTTCGGCCGTTGAAGGCCTGGAAGTCATTACGCCCGCGTTCAAGCCGTTCGTCATTCCCCTGGCGCTGGTGGTTCTGGTTTTTCTGTTTCTTATTCAACGCCACGGCACGGCCAGCGTCGGGAAACTGTTCGGACCGGTGATGGTGCTCTGGTTTGTCGTGCTGGCGCTGCTGGGGGCCAGCAATATCATTGCCGAGCCGGGTGTGCTGCGGGCAGTCAACCCGGTCTGGGGTGTGCGCTTCTTCATTAACAACCCGCTGTTGGGCTTCCTGTCTCTCGGTTCGGTGGTGCTTGTCCTCACCGGCGGCGAGGCGTTGTACGCCGATATGGGGCATTTCGGGCGCAAGCCGATCCAGATGGCCTGGTTCGCCATGGTGCTGCCGGCTTTGCTGATCAATTACTTTGGACAAGGCGCGCTGCTACTGAGCAACCCGGCGGCCGTCGAGAACCCGTTCTACCTGCTGGCGCCAGGCTGGGCACTCTTTCCGCTGGTGCTGCTGTCGACCGTCGCCACCGTCATTGCCTCGCAGGCGGTTATTTCCGGTGCCTTCTCGATCACCTCGGAGGCCATGCAGCTCGGCTATCTCCCGCGTTTTGCCGTTCGTCATACGTCTGAAAGCCAGATGGGCCAGATCTTTCTGCCGGCCATCAACTGGCTGCTGCTGGTCTCGGTCATCGTGCTGGTCATCGGCTTTGGCTCGTCGAGCAACCTTGCCGCCGCCTATGGTATTGCCGTCACCGGAACGATGCTGATCACTAACCTGCTGGTTTTTGTCGTTGTACGCGGGCATTGGGGCTGGACGTCCTGGCAGGCCGCCCTTTGCATTATCCCGTTTGTTCTGATCGATAGCGCGTTCTTTTCAGCCAATTCGACCAAGATCATCGCGGGTGGCTGGTTCCCTCTGGTCTTCGGCCTTGCCGTTTTTGCGCTGATGACCACCTGGAAGCGCGGTCGCGAAGTGTTGCACTTGAAGCTGGGTCAGGATGTCATCGATCTGTCCCTGTTTATCGACAGCCTGGCTTTGGGCGGAGCGACTCGTGTGCCCGGCACGGCTGTTTTCCTCACCGGCCGCCCCAAAGGGGTGCCGCGCGCCATGTTGCACAGCCTCAAACATTACAAAGTGCTGCACGAGCGCATGGTGATCGTCACGATCAGCATTTTCGACGTGCCCTATGTGCCGGAAATCGACCGGGTAGAAATCCACGATCTGGGCGAGAGTTTCTGGCAGATGACTATCCAGTATGGATTCAAGGACGAGCCTGATCTTCCGGCGGCGCTCGCGCTATGCGCACCGCTTGGCCTTGAGTTCGACATGATGGACACATCCTTCTTCCTCGGCCGCGAGACGCTGATTCCGCGCTCTGGCGAGCAAATGGCCTACTGGCGGGTCTTGCTGTTTGCCGCCATGTTCCGCAATGCCAGCAGTTTGACCACCTTCTTCAAAATACCGTCGAACCGCGTGGTTGAGTTGGGTTCGCAGGTCGTTATTTAGGCCATGGGTTCAGGATGCTTACGACAGTACGCAAGTTTGGCCGCAAGGCTGGGATACATCGGCTCGGGCCGGGGCTCATCACCGGTGCCGCCGATGATGATCCCAGTGGAATAGCCACCTACTCGCAGGCCGGCGCGCAGTTTGGCTTCTCGATGTTGTGGACCGTGGTGTTCACGCTGCCGCTGATGGTCGCCATCCAGATCATCAGCGCGCGGATTGGGCATGTGACCGGGCACGGACTGGCGGCTAACATCAGGGCGCGCTTCCCGCGCCCTGTGGTGCTGGCGGTGGTCGGAATGCTGCTAGTGGCCAATACCTTGAACGTGGCCGCCGATATCGCTGCCATGGCTGAGGCGTTGCGCTTGCTGGCCGGCGGATCGGCACATATCTATGCCATTACTTTCGGGCTGTTGTGTCTGGTGCTGCAGGTCTTTCTTCGCTACGAGACCTACGTGCGCTGGCTCAAATGGCTGACGCTGGCGTTGCTTTCGTACGTGGCCGTGGTCTTTACGCTGCATATCGACTGGTGGCAGGTGGTGCAGCAAGTCATCGACCCGAAACTGCCGAGTGGCCACGAAATGCTGCTGACCGTCGTGGCGCTCTTTGGCACCACCATCAGCCCGTATCTGTTTTTTTGGCAGGCGGCGCAGGAGATGGAGGACGTCAATGCCGGACCTGGGCGCCCGCACACGGAAGCGCAGGTGCTCCACCACTTGCGCCGCATCAAGCTGGATACCGTGGTCGGCATGACTTTCTCCAATCTGATCGCCTTCTTCATTATTTTGAGTACCGCCGTGACCCTGCACGCGGCGGGCATCACCACGATCGAGACCTCAGCGCAGGCGGCCGAGGCCTTGCGGCCACTGGCGGGCGAGATGACCTTTCTGCTCTTCAGTCTCGGCATCATCGGCACTGGTATGCTTGCCGTGCCGGTGCTGGCCGGCTCCGCTGCGTATGCGGTGGCCGAGGTGGCCGGTTGGCAAGGTAGCCTGAGTTTGCGGCTGGATCGCGGCGAAGGGCGCGGCTTCTACGGCGTTATCGCGGCTGCCACGCTCGGTGGTGTGGCCCTGTGTTTTACGCCGACCGATCCGGTCAAGGAGCTGTTCTGGTCGGCGGTTCTGAATGGCGTGATCGCCGTCCCGATCATGGCCATCATGATGCTGCTGGCCCGCCGCACCGATACCATGGGCGATCATGTGATCGGACCCTATTTGCGCGGGCTGGGCTGGTTGGCTACCGCGGCGATGGCGGCCACCGTGCTGGCCATGCTGGTGACGTTCTGAACGGTTAGAATCGTACCTTGCAAGCCTTGGCCGAAGCCGCTGGACTATCAGGCCAAATCGGCGACTCGGCATTTCAACAATCCATTCTAGGGAGTTCGACATGATCGTCTTGGTGACCGGAGCAAGTTCAGGTTTTGGTGAGGAAATTGCACGCAAATTCGTTCGCCATGGACACAAGGTGATTGCCACGGCCCGGCGCGCCGACCGACTAGCCCGTCTGCAGCAGGAGCTGGGCGCTGATTTGCTGCCGGTGGTCATGGATGTGACCGACAAGGCCTCCATCGCCCAGGCGCTGGCTGGATTGCCGGAAGGCTGGACGGTGATTGACGTGCTGGTCAATAACGCCGGGCTGGCCTTGGGGACCGAACCGGCGCACCTGGCTTCGCTGGAGGAGTGGGAGACGATGATCGAAACCAACGCCAAAGGGCTGGTGACGGTAACGCGTGCCATCCTGCCCGCGATGGTGGCGCGCAACAGCGGTTTGATCATCAACATCGGTTCTGTCGCCGCCACGACGGCGTATCCGGGCGGCAACGTGTATGGCGCGACCAAGGCGTTTGTCGAACAATTCACCCGAAACCTGTGCGCCGATCTGGTGGGCACCGGCGTGCGGGTCACCAACATGGCACCGGGCCTGTGCGGGGGCACTGAGTTTTCGAACGTACGCTATCGCGGCAACGACGAGGCGGCGGCCAAGGTTTATGCCGGCACGGTGCCGCTGACGGCGGTCGATATCGCCGAGTCGGCGTACTGGATCTCCACCTTGCCGCCGCACGTCAACATCGTTTCCATCGAAATGATGCCGACTTGCCAAGGCTATGGTGGATTTGCTATCAAACGGAATCTGGCAGGGTAGCTCAGCGGCACTGGCCTGGAAGGCTCATGGATTGGCGATCTCCATGAGGCATGCCTGAAAAAACGCATGGTTACTACCTTTCCGGCTGCTTTCGATATAGATCACCGTTCCATAAGGCTTGCAGAGGCGTGTCGTCCTGACGTCAGAATCAGCGTCGCTGACTGAAGGCCAGAAGAAACGGCCGCTCCCGAAACGGGACGGCCGTTTTTCTACCCGAAAGACGCATCAGGGTGCCGGAACGCCTTCCTTAAGGTAGAACGGCGAGCGCGGTCCATACAGAAGCCCATTCGGCCGCCCTGCGGCAAGCAATCGAGAACTGGTAATGCCGGCAATGGCATGCCCATGACTACTCAAGGTTTCGACAATCTGGGTAACGGCGGCGGTGATCAACATGCCGATAAGCCCGCCGCCAGAATTGTTTCCCTCGCTGCTGGAGGCTGTTGCACTGCCAGCCCAGAGTGTCTTGCCTGATCGCAAATCAACTAGTTTGCCTTCGGCCGTCACCCGTGTTTCGCTCATGATCACGGCGTACGAGGTGCCGTATTGTTTTATGTTGATATACAAGGCCGTATCCGCGCCGAAGATCTCGTGCAATTTTTCTATGGGAAGCTGGTGAATATCGGCTGGCGAAATCATCCCGTTTTGTTTGAACGTCTCATCGACCAGACCTACGGGGAATACGTAATATCCCGATTCCGCCAGCGGCAAAGTCACCTGGGAGAGCATGCTGTAGGTCGCATTGACGTCCGGCGAACTGTTCAGTGGCGGCAGCACGAGAATCGATGTCGGACGGCTTTCACGAAACGACGAATAGTCGTACTTCGCTTGCGTAGTGACACAACCACCAAGCAACAAGGCGCACAACAGGAGCACAACCCATTTGATGGGCAAGAATTGATTCATGGGGAAACCTTTGCTAACCATCAAGGGGCGGATTTCTTGAGAAGGAAATCCATGAACGTCGAGCTTTCAGGGAACTGCGTTTTTTCTGCCTCGAGATTCTCAATCAGTCGTTCTGGGCGTCCGGTCTGCCCGTACAACATCGCGAGGTGAGCCTGGAGTCCCGGAGGGAGCGGCTTCGCTTGGGCTTTGGCCTGTTCGCGCACTTTTTCTAGTGCCTGAATTTGTTCGTCCGGCCCCTTTTCCGCTTTGAAGTGACCATAAATCTGGGGCTGGTAGTCACCCCAGTAATACAGCGGTTGCTGGCGAGCGGCGCAACCTGTCAAGAGGGCGGCGACGAGCAACGTCAACGCACATCGCGTTGCTACTTTTGGTAAACGATTCATTATGGTGTCAGCACCCAGGTTAGTTAGACGGGCGCCAAGCACCGGCATCGACTCCAGCGACCAGGGAATCCACGGCTTCACGGATGGCCAGATCCAGAACTTTGCCATTCAGGGTTGAGTCGTAACTGGCGGTTCCGCCAAAGCCGATCACCTCGCGATTGGAAAGGCTGTATTCGCCCGCGCCTTGCGCGGAATAAACGATTTCGGAGGTTTTAACATCGACCACGTTCAGGGCGACCTTTGCATAAGCGATCTGCTGCTTGCTGCGGCCAAGAATACCGAATAGTTGGTGGTCGCCCACTTCCTTGCGGCCAAACTCGGTGACATCGCCGGTAACCACGTAACGGGCACCTTTCAAAGCTTGATCGGTCTTGCCCAGTGCGGCTTCCTGTTTGATTTCAGACATGTTCTCGCGGTCCAGAACATTGAAGCGGTTGGTCTGTTGAAGGTGGGTAATCAGGATGGTTTTTGCCTGGCTGCCCAAACGATCAACGCCATCGGTAAAGATGCCGTGCATGAAGGTCGAACGATTGTCGAACTTACCAATCGAGATGGGATGGCGGGCACCGTTGTAGGCCTGTGTCGAGGAGACGGTTTTTGCCACCGCAAGGCTGCGGGACTCTTCGGTGGCACAGCCACTCAACCCGCCAAGCAGCGCGCTGATGACAACCAATGGTAGTAATTTTCTTTTCATGCTGCAGCCTCGTAGGGGTAATGAACGATTTCTGAAAGCGCCGAATTATATCAGCATCATCTTAGCGAACCTTGATAATGCCCCTGTTTGTGGGCATCTCGATGATTCCATGGTAGACATGACGGCGTTACGGTAAGCAAGCCGAAGCGACTGACTATCTTCAAGGGGCGTGAAGAAAAAACGGCCGCTCCCGAAATGAGGCGACCGCTTTGGCAATCATTACGTGGCCATCGATTACATGCCGAGATAGGCCTTTTTCACGTCTTCGTTGCTCAGCAGGTTTTCCGCTTTGTCTTCCAGCGTGATCGCGCCGTTTTCCATCACGTAGCCACGGTGGGCGATCTTGAGCGCCTGATTGGCGTTTTGCTCGACCAGGAAAACCGTGGTGTTGCTCTCGACGTTGATCTTCTTGATGATCTCGAAGATCTGCTTGATGATTAGCGGTGCCAATCCAAGCGAGGGTTCGTCGAGCAGGAGCAGCGACGGACGCGCCAGCAGCGCGCGCGAGATGGCGAGCATTTGCTGTTCGCCGCCGGAAAGCGTGCCGCCCGCCTGGGTACGGCGCTTTTCCAGAATCGGGAAGCGTCCGAAGACGTAGTCGATATCGGCCTTGATCCCGGCCTTGTCGTTGCGCAGATAGGCACCCATCTCCAGGTTTTCCAGCACGCTCATCTGCGGGAAGATGTGGCGGCCTTCGGGAACCTGGCAGATGCCGAGGGCGACGATCTTCTCGGCACTCAGCCCCTGAATCGGTTCGCCGCGAAACAGGATTTGGCCGTGGCGGGGTGGTGTTACGCCGCTGATCGACATCAGGGTCGTGCTTTTTCCCGCGCCGTTGGCACCGATCAAGGTGACGATTTCGCCCTCGTTGATCGTCAATGAGACGTTCTTGAGTGCCTGAATGTTGCCGTAATAGGTCTGGATGTTGCGTACTTCAAGCATGGGCTTCCTCACCGAGATAGGCCTCGATAACGCGGGGATTTTCCTTGATTTCGCGTGGTGTTCCCTGAGCGATTTCCTTGCCGTATTCCATGACGTAAATACGGTCGGAAATGCTCATCACCAGCTTCATGTCGTGTTCGATGAGCAGGATCGCGAGTTTGTCTTCCTTGCGGATGCGTACGATCAACTCGTCCAGGTCATGGGTTTCCTGGGGATTCATCCCGGCAGCGGGTTCATCGAGCAGCAGCAGGAAGGGGTCGGTCGCCATGGCGCGGGCGATCTCCAGACGGCGCTGGGCACCGTAGGAAAGGTTGCGCGAGAACTCGTCTGCCTCCTTGGCCAAGCCGACTTTCTCCAGCAGCCGGTAACTCTTGTCGACCGTTTCCTTCTCTTCACGCACCGATTTACGTGTGTGCAGGATGGCGTCGAGGATGGTGGTGCCGGTACGACAATGGCGCCCGATCATGACGTTTTCCAAAACCGTCATCGCCGGGAAGAGGCGGATGTTCTGAAAGGTGCGCGCCATGCCGAGGGTCGTGATGCTGTTCGGCTTCATGCCGTTGATGCGCCGGCTTGTTCCACCGGGCGGGTGAATCTTCACCTCACCTGCAGTGGGTTCGTAAATGCCGGTGACACAGTTGAAGAAGGTCGTTTTTCCCGCACCGTTGGGTCCGATCAACGCGACAATTTCGCCTTCGAAGATGTCAAGACTCACATTGTCGACGGCCCGCAGGCCGCCGAAATCCATGGTCAGGCCGCTGACTTCGAGCAGCTTCTTCGCCTCACTTTTCGCCATCATGGTTTCCTTCCACGGTGTCGCATTCATACTTGCGCCGCATGTTATTGATCAGACCCTGTGGCCGGAAGATCATCATCAGCACCATCACGCCACCGAAGACCAGCATCCGGTATTCGGCAAAGGCACGCAGATATTCGGGGAGCAGCTTGAGCGCCAGCGCTGCAATGATCACGCCAAGAATCGAGCCCATACCGCCGAGCACGACCATCGCCAGAATCATGGCTGAATCCATGAAGGTGAAGCTGTCGGGGTTGATGAAGTTGTTGTGTGCGGCGAAGACCACGCCGACCAGCCCCGCCCAGAAGGCACCGAGCGCATAGGCTGACAGCTTGGTGCGGGCCATGTCGACCCCCATGGCCACACAGGCGATTTCGTCCTCGCGCAAGGCCATCCAGGCGCGGCCGATGCGCGAGTTCTTGAGTCGGTTGGTCACCACAATGGTCAGGCCGACCAGCGCCAGAACGATGTAGTAGCTGTAGACCGACTTCTGACGACCATCGAGCATCATGCCAAAAAACTCAGGACGGGGGATGTTGGCAATACCAGCGGCACCGCCAAAGACCGTGTCCCAGTTTTCAAGGACGATCTTGGTGATCGAGGCAAAGCCCAAGGTAACGATGGCCAGGTAGTCGCCGCGCAGGCGCAGGATCGGAAAGCCGAGAACAACGCCAAACAGCATGCCCATCAGGCCGCCGAGGGGCAAACAGGTCCAGAAGCCGAGATCGAAGTTCTTGCTGAGCAACGCGTAGGTATAGGCACCGACCGCGAAGAAGGCGATATAGCCGAGATCCAGCAGTCCGGCGAGGCCAACGGTGATGTTCAGACCAAGACCCAGCACGACGAAGATCAGCGCGCTG
>JBBQAT010000166.1:0-8891 GCA_038316625.1 Burkholderiales bacterium
CTCACCAAACCGATCAGGGTCAAGGAGTTCATGGCCTCACTGGATGTGGCGCTGAAATTGTCGGAAAAGGAATAGGCGTTCGCAGACCTTTTTCCGTCATTCCGGCGAAAGCCGGAATCCAGCGACGGCGTATCAAATAATGTCGTCGTACAAATCGCGCCACTGCGGGTTAACTGACTCGATGAGCGCCAGTTTCCAGGAACGATGCCATTCCTTGATCGCTTTCTCACGTTCAATGGCCGATTGCATCGTGACGTGAACTTCAAACCATACCAGGATATGAACCCCATATTTCCTGGTAAACCCTTCCGCAAGATTGTTCTTGTGTTGCCACACCCTCTGAACGAGGTTGGAAGCTACACCCGTATAGAGCGTGCCGTTTCTGCGGCTGGTGAGTATATAGACGCATGGCTGTTTCATTGGCGTAGGTTACTGGATTCCGGCCTTCGCCGGAATGACGGATTAAATTGAGAGGTGAGCATGCGGACTTGATGCTCTCAGTATTCATGCGATTACCCCATATCGACAACTCTCCCTGTGTGCGTCAGCGAACAGAACACCGCATGCGATCCTGATATCTTGTGATCATCGGAGCCAAGGGGTACCTAGCCGTACCCTGGCACGGCGAAGAAAAGTGAATGTCTGGCATCCATTGCCATTTCATCACTCCCAGATCCATCACACGAAAGGAATCATGATGAAAACATTCAATATCAAGCTGATCGCGCTCGCCCTTGGCTTTGCATTCAGCGCCGGCGCAATGGCCGCAAGCATGACGAAAGCCGAATACAAGGCCAGCAAGGATACGATCTCAGCCGACTACAAGACGGGCAAAGCGGCTTGCGACTCGCTGACCGCCAACGCGAAGGACATCTGCAGAGCCGAGGCCAAGGGCAAGGAGCGGGTTGCCAGCGCTCAGCTTGAGGACAAGTACAAACCTACCCCGAAGGCCCAGTACAAAGCCCTTCTAGCCAAATCATCCGCCGATTACGCGGTGTCCAAAGAAAAATGCGACGACCTCTCCGGCGATTTCAAGAAAACCTGCATCAAAGACGCGAAGCTCGTGCGGACCACCGCCATTGCCGATGCCAAGGTGAAGACGGACAGGCAGAACTACACGCTGCAGCAAGACAGCTGAAACGCAGAGTAAAAGAACCCGTCATTCCGGCGAAAGCCGGAATCCAGATTCGTCTATCTATTTCAGCGTTTATCTGCCGCTGGCAAAGACAAGCACAGAACCAGTCTTAACGACGGAACCAGGCTGACGAGATGAGCCCCATGGCCCACAAGGAAATCAAATTCCATCCAGGAATTCAGGGCTACTTACCCTTGCCACCCCCTGAATTGCCCCCCGACTTGCCGCCTGAGTTACCGCCCGATTTCCCACCGGAGTCGCCGCCCGATTTTCCGCCGGAGTCGCCGCCTGATTTTCCGCCGGAGTCGCCGCCCGATTTTCCACCGGAGTCGCCGCCCGATTTTCCACCGGAGTCACCGCCTGATTTTCCCTTACCGGAGTCAGCCCCGGAATCATTGGCCCCGTGTTTCGCGGGTTCAGGTTTATCGGCATCCTCAGTTTTCTTTACGCGTTCCTTTTCAATCGACCCTTCGTTTTCTCTCGGGGTACTCATCTTCGAAAGGCGCGCATTCGTCTCGCTCGTGAAGCCTGAAGCGGTCGCCACCGCGTTCCAGCCTCGGGCTATCAAGCCCGTGCCGCCCTTGCTGTCGCGAACTTCCACACGTCCCTCAGACACGCTAAGTTCAGAAGCCTGATCTTCCACCGTGGTCGAGAACTCGGTACCGCGCACCGATGCGACCAGATGCGGTGTCTCAACGTCCAGGTGGTTTCCGGGAACAATACTAAAACGCACCTTGCCTTTGGCTACCTTGAAATTCTGTGCACCGGCGGCGGTGACACCCTGATAGAACACCTCGCTGTTGGAAGCGACGAGGAGGCGCAGGCCAGATTCCTTCACCTGAAGCACGATTTCGCCATCGGCTCCAGTTTTCACTTTGTCACCGACTGAAAGCGATGCGCTGGATGAGGATACGTTAACGTCGCCGCTGCGCCCTGTTACCTCCGGGCCGACGGCCAGCACCAGCGCGCTTTTTACGGTCAGAAGCAGCAGCGTTGCTGCAAGCACAAGCCAATTTGAGCTTTTCACTTTTTTGTCCTTTCGGAACTTGTTCAAGACGAATGGAGACCTATCCCCCACACCTTGTTCCGAAATCCTCGTCCCCGATGTGATATTTCGCACAGATCAGAAAAATATCACTGTAATCCGATCAAATGAGTCGCCGAAATACCACAAAACTCTACCTCGGCATCAATTTTCTGCAAGTTCATCCCAATTCAGGCTTTTCGCTCTTTTGCCCTTCCGGGATTGATTCGACGCGCGGGAGACCTTTGGCCATTCCAACAAAGACCGCCAGCAGTTCTCGGTCGAAGTGGGTTCCCGAGGCACTGGACATCAGTTCCAACACGTCGTCAATGCTCTGTCCATCGCGGTAAGGCCGGTTATGGCTCATGGCATCAAAGACATCGGCAATGGCGACGATACGTCCCGCGAAACTGATTTCCTCTCCCTTCAGCCCTTGCGGGTAACCCGAACCGTCATAGCGTTCGTGGTGCTGGAATACCGCCTCGAAAGTGGCCTGTGGCAGATTCACCGAGGATAAGATGCTTCGCGCAATGTTCGGATGGTTACGGATGATCAGGAATTCTTCGCTACTAAGTTTCCCTGGCTTATTCAGAATGCTGTCGGGAATGCCTATCTTGCCCAGGTCGTGAATCAAGGCTCCCAGGTGAACATCCTCGACCAATTGCTGCGGCAGATCCAGACGTTCCATCGTGCGCAGACAGAGTTCGGAAACCCGGGTGGAATGTCCGCCGGTGATGGGGTCGCGATGATCGAGCGCGGTGAACACCGCCTTGATGGTGTCCATGAGCATTTTGCGGCGTTGACGACCCTCGTCCTGCGCATGAAAAAACCAGGCGGCGGAAATCGCCAGTGCGGCGGCGGCTCGGGCACTCGCGCCACTGACGTGCTGGTGCCAGCCGAACAAGCCGTACCTTCTATCCGTCCCGGTGTGTAGTGGGACGGCCATACGAAACTGCTTGCGCTTATCGCCAAGAATGAGCATCCCGTTATCACCGGGCAAGGACAGCAGGAAATCGTCCGGAAGCTCAGAGGCGCTCAAGGGGCCACCCAGATAACGGATGCCGGTCTCCTTCTCCACCCGCACCCATAGGCTGTCGAGATACTGCCCCAAGGAGCCATGGCGGTTGGCCTCTTCCGCGTCCAAATAGACAATACGGTCCAGAGAAATTGACTGCGCGCGCCAGCTCTCCTGTAAAAAGACCTGTCGCGCAAGCAGCATCAAGGTTCCTGAGCCGATGGCCGCCAGAACGGGTGTGGAACCAGCGATCCAAAACAGCCGATTGCTCAGCAGGAACCAAGCCAGGACCAGCCAAAGGACGCACTGCCCCAAGATAAGGACCCCGCCGAGCAGCGGCCGCAGGAAGCACATCAACAATCCGGCCGCGAGGGCCATGGCCATTGTGGCAAGCCCATTTAACCACGAAGGAGACATGCGCACCGTCTGCCCGGTAAGCAGGGCAAGCAGTTCCTCGCCATTGTAGCGAACGCCGGAAATGACCCGGGTACCCAAGCCATCGGGAATGATCTTGAAATCCGCCGCCCCTGACGCGGCGGCACCGACAAACACGACTGCATCCCGGAAAGCCTCCTGAGGAACGCGGCCTTCCAGGACGTCTACATACTCAAAGACTGACAGTTCCTTAGCCGTGGGCAGAAACCAAAGCTGTGCGTCGTCGTTGAGCCTCACGACATGGCTGCGGAAACCAATGGTCATTCCGCGGTCATCGCTTGCCGTAATCTGTCCCTCATCCTGCAGTATCTGGCGCGCGAGTGCAAAAGCCAGAGAAGGCAGCATGGTCGATCCCGCACTGCGGATGGGCATTGCATACCGCAGCAGGCCGTCCACATCCTTTTCCACGTTGGTGAAGCCGATATCTGCCGCCGCATCGAGCAGCATGGGCACGGGCTCCACGGCGAACTGTCCGGCTCCGGCGGTTTCGGATAGCGCCGCCGTGTGCGCGGCCAGAACTACTCGGCCATGTTTGGCAATGGCTTTGGCTAAAAGGGGGTCGTCGGTCGTCGGCTCGGCGAACAGAATGTCAAAGCCTACGGCGCGTGCCAGAGGCAAGCGGTCCAAAAGACCCGCATGGAGTCGGCGAGGAAACGGCCATGCACCGAGGGATGAAAGGGAGCGCTCTCCGACCGTTACCAGGACAATCCGGGGACCTGGCATCAGGACGACCGATCGCGAATTAACATCATAGGTCTTGAGCTCGACCAGCCTCAAGAACCAGGGTTGATGCCAGCCCGACATACCCGAGGCAAGGCAAAAAGATAACAACAGTCCAAGCGCCCACCACGGCAGGTGCCAGCTATCCCGCAAGCGGATACGCAAATCGCGCAAACGGCCAAACACTCTGATTGCCCCCATCACTGTAGTGCTTCGTTATTCTTGGGACTGCGGCCACTGCGCGGCAAGGCCCCCTGAAGGAGCTGAATCTTGTGGACGAGCCGAGCCAATCCGCAATACTACGCTTGCCTGCCGCTGAACTGAGATTCAGTTTGAGTCGCTCTCCACTCTCCATTCCAGCGAACTCACCCGAAAACAGCTCAATGCTGAACAATGCTGAATCTTCACACAATCTCGACCCATTTTTGCCACAAGTCCCACGAACGGCGGTTGTCTTGAAGCGATTTTGCCGAACGATGGCGACGAACCGTGTAGGTCGGGTTAGCGTAGCGTAAACCGACGCATCGCCGGTCAATCGGGGGGTTACGCTACGCTAACCCGACCTACAGGGTTTTGATTGCACGTTCAACTTGTTTTTGCTTGAGAGGTTTGTAGGTTGACGCCTTGCCTGCGTATCAATGAACGCCCATCACCCTGAGCCGATCCCGTAAGGCGTCGACCTCGTCCATCAATTGAAGGGCCAGCGCTGCGCCGGCAAGATTGACGCCCAGATCGCGCTGCAGGCGCAGCGCGACCGTGGCGCGGCGCATGTGCGTGCCACTGAAGCGCCAGCGATGCGGCTCACGCCCGATGGGCGTAATAACCCCTTCTTCAACCAGTTCGACGATGCAATCGACGTTCACCGTGCAGGCGCGACAAACCTCGGCTAAGGTCAGCTCGGTCAGATCTTCCAGGATGATTCCGGAAAGTTGCGGCAACATTTTTTCGTTATCCATTCTTACACTCCCAATCCGGTACGCGGATCGAAGGATTTGAACTGTTCGGCCATGTAGAGATAGAAGGCATTCGACGTCTCACCGTCAGCCGGCGGCAAGGCGATATGGAGTACCGCATAGAAATCGCCCGGCGTACTGCCGGGAATGCCACGGCCTTTCAGTCGCAATTTGCCTCCCGCCACCGATCCGGCCGGAATTTTCAGTTCGACCGTTCCGTTCGGGGTAGGCACTTTGACGGTGGCACCCAAGGTGACCTCCCAGGGAGCGACGGGCAAATCGAGATAGACATCACGCTGCTCGACGCGATAGTGCGCATGCGGGTTGAAGCCGATTTCCAGATACAGATCGCCCGGCTTGCCCTGCCCGATTCCCGGTGTTCCCTGCCCGACCAGGCGGATATGCTGCCCGGCGCGAATGCCACGCGGGATCGTCACATTGAGCTTGTGCGAGCGCATGACCATGCGCCCGTCGGCATCGGCTTCAGGCCGCTGCAAGGTGATGGTACGCGTGGCGCCGTTATAGGCATCTTCCAGATCAATAAGAACCTTGGCGTGGTGGTCCTCGCCACGCGCGTGGTAGGTCGCGCGTTCCTGATGCCCGGTGCTGAAGCCGCGCCCGTAAAGCGATTCAAAAAAGTCGCTGAATTCCGCTGCGCTCGGGCCTGCGCGGCCCTCCGAACCATCGCCCGAAAACTCGAATCCGGCATTCCAGTCCGGCGGCGGACGGAAATCCTGGCCCGCCTTCCAGTTATTGCCCAGTTGATCGTAGGCGGCGCGTTTCTCCAGATCCTTCAGTACGGCGTAGGCCTCACCAAGCTCCTTGAAGCGCGTCTCGGCATCAGCTGCCTTGCTGACATCCGGATGATATTTTCGCGCCAACTGGCGATACACGCGCTTGATTTCATCCTGGGTCGCATCGCGCGCTACACCCATGATCTTGTAGTAGTCCTTGTATTCCATACAGATCCTCGGCGGTGCTGCCTGCGTCTATCTTCGGGTCGATTCCGGCCTATCAGAATCTGTTCGATGAGACGAGGCATCGCCCGAATCGACTTGCACAGGGATCGCAATTGGCATCAAAACGGCGGCCGGAGGCAAAATTGGCGCCCACAGACTGCAGCCTGCATCCATGGCTCCGCGCATCACCGACCTACGCTGCGTAATTTCTTCTTTCATCATTTCCATTCCCTTATGTCATTTATGTGTAGTAAGTGTAGACCATCAAGCGACTTGTTTCATGGCGTTCTGGCTGTTCCTGACCAGATGCACCAAAGACTCCAGGAGCGTGGCAATGGACTGCCGGGTTGCCACATCGGTGAGCTTGCCGTCCTCATCAAAACGCTGTGTGGCGTTGCCGATCATCACGTCCACGTCGGTAACCAGTTGCATGTTCAACCCGACAAGGACTTGCCGCAGGTGGACCTGTGCGTGACTCGTACCGCCACCGCCGATGGACGCCCCCATAACGGCCGTTGGCTTGCCGCGCCAGGCGCTTTCGCCATAGGGCCTCGATATCCAGTCGATGGCGTTCTTGAGCCCACCGGGAATCGAATAGTTGTACTCCGGCGTGGCAAACAGAATGCCATCGGCCGCCTGTACCCGACGTTTCAGCTCAAGCACCGGGGTTGGCGGGGTCTTTTCCTTGTCCTGATTAAAGACAGGAATACCGCGCAGATCGATCAGTTCAAGAACCGCACCGTGCGGCACCATCTGCTGCGCTGCCCTGAGCGCAAGCAGGTTGTAGGAGTCCCGGCGCAGGCTCCCGACGATGCCAAGAATTCGTATGTCGTTCATTTCGAGACTCCTCGTGTTGGTTACGCAAAGAATGGCAGATCGTGATGCGCTCAACTGTTCGCCAGCGCACATAGACAACCGGTAAGCATGTGCGGTAGCGCACAGAAAAGAGTCCTCTCCCGGCGCACCGTGAGCCCTGCACGATCCACCCTCACGTTTGCTTGAAAAGAAAAAGATGATGCTTCCACGGCCCCAGCTTTCCTGCCGCGCTCCTTGGTGGGCCGATTCCGGTCATCAGCAGACCTTGCTGGGCAACTTTCTTCCCGAGCCACCGCTGAATCTGCCATCGGAACCCTTCGAGGTGGCTCTGGCGGATGGTGATCGGCTGACGGGACGTATTTTCAGAGGGACTCGGCCCGAACGACTCTGTGTGTTTCACGGTCTTGGCGGCGATGATGATCGGCCGTATATGCGACGAGCCGTTCGTCTGGGCCTGTCGCGTGGCATGGAGGTTTGGACGGTGAACCATCGTGGCTGCGGACAGGGGCGCGGGCTGGCACGGGGCCCCTACCATTGTGGCGTGGCCGGTGATCTGGGCGCCGTTTTCACCGAAGTCCGGTGCCGGGGCAAGGGCTCCATTGTTGCCCTTGGTTTTTCCCTGAGCGGCAATGCTTTGCTGCTTAATCTGGGTGAAGGCCATGACGGCCCACACCCCAAGCCGGACCGCGCCATCGCCGTGAATCCTCCCGTAAATCTGGGTCGCTGCTCCTACCTTCTCGGATCACCCATCAACCGAGCCTACGACCTTTACTTTGTGCACAGCGCGCTGAGTTTGGTGCGAGACCGGGAAGCGGCCGGTCTCATCCCCAAGGGATACTATTCACTGCGCAAGCTGATGACACTGCGCGGTTTTGACGATGCCTACATCGCCCCCGCCGGCGGCTTCCGGGATGGCCGCGACTACTATGATCGATGCAGCGCCAGCGCTCATCTTTCGAAGATCACCACACCCACGGTCATTCTCCATTCAGAAGATGACCCGTTTGTGGACGCCCGTGACCTGAAGGCAGCGAAGCTAGGACCCAACGTCCATCTGCACATGGAGGCCCGAGGCGGACACATGGGTTATGTCAGCCGCGACCTGCCGGATCGACGCTGGTTGAATTACGCCCTCGGTCATTACCTCGACGAACTGCTAAAACTCTGAGCGCCCATGATTTCTCGTGCGCTAGCGCACAGACAGAGCCCATCGATTGTGTAGCCTTGTAACTCTGCCATATTTTCCTGGAACGCCATCATGAGTGAATTGCTGTCCATTCTGTTCGCTGCCATCTTTGCCTCATCCATGGGCCTCGACCCCGCTGCTGCTAGCAACACAAAAACCGGGCAGAACGGTGAAAAAATGGGGCAACTAGACGCCAGGCTTGGCTTTAAACAAGCAGAGAACAAAGCCAACTCGGATTACAAAGCGTCAATCGTCGATTGCAAGAAGAAGCCTTCTGATGAAAAGAAAGTTTGCCTGGACGAGGCGAAAGCAGTGAATGAAAAAACGATTGCTGCCGCGAAACAAACAGCGGTCACAGCCATAGCCTCCTCTGCAGGCCAATGAATACGGTCACCTTCAAGCATAATCCCGCGCAAGCCAATATCCATGCGGGTTTCAAGGCATCCTCCTGAAAATGCTACCTTTTGTAGGGTGTGCAGCTTGCTGCGCACGCGGCAACGGCCGATGAACGTAGGAGTGAGCAAAAATAACTTGAACACGACGAACCCTGTAGGTCGGGTTAGCCCAAAAGGCGTAACCCCACCCAACGCTGGTCAATCGTCGGGTTAAGCAACCCTAACCCCACCAACGAGGTTTCTTCAATTTGTA
>JBBQAT010000167.1:0-8843 GCA_038316625.1 Burkholderiales bacterium
TGGTGCCCAGGAAGGGACTCGAACCCCCACAGTGTTGCCACCACTAGGACCTGAACCTAGCGCGTCTACCAATTTCGCCACCTGGGCAAATCCAGCGAAGGCCGAATTCTAAAGGAACATAAAAAAATGTCAATCAAAAAACTATCAAAGATTAGAAAAAACGATCCTCACTTCCAACGTGAGGTTGCCAAATACGAACAACCGCTACCTTCGCGCGAGTATGTTTTGCAAGTTGTTGAGGACCAGGGCAAGCCGGTCAGCTTCGAGCAACTCTGTGCCCTGCTCGATATTCACTCGCTGGAGTTCGAGATGTTCCAGCGTCGTCTTGGCGCAATGGAGCGCGAGGCGCAACTGATGCGTAACCGCAAAGGCGCCTACATCCTCCCGGAACGCGCCAGCCTGATTGCTGGGCGTATTGAAGGGCACGCCGACGGTTACGGCTTCCTGGTTCCGGATGATGGCGGCGACGATCTGTTTCTTGACGCCAAGCAGATGTCCAAGGTTCTGCATCGCGACCGTGCTCTGGCCCGCGTCATCGGGCTGGATCGCAAGGGGCGGCGTGAAGGCGCCATCGTCGAGGTACTTGAACGGGCCAACAGCCGGGTTGTTGGCCGGGTGCTGGTCGAGCATGGAATTACCGTTGTCGTGCCTGAGAACCGGCGAATCAACCAGGACATTCTCGTTACGCCGGACAAGAAACAAAAGGTCAAGGCCGGGCAGGTGGTGATGGTCGAGATCATCGAGCAACCCAATCGGCATTCGCAGCCCATCGGACGTATCGTCGAGGTGCTCGGCAACTATGCTGATCCAGGCATGGAGATTGAGATTGCGCTACGCAAGCATGATCTGCCGTTCGAGTTTTCTCCCAAGGTCGTCGATGAAACGAAGGAACTCCCGCTTAAAGTCAAGAAAACCGAGTGGGCCGGTCGCAAGGATTTACGTGACTTGCCGCTGGTAACGATCGATGGCGAAACGGCTCGGGACTTTGACGATGCCGTTTTCGCCGAGAAAAAGGGTCGTGGCTGGCGGCTGGTGGTGGCGATTGCCGACGTCAGCCATTATGTGCGTCCTGGCATGGCGCTCGATCATGAGGCGAAGGAACGCGGTAATTCGGTTTACTTTCCGCGCCGCGTGATACCGATGCTGCCGGAGAAACTCTCCAATGGGCTGTGTTCACTGAATCCTGATGTCGAGCGCCTAGCCATGGTGTGCGACATGGAAATCAATGTCAGTGGCGTTATCAAGGATTACAAATTCTACCCGGCCGTTTTTCAATCCAAGGCGCGCTTGACCTACAACCAGGTCTGGGACTGGCTTTCCGGGAAAGTTGCGCCCGAGACCGAGGTGCACCGGGGCTTGCAGCCTCAGGTTCAGGCGCTTTATGCCTTGTTCCAGATATTGCTCAAGGCGCGGCATAAGCGCGGTGCCATCGATTTTGAAACGATCGAGACGATGATGTTGTTCAACGAGCAGGGCAAGATCGACAACATCGTTCCGGTCCATCGCAACGACGCGCATCGCTTGATCGAGGAATGCATGCTGGCAGCCAACGTGTGTGCGTCGGCCTTTCTTGAAGAACACAAGCAGCCTTGTCTTTACCGCATCCACGAAGGTCCGACGCCGGAGAAGCTTGAAGGTCTGCGCAGCTTCCTCAAGGAATTCGGTCTGGGACTTCCGGGCGGCGAAAGCCCGACGGCCAAGGATTACGGCGTGCTGCTCGAAAAGATCAAACCGCGTCCGGATGCGCAGCTGTTGCAGACGGTGATGCTGCGTTCTCTGCGCCAGGCGATGTACAGCCCGGACAACGTTGGCCACTTTGGTCTGTCCTATGAGCACTATACGCACTTCACCTCGCCGATTCGGCGTTACCCAGATCTGCTAGTGCATCGCTCGATCAAGGCGGTGCTTGACGGGACGCGTTATTCACCCGGCAAGTGGGATGAAATCGGTATGCATTGTTCGATGACCGAGCGGCGAGCCGACGAGGCGACGCGCGACGTCAATAACTGGCTCAAGTGCTACTACATGCGTGATCGAATCGGTGAAGAGTTTGCCGGCACGATTGCCGCCGTCGTGCCCTTTGGCGTATTCGTCGCGCTCGATTCGGTCTATGTCGAAGGTCTGGTGCACGTTTCCGAGCTGGGCGAGGACTATTTCCAGTACGACAACGTCAAGCACCAGATGCTTGGTGAGCGTAGCGGTCAGCGCTATCGTTTGGGTGATCGCATGAACGTAAAACTGGTGCGTGCCGATCTGGAAACCGGACGCATCGATTTTGTCCTTGCGACACCCTCGTTGTCGAGCATTTCGTCAACGCCGAAATCCACGACGACGCCGTTTGTCAGGGCCGTGACGAAGTCAGCGGTCAAACCAGCGCCCAAGTCGGCCTCAAAATCGTCGTTCAAGGCGGCCGCGAAACCCGTGCAGAAATCGAAACCTGCCGCTACTCGCAAAAAGCAGGTGACGTCCAAAAAACATCACTGAGCAGTGCTCGTCGTGAAATCTGGGGGGAGACCGTGTCCGGGCGCTCCTTCCAGCAAGGTAAAATACGCACCAAGCCCCTCTCCGAGAATAATTCATGTCACAAATCAGTTTCATCCACGGTTTTCACGCCATCATCGCCAAGCTGCGTCACCAACCCGATGCCATCCTTGAAATCTTTATCGACGCCGAGCGGCACGACGCTCGCGTGCGCGATCTGATGCGCCACGCCGAGTTGCATACCGTCAAGGTGGTTCCGGTGGATTCTAAGCGGCTCGAAGGCATGGCCGGCGGCGGCACACGCCATCAGGGGGTCGTTGCCAAAGTCTCCGGCGAATCACGCCATGTCACGCTGGACGATGTGCTTGATACTCTGGAAGAACCTGCATTCCTTCTGGTGCTCGATGGTATTCAGGATCCGCACAATCTGGGTGCCTGCCTGCGCGTTGCCGACGCCGTTGGCGCGCATGCCGTGATCGCCCCAAAGGACAGGGCTGTCGGGCTGACGCAAACGGCCATCAAGGTGGCTAGCGGGGCGGCAGAGAGCGTGCCCTACATCACCGTGACCAATCTGGCGCGCACGTTGCGCGAATTGAAAGAACGCGAAATTTGGGTGATCGGTACCGATGCTGAAGCCACCGATGATCTTTATACGGCGCAATGGCCGGTGGCGACCGCCTGGGTGCTCGGAGCAGAGGGCGATGGCATGCGTCGCCTGACGCGGGAAAACTGTGATCAACTGGTAACCATCCCGATGCTTGGTTCGGTGCAAAGCCTGAACGTGTCGGTGGCGACCGGGGTTTGCCTCTACGAGGCAAGAAGAAGAAGGGGGAACTGACATGTTTAGAACGATACGTCTTGCACTGCTGTTGTCCGTGTTTTCCATGATGAGTGCTTATGCTCAATCCTGGCCGAGCCGGACCGTGCGTTTCGTGGTGCCGACGCCGGCAGGCAGTTCGGTCGATATCGTGGCGCGTGTGGTGGCCGATAAACTGGGGGGAATGCTCGGGCAAACCGTCATCGTCGACAACAAGCCGGGTGCTGGTGGAACGATTGGTGTCGATGCCGTGGTTAACGCGCGCGACGGACACACCTTCCTGCTCGGCTACAACGGGCCGCTGACCGTTTCGCCCTCGTTGTCGCCCAAACCTCCATACAACGTCCAGCGCGATCTGGCGCCGATCATTCTCGCAGTAACCCAGCCGAATGTGCTTGCGGTTCGAGCCGACCTGAATGTCAATTCGGTCAAGGACCTAATCGCTCTGGCCAAGAGCAAGCCGGGTGTACTGGACTATGGCTCGGTGGGCATTGGTTCGCTCTCGAATCTGTCCATGGAACTGTTCAAAATGAAGTCCGGGACCTACATGGTGCATATCCCTTACAACGGTGGCCCGGCCGCTGCTCTCGCATTGTCAAAATCTGAAGTGCATCTGCTTTTTGCCGCGCTTTCAAACGTCCAGCCACTGGTTAAAGCTGGCAAGATCAAGCTGTTGGCGGTTTCCAATGCCAAGCGATCAGTCGCGGTTCCTGAACTGCCGACCATGGCCGAATCTGGCTTTCCGGGTTTTGATGCGACGACTTGGAACGGCTTTCTTGCACCGGCTAATACGCCTGCCGATGTTGTGCAGCGCCTGAACAAGGTGATCGGGCAGATTCTAGCCATGCCCGATGTGCAGCAGCGTTTGCTGGTTGCCGGAGCCGAAACAGCCGGCGGCACACCAGAACAGTTCGCCACCCTGCTCAAAAGTGAGACGGCCGCCTGGGCGGCAGTTATCGAGCGTTCAGGCATCAAGCTGGACTGATCGTACTTCCCGAAAATTACTGATTCTTAACGAAAGAGCTACCGTGCAATTCAAGATGTCTGAAAATTCGCTGTTTGCCATATTGATCCGATCATCATGGTGGATCAGCTATGCCATAGCACTCGTGGTGGGGCTGGTGGCGCGCTATGCCGTGCCGGCGCAGTACTCAGTCGCTGTATTTGCGATCGCAATCCCGTTCTTGATAACCGGTGCAATTGCCGCCAAGAAGCAATGGGAAATACCCAGTTCGGCACGGGTCGAAGCGACGGTTGAGGCTGTTACGGCCATGTCGTGGCGGGATTTTTCGGCATTGCTTGAGCAGGCGTTTGTGCGTGAGGGTTTTGAAGTTACGCGTACCAGCGGGGCCGCAGATTTTGCGCTCGTCAAGACGGGGCGAACAACGTTGGTCAGTTGCAAACGATGGAAAGCGGCAAACCACGGACTTGAGCCCTTGCGTGATTTGAAAGCTGCATTTCGGGCGCAGGAAGCGCGGGAGGCAATTTATGTCTGCGTCGGGCCCTTGACTGACAACGCGCAGCAGTTCGCGACTGATAACAAGATTACGCTGATGCGAGGGATGGAGTTGACTCAGTTGTTGAAGCTTCCCAAGGGGCTGGTGAAGTCCGCCAACTGAGTGCATCCCAAGGTGACTACAGCGCAAACCTCTGGCGTCGCCGACGGTAATCGCAAACGCTTCATCGCGTTTCGCGTGTTGTTCAATTCGCGTTTTTATTACCCGGTTCTGGCCGTCCTGTTCCTCGATCTTGGGTTGTCGGCGACCGAGTACACCCTGCTCAATTTCGTTTGGGCTATTGTCATCGTAGTCGCCGAGGTCCCTTTGGGAGCGCTCGCTGACCACGTTGGACGGCGACCGCTGATAATTGCCGCAGCGGTGTGCATGGCGCTGGAAATGCTGGTGCTGCTGCTGGCACCACTTAATGGTGGCTTGACCTTGCTGCTGTTCTGTCTGGTCAACCGCACGCTCAGCGGGGTTGCCGAGGCGATGGCCAGTGGCGCCGACGAATCGCTGGTTTACGATTCGCTGGCGGCGGAGTCGCGTAGTGCCGAATGGCCGAATGTGCTCGCTGATGTCATGCACTGGCAGTCGTTCGGCATGCTGATCGCTATGCTGGTCGGCGCGACAGTGTATGACCCGCAATTGATGAGTACGATTGCGGCGTCCCTTGGGTTCCATGTTCACTTCGAGCAAGGCCTGACGCTGCGTTTCCCGATTGTCCTGAACCTGATCAGTGCTCTTGTCGTTCTGTATATGGCGCTTGGCATGCGTGAACCCGCTGTTGGCGAAACGCACACGGCGTTACGTGCGGGAAGTGCCTGGCGTGGAATCGTCGATGCAGGTGCCTGGATTTTGCATACCCCGGTGGCGCTGTTTGCCATCGTCGGTGGCGTGTTGATCGATAGCATGATCCGCCTGTTCCTGACCTTCAGCAGTGTGTACTACCGCTTGATCGATTTGCCCGAGGCCAGCTTTGGGCTGATCGGTGCGGCCCTGGCCGGACTGGGTATGGTGGTTTCGCCGTTGGCGCGAAAACTTGCGCCAACCGTTTCGCTATTGCGTAGCTATCTGATCCTCGTCGTGCTGACGCTACTCGGTTTGGTCGGGGTCGCACTCAAGGTGCCGCTGTGGGGTGTTGTTTTCGCTATTCCGCTTACGGCGGCAATGATTGGACTCAACTTCATCATCTCGAATACGCTGAATGCCCAGGTGAGTTCTGCCCAGCGCGCCACGGTGCTGTCGTTTAAAGGCCTGGTTTTCAATCTGGGCTATGGCTTTGCCAGCCTGGTCTTTGCGCTTGCGTTGCGCGCGATGCGCAATGATGGAACGGCGGACCAGGCGTTCGCCAGTGCGGTCGAGTTGTTGCCGCTGTGGCTACTTTTTACCTTGCTGCTGCTGGCGCTGATGTTCTGGCGTCGGCGTTCCGCGCTGCAGGTTCGGCCTACTCCCTGACGGGAACGGATCTGCCCAGAAGGAAGCGGCGATAAGTCTCGCCTTGTTCCTTGTTTCATCCTTCATCAGGTCTCGATTAGCTGTTTTGAATCCATTCTTGGATCGAAACGGCCGGGTTTCTCGTTACAAAACCACTCAAAAAGTCGCACGAAACCCATTAAAAAAATATTTCTCATTGTGTTATTGAAATCCAAAGCGCTTCGGAGTAAATTGCAAAGCGCTTTGGATACATCGCAAATCGTTTATGGCGAATCTTTCAGCAAATCATCTGTCCGGCAAACCCTTCAACGCCAGAAATGGCGGAGCAATCAATTAGGAGATACGAAATGCAAGCGAACATCAAACAAATCGTCAAGCTTCTGGCATTTAGTTCAGCATTGGTTAGCGGCGGAGCCTTCGCTCAGGCTTCGGTAGCAGTGTGGGTTCACGCAGGACCCGGTCCTGAGCACGATGCCTATGTGGCGTCGGTCAAAGCATTCAACGATTCGCAGAAAGACATCAAGGTTGATCTGGTGGCCCTGCCGGAAGGAAGCTATAGCGACCAGGTGAACGCCGCTGCCTTGTCCAAGAAGTTGCCGTGCATCCTCGATTTCGACGGTCCGAATGTGTACAACTACGCGTGGACCAAGAAGATTATCCCGCTTGATGCTTTCCCAGAGCTCGCTGCCATCAAGGCCGATCTGCTGCCCTCGCTGGTGCGCCAGGGTACGTATAACAACAAGCTCTTCAGTCTTGGCCAGTTTGATTCCGGCCTCGCTGTCTGGGGCAACAAGAAGCTGCTGACGCAAGCCGGTGTGCGCATCCCGACCAAGGTCAGTGAAGCCTGGACGTTGGCCGAGTTCGAAGATGCGATGAAGAAGCTGAAGGCCGCAGGTGTAGCCTTCCCGCTCGACATGAAATTCAACTATGGCGTTGGTGAATGGTTCACCTATGGCTATTCCCCGATTGTGCAGAGCTTTGGTGGTGACTTGATCAATCGCAAGGATTTCAAGAGCGCCAAAGGCGTCATCAATGGGCCGGAAGCCATCAAGGCGCTCACCACGCTGCAGGGTTGGGTCAAGGCGGGTTACGTGAATGCCGCGACCAAGGACGACGCCGACTTCGTCAAGGGTAAGTCGGCGCTGTCCTATGTTGGACACTGGACTTTTGGCGATTACAAGAAAGCACTGGGCGACGATCTGGTGCTGATCCCGATGCCTAAATTCGGCGCGAAGGCCGTCACCGGTGCAGGTTCCTGGAACTTCGGCATTTCCGCCGATTGCAAGGAGCCGAAGGCCGCAGCCAAGGTGCTCGGCTTCTTCATGTCACCGGCTGAAATCGCTCGTGTCACCGACATCAACGGCGCAGTCCCCGGAACCTTCAAGTCGATGAATGCGAACAAGAATTTCGCCAAGGGTGGCGCGCTGGAAATCTACGCACAACAAGCTGCCGAGAAAGTCTCGCTGGTTCGCCCGGAAACCCCCGCCTATCCGATGATCACCACGGCTTTTGCTGAGGCCGTCAATAACATCGTGGCCGGTGGCGATGTGAAGTCCGAGCTCGACAAGGCTGCCAAGAAGATCGATCAGAACATCGAAGATAACAAGGGCTATCCCGTCAAGTAAGGCATTTCCGTTTATAGCAGGACGTTCCCTGCCGGCTCCGACTGGATCTCCGGCCGGCGGGGAACGATGTGGTCGACCGTGCCGCATTGATATAGATCTGTTTGCGCCGATTGACCGATTCAATTCAAGGTACGGGAGGCACTCAACATGAGCACCGCAGTTACCCATGCCCCTTTAGGCAAACCGGGCAAGCGCTCGGCACCCATCAAGGGGCGTTTCACACCGTGGTTTTTTGCAGCACCAGGTCTACTCCTTCTCCTCGTTTTTCTGGTGTTGCCCTTTGTTCTGGCACTGGTCCTTTCTTTCACGGATCAACGCCTGGTGACCAATGAAGAGCTTGGCACCGATTTCGTCGCACTAAGAAATTACGTCCGTCTGTTTGAGGATGATTCCTTCTGGGCGGCACTGCGCAACAACTTCTATTTCGTTGCTGTTGTCACTCCGCTGCAGTCGGCGCTCGCACTTCTGCTCGCCTTGCTGGTGAATCAGAAACTGGCCGGAGCGCGTATCTTCCGCACCATCTATTTCATGCCTGTGGCCACGACCATGGCCGTTGTGGCGGTGATCTGGTCGCTGCTCTATGCGCCCGATCAGGGGGTGATCAATCGCTTTGTCGGGCTGATTACCTTCGGAGCCGTCGGACCACACGACTGGTTGCGCGAACCGAGTCTGGTCATGCCGGCGGTCATGCTGCTGTCGATCTGGCAGGGCGTGGGTTTTCAGATGCTGGTGTTCCTCGCCGGCTTGCAGTCGATTCCGCTCGATCTGTACGAAGCGGCGAAGCTCGACGGCGCGACCGTGAAGCAGCAGTTCCTTTACATCACGCTGCCGATGTTGAAGAACACGACGATCTTCGTGTTGATCACCACCACCATCTACGCTTTCCAGCTTTATACGCAGGCGCAGATCATCGCCAGCAGCGGCGCGTCGGCACCCATCGATTCGTTCCGCACGATGGTCATGCTGATGGTCCACGAGGGCTTCCGT
>JBBQAT010000168.1:0-8843 GCA_038316625.1 Burkholderiales bacterium
GAGAAACTGACACAGGCCATCGAAACCTTCGTGACCCACTACAACAAAACGGCGGCACCATTCGTTTGGAGAAAGCGTGAAGTCAAGGGCGCGCAGCTCAGAAATACAATTGTTAACTTACGCAATTAAACACTAGCACGGTCGACAAGAGCGTTTCCATCTGGTGCAGCACCGCGGGTGTTTGGATGAAGCCGAACTGGTTAAGCAAACCCTTGTAGGTATGGACTCTGCGATACAGCCAACTGGCGAGACTCAGGGGCTCAGTGTTTTCGATGTACTGGCGTGCCAGGCTGTGCGCAATGAACTCGCGAAAACCGTCGATGGCATCGAAAAAGTTACGGGTATCGGAAACGGCCATCACGATAAATTCGAGACGCTGCCGTTCGCTTTTCAGCAGACTCTCCAGCCGTCGTTCCTCAGTAATGTCAGTCAGCACAACCATGAATCGGCTGCTTTCGAGGCGTTTGTATTCTGCTTTCAGCAAAAGGCTATTGCGCGAAATCTCAGCGGGCAACAGGGTCAGCATGCTTTCCTGTATGCCCGAGTCTGGTTCGGCCAGAACGGCATGAATGATTTCGCCAATCAGATCGGCGCTGGTCGGGTCATCGCTTGCCAATAACAGCGCCGCGTTGAGTCCCACCGGCGAGAGCCCCAACAGTGTCTTGCACGCACGGCTGACTTCGGGATCGATCACCAGGTCGCTGCCAAACGACATGAAACCTTGCCCCGAGTTGTCGAGCAGGTTGCTGACCCGTTGCTGCCCGAGCAAGGCTGTCTTTTCCGAAATCTCGAGTTGAGCCTGGGTAGTCTGAATTACCTTGATGGCACTCTCTTTGGCCGCAACCAAGTCTTGCAGTCCGTCTACCTGGGATTTGATCAGTGCCAGCAAGGCGTTGAATTTCAACGCCACCATGCCCAACTCATCCGCACCGCCAATATCGATACGTGTATCTCGCGTGGATTCATGTTCCAGAACATCAATCTGTCTGGCAAATCGACGCAGGCGGCGAATCAGGATGAAATGAAGTGCGAGACCAAGCAGAGCCGTCATGATCACTACGGTCCACACCAATTGCTGGCGCACTTGCTGATAGAGCATCTCCCCCTGTTGATGTACCGAGCGCAAAACGTCGAGCTTAATCAGGCCAACGTTCTGTCCGAGAATGTCCTGCACCGGGAAAGCAAGGTGATAAACGTCCGGGTCGCTGGACGCCCAGAAATCGCCGTTCCCGATAACACCTGGCTCCAGCATGCCCGACCACCGCGAAAAACCCTCCGGTAGGTCGGCGTGTTCTATCAACTCGAAGGGCAATCTGGTTTGCTCGCGCAGTTTTAATAGTCGCGACGATTCGAGCCAGCGGCCCATGACCACCGTTCCGACGATCTCCCCGCCTCCGTCGCTCTGAGTAATGCCAGCCCAGCAAGTCAGCATAAGCTCGGCGTCGAGTTCCAGTATCCCGCATTGCGCCCGCTGCGCATCCTGCTTTATCTGATCCAGATAGGCGCTCATCCCGGGCTCGGGACCATGGAGTTTGTTGCCCTTGTGCCCAGCTAAGCTGGCGGTCAATACGCGGCCATCTTTCCCGAGCACCATGGCCATGGAGATATCCGCCGGACCCAGTGCGTTTTCGCCAATGTTTTCAACTACCCAATCCGGATCAGGCGTGAGCGCATAGCGGTACATCTCGTTCCAGACCGCCCAATCCTTTGTCTGACTCTTCAGGCTCGCCGCGCTGGCCTCGAAGCTTCGTTCCACGCGTGCCATATTGGCCGCGATGTCGTTTCGTTCGATGGCGTCGTAACTCTGGTTAACGCTCCGCTCCAGCAAGCTCAAGCTGATGCCGGCCATCAAGCCAAAGCAGAGAAGAAAAGCGAGCAGGATTTTCAGCCGGATACCCATGCGGCACACTTTACCCCAGAAAAAATCGGAATGGGTGCTTCATCCCGTTCTTGAAGAGTCTTGACCTGCTCTGCAAGCCGCGTCAATCGGCGATCTTGCCGGGGCTGTTATGAGGTATCGTTGAGGGTTGCTGAACGGCACGACATTTTCTGAACAATTATTCATGCACCGATTTCCCCGATTTCTCTCTGAAAGCCGTGCGCTTGCCGCGCTCTCGCTGCCGATCATCCTGTCGCAGGTGGCGTATTCGCTACTCGGCCTGATCGATACGGTCATGGCCGGTCATGCCGGAGCGGAGGAGCAGGCGGCGGTCGCCCTTGGCGTTGCTTTTTGGATACCGATTTTCATCACGCTGATGAGTGTGGTGCAGGCCATTAGCCCATCGGTTGCGCAACACTTTGGCGCCGGCGATCACGCAGCGGTAGTGCAGGATACCCACGAGGGAATCTGGCTGGCCGGGTTGAGCAGTCTCCTGCCGATCTTGCTCATGCCGGGTGTTGCGCCGATCATGGTTTGGGCGGAGATCGATCCGGTCCTGATCGACAAGACCCTGCTGTTTCTCTGGGGAATCGTCGCGGGCTTCCCCGCCGCGATGATCTTTCGCGCCCTTTCGTTTTATTCTGCCAGCATCAATCGGCCGAAACCGATGATGTTCCTCGCGTTTGCCGGACTCGGCGTCAACACGCTGTTCAACTGGCTGCTCATCTGGGGGCACTGGGGCTTGCCCGCCATGGGTGGCGCGGGCTGCGGTTGGGCAACGGCGATCGGTATGTGGGTCGCCCTGATCGCGCTCGTCGGCTGGACGGTCTGGTCGACCGAGTACCGTTCTTGCTACCTCTGGCTGGGCTGGCACCTTCCGCATTGGGGCACCCAGAAACGCCTGTTGCGGATTGGCTTGCCGATGGGAGGCGCGGCACTGGCCGAGGTGGCTGCCTTTACCAGTATTGCCGTCTTTGTTGGCCGATTTGGCGCGGCGCAGATTGCTGCGCACCAGATTGCGCTGAATGTCGCCTCGCTGCTGTTCATGTTGCCGATGGGACTCGCTGCCGCACTTACCATTCGGGTCGGTCAGAAACTTGGCGCTGGTGACGCCGGTGCGGCGCGTTTTGTGGCTTGGACCGGCGTTGCGATGGGTTTGATCATTGCCTGTGTCTTGATTCCGCTGATCCTGCTGGGACGGGAACTGATCGTGAACGTTTATACCCCGGATGTTTCTGTGCGCGAGATCGCCTCTAGTCTGGTGCTGTTCACTGCGGTCTGGCAACTGGCTGACACCACGCAGGTGATTGCGATTGGTGCCTTGCGCGGCTACAAGGTCACCCTTGGCCCGATGCTGATCATGTTCGTCGCGTTCTGGATCATCGGTTTGCCGCTGGGTATGCAACTCGGGTATCACGGCATTGGCCGTATCCCGCCCATGGAGGTCTATGGCTTCTGGAGCGGGCTGGTGGCGGCGCTGATCCTCGCTGGAATTGCGTTGTCGGCATGGCTCAGGGTCGTTGCGAAGGCGCGACTGTAAGGGTTTATGTCGGGTGAAGCCGGGTCGTGCGTTCGTAGAAGTTATACTCGCGAATCAAAATAATTGGCAAGGAGTCAGCTGTGGTCGATGAAAGTCCGTTCAAGGGGAAAACCGGTTTGCAGCGGGTATGGAATGCCTTTCACTATTCAATGGCCGGGTTGCGAGCGGCCTTTGCACATGAAGATGCCTTCCGCCAGGAAGCCCTGCTTGCCGCGCTGCTGATTCCCCTGGCCTGTTGGTTGCACGTCAGTGCTCTCGGGCGAGCTCTGATGATTTCCAGCGTTTTCGTGGTTCTGATCGTTGAATTGCTGAACTCGGCGATTGAGGCCGTGGTTGATCGGGTCTCGCTTGATCGGCATCACCTTTCCAAACGTGCCAAGGACATCGGCAGTGCCGCCGTACTGCTGGCTCTGATCAATGTCGTTGTCGTCTGGGCTTGTGTATTGCTTGGGTGAGCCGCCAATGTCACCGGCACCAGCGGGTCTTTAGCAGTTGGTCAGGAAAAGGGACGTTTCCACCCTGTTGCGGCCAAGCCGTTTTGCCTCGAGCAGTGCATTGTCGGCCGCTTCGGTCAATTGCTCCGCGCTGACTGATTCCTGCGTTGACGCAACGCCAGCGCTGAAGGTGGCGAACAGCGCGCCGGTCTGGTGGGCGTGCGGCAGGGACGAAAAATCTTCACGGATGCGGTCGATGACCAGTCTGGCTTGCTCAGGGCTGACATCCGGCAGGGCAATCAGGAACTC
This sequence comes from Burkholderiales bacterium, assembly GCA_038316625.1. Taxonomy (GTDB): domain Bacteria; phylum Pseudomonadota; class Gammaproteobacteria; order Burkholderiales; family Rhodocyclaceae; genus Propionivibrio. The sequence goes on from JBBQAT010000168.1 coordinate 4,163, forward strand.
CTCGCCGCCGTAGCGACCAATCATGTCGGACGAGCGCAGGCGCCCCTTGAGTAGCCAGGCCAGGCCACGAATGACCTGATCGCCTACCGGGTGACCATAGGTGTCATTGACCGATTTGAAGTGGTCGATATCGATCATGACGACCGTCAGGGTGGCGTGCGAAACCACGCGCTTGACCATCATTTTCAGCTGCGATTTGGCGGCTGTGTGATTGAGCAGACCAGTCAGGCCGTCGATGCGTGTCGAACGCTGGGTTTCACGGAAACGCTCGATTTTTGTCTTGACGATTGCTGCCAGCAGAACCGGATTGAATGGTTTGATCAGGAACTGATCGCCACCGAGTCGTAGTGCCTCGACTTGCATGCCAATATCGGATTCGCCCGACAGGTAAACAATCGGCAATGCTTTGTAGGCCGCCATCTGGCGAAGTGCGCGTGTGGCTTCGACGCCGTTGAAGCGTGGCATGTACATGTCCATCAGAATCAGGTCGGGACGATACGTCTCGAGTTCATCAAGCAGCGTTCCGGGGTCACGAATGGCACGACTGTCGATCCCGTGTTCCAAAAGTGTGCGCTGGATCAGCGTGACGGCGACGCGCGAATCCTCGACGACCAGTACGCGGTACTTCTCCGGTTCGTAATTTTGGACGAGATCAAGAACGCAATTGAGTACCATCGACGATCCTTCCTCCTGGGGAATCGTCACGTCGATGCCGGATCGCATCAGGGCGACGATGGCTTCCATCGCCGGAGGAGCACCCAGATAGATCAGCTGGCTTGCCGCACAATGTTTGCGAAGTCTGGCGATGCAGGCGCGTTCCTCAGTACTCGCCGTTTCCGGGGAGGGAATGAAAAGTACCGCCAACGGCGCATCGCCATCGGGGTGTCGTTCTCCCCAGTCGATGGCATTCGTTTGAAAGCCGAAAAATTCGATCTGCTGCTTGAGGGCGTTGGCCATCTCCTGCATTTCAGGCGCAACGATCAGCCACACGGAGCGTGGCTTGATCCATTCAATATCCTGGGGTTTTGATGGGTATTCTTCAGTGCGTCGTTCGGCTACGTTCTTTCGCAAACTGGCAATGGCACCGAGCAGGGTATCCATCTGGCGCTGAAGTATTGTGATGCCCTGCGCTTCGATCGGATGTGTGGTGGCGGCGCCAAGGCGTGTTAACGCCTGACTTTCCAAGCCTTCGCAGATGCGCACCAGGCCGGGAAGGCGCATGCGGTTGAAATGCTCGGCCAGACTGTTGACGGCGACCGTGAACTCGATGAAAAGCTCGAACGATCCCTCCGCCACGTAACGCTCCCAGCGCGTTCGTAGCACGTAGATACGGTCATTGATTGCGTTGGTGGAAGACAGCGACATGGCTGGGTCGTCGAAAGCGATTCGCTATTATCGGGGAATAGGGGCATCAAAACAATGACATTGTTCCCGGGTTTCAGGTGTCTTTGTGGTTTTTTACGTTCGCTATGAACAAACAAAAGGCCGCCTCAAGCGCAACTTGCGGCGGCCTCCTTTTTGGCGCTATTTCTTACTTCTTGCGCAGCGGCGGAACATCGGTACAACTGCCATGGGCTATTTCCGCCGCCATGCCGATTGACTCGCCGAGCGTCGGGTGCGGGTGGATTGTCTTGCCGATATCCACCGCATCACAGCCCATCTCGATGGCCAGGCACACTTCACCGATCATGTCGCCTGCGCTCGGGCCGACGATGGTGCCTCCGATGACTCGATGCGTTTCGGCGTCGAAAATCAGCTTGGTGAAACCATAGTCGACGCCATTGGCGATGGCGCGCCCAGACGCTCCCCACGGGAACTTGGAGATTTCGATCTTTCGGCCGTCCTTCTTCGCCTGATCCTCGGTGCAACCGACCCAGGCAACTTCCGGGTAGGTATAGGCAACGCCGGGAATGACCGTCGCGTCGAAGGCTGTCTTCTGTCCGGCAGCAACTTCAGCGGCAACGTGCCCTTCATGCACCGCCTTGTGTGCCAGCATCGGGTTGCCCACGATGTCGCCGATGGCAAAGATGTGCGGCACGTTGGTCCGCATCTGCTCATCAACCTCGATGAATCCGCGCTCGGTAACGGCAATGCCGGCTTTCTCGGCGGCAATCTTCTTGCCGTTCGGACTGCGACCAGCGGCTTGCAGGATCATGTCGTAGCGCACGGCGTCGGCTCCAGGCGCGCCTTCACCTTCAAACTTGACCCACAGGCCGTCTTCCTTGGCCTCTACCGCAACCGTCCTGGTCTTCAGCATCACTTTGTCGAAGCGACTCAGGTTCTGCTTTTCCCAGACCTTGACCGCGTCGCGATCCGGGCCCTGCATCAGTGCGTCCAGCATTTCAACGACGTCGATACGGGTACCGAGGCTCGAATAGACAGTGGCCATTTCCAGGCCGATGATGCCGCCGCCAATGACCAGCATCTTCTTCGGAATGAAGCGCAATTCCAGCGCGCCGGTGGAATCAACGATGCGCGGATCTTTTGGTATGAACGGCAGGTGCACGGCGGCTGAACCGACGGCGATGACGCAATTCTTGAAACGGATGATTTTCTTGCCACCGGTCTTGCCCTGGGCGCTGCCATCGGTAAGTTCGACTTCAAGGTGATTGGCGTCGAGGAAGCTGCCGTAGCCACGAACAACGGCAACCTTGCGCAGCTTGGCCATTCCGGCCAGGCCGTTGGTCAATTTGCCGACGACTTTTTCCTTATGTGCGCGCAACTTGTCGAGATCGACCTGCGGCGCGGCAAAAGAAACACCGGTGTCGGCCAGGTGCTGTGCCTCGTCCATGACGGCGGCGACATGCAGCAGCGCTTTCGACGGGATACAACCGACGTTGAGGCACACGCCGCCGAGCGTCGCGTAGCGTTCGACGATGACCGTCTTCAGGCCGAGGTCAGCACTGCGGAAAGCCGCAGAATAACCGCCGGGGCCACCGCCGAGTACGAGCATTTCGCATTCGATATCGGCTGTGCCAGCGATGCTCGCCGCTGGGGCTGCGACTGATGCCGGCACTGGTGTGGCTACAGGTGCTGCCACGGGTTGTTCAGCAGGAGCCGTGTCGGCTGATGACTCGATGACGGCAACGATCGAACCCTCTGAAACCTTGTCGCCAATCTTGACTCGAAATTCCTTTATCACGCCATCGGTCGGGCTCGGAATATCAATCGTCGCCTTGTCCGATTCAAGGGTGAGAAGGGAGTCTTCGGCCTTGACGCTGTCGCCAACTTTTACGCACAGTTCGATAATCGGAACATCGGTGAAATTGCCGATGTCCGGGACTTTTACTTCAATGATCTGACTCATCCGTATCTCCCGATCAAACCAGCGCGCGGCGCATGTCGGCCAGAAGCTGCGCGACATAAACGTTGAAACGCGTGGCCAGCGCACCATCAATGACGCGGTGATCGGCGGTCAGCGACAGCGGCAGGGTGAGTCGGGGAACGAATTCCTTACCGTTCCAGACCGGTTTCATCGCCGATTTGCTGACACCGAGGATGGCGACTTCCGGGGCGTTGATGATGGGCGAGAACAGCGTTCCGCCAATGCCACCCACGCTGGAAATCGTGAAGCAGGCACCGGTCATGTCGGCCGGGCCGAGTTTGCCGTCGCGCGCCTTCTTCGCCAACTCGCCGCATTCAATGGCGATCTGCGAGACCGATTTCTTGTCGACGTCCCTGATGACCGGAACGACCAGACCGTTTGGCGTATCAGCGGCGAAGGCGATGTTGAAATACTTCTTCAGCGCCAGGCTCATTTCACCCGTTTCAGACGTCGTCAGCGAACTGTTGAACTCCGGGAATTTCTTGAGCGCCAGTGCACAGGTCTTGATCAGGAAGGCGAGCATGGTGACCTTGGCGCCAGTTTTCTCGTTTTCCTTGTTCAGGGACACGCGGAAGGCTTCCAGATCGGTGATGTCGGCTTCTTCGTGATAGGTCACAGCCGGGATCATCACCCAGTTACGGGCCAGGTTCTGCGCAGAAATTTTTCTGATACGGGCGAGCGGTTGAATTTCGACCGGACCGAATTTCTCGAAATCGATCTTTGGCCAAGGCAGCAGATCCAGACCGCCACCAAGGCTGGCGACATTGCCCGGCGTGGCACCGGTCTGCATCACGCTCTTGATGAAGGCCGTTACGTTTTCCTTGAGAATGCGCCCTTTGGGGCCGGTCGCCGAGACACGGGTCAGTTCGACCCCTAGCTCGCGGGCGTATTGGCGGACCGAAGGACTGGCGTGTGTCTTGCCGTCAAAAGTGCGCTCAACGTGTTGTGTCGTGCGTGGTGCCGGGATCGGTGCTCTGGGTGCGGGTGGCTTGGCCGCCGGCGGAAGGGTGGCCGTGCCCTTGGCGTCGCTCTTCTCTTCCTCATCCGCAGCCGCATCCACCGCCTCGATCAGGGCAATGACATTACCCATGGATACATGGTCGCCGAGTCCCACGCGGATTTCCTTGACGATCCCCGTCGTTGGCGACGGAACGTCCATGGTGGCTTTTTCCGATTCGAGCGTGATCAGCGAGTCGTCTGCATTGACCGTGTCGCCCACCTTGACGCAGATTTCGATGACCGGGATGTGGCTAAAATCGCCGATGTCCGGAACCTTGACTTCGATTGCTTTACTCATGAAATGGCTCCTTTAGACCGACATCGGGTTCGGCTTGTTGACGTCGATGCCGTACTTCA
>JBBQAT010000169.1:0-8826 GCA_038316625.1 Burkholderiales bacterium
GTCGCCCGGCTCGGCGGGTGGAAAGGATACGCTTCCGAAGCCAAGCCCGGCCCCATCACGATGCTCCATGGCTTGCAACGTCTCGCCGCTATCGGCCAAGGATGGAAATTGGCTAAGGGAGATGTGTGCATAGATTAGCCCTTCAAGGGGGAGGTCGGGAGGGGGATGGGGGCAAGCCAATGCCCCATCCCCACCCTGACCCGTCCAATCGCAAACGTCGCTCGCGCGACCTTCCCCTTGAAGGGGAGGGGAATGAGTCGACTGGCCCTTTGGCGCTTGAGCCAAACCCCGGTGTCGCGGTTTTTTACCCCCCATTAAGGAAACACCATGGCTGAAATCATCAAACGCGCAAAAGCTCTGGCGGTCAATCCGCTCAAGGCCAGCCAGCCGGTTGGTGCGGCGCTGGCTTTCCTCGGGTTGAAAAACGCCATTCCCATGCTGCATGGATCGCAGGGCTGCACGGCCTTCGGCAAGGTGTTCTTCGTGCGCCATTTCCGTGAGCCGATTCCCTTGCAGACGACGGCAATGGACCAGATTTCCACGGTGATGAACGCCGACGACAATGTGATCGAAGGCTTGAAGACGCTCTGCGAGAAGAGCAAGCCGGAGATCATCGGCTTGCCGACGACCAGCCTTTCGGAGGCGCAGGGTTCCGATATCAGGCGACTGGTGCGCGAGTTCCGTGCCAAGTACCCGGAATACGCGGACATTGCTGTGGTGCCGGTGAATACGCCGGACTACGGCGGCTGTCTGGAGTCGGGTTTCGCCATGGCGCTGGAAGCCATCATCGATACCCTGGTTCCGGAGACCCGCCACGTCGGACGCCGCCGCAAGCAGCTTAACGTACTAGCCTCGTCGATGCTGACACCGGGCGATATCGAGGCGATCAAGGACTGGATCGAAGGCTTTGGCCTGCGCCCGGTGGTGTTGCCGGATATCGGCGACTCGCTCGACGGCCATCTGGTCGAGGCCGAATTTACGCCGCTGACGCTCGGCGGTACGCCGCGCGGCGAGATTGAAACGATGGGTGAATCAATCGCCACGCTGGTCATCGGCCGCTCGCTGAACCGCGCCGCCGACCTGCTCAAGGCGCGCACTGGCGTTCCGGATTTTCGTTTCGATCATCTGATGGGGCTGGATGCCGGCGATGCTTTCACGCAAACGCTGACCAATCTTTCCGGCCAGCCGGTGCCGGACAAACTTGAACGCCAGCGTGCGCAATTGCAGGACGCATTGGTCGACACGCATTTCATGCTCGGCTTTGCCCGCATCGCGCTGGCGCTCGACCCGGACCAGCTGCTCGGATTTGCGGCGTTTTTCGCCGGTCTTGGTGCCGAAATCGTTGCCGCCGTCGCTCCGGCGCGTGCCGAAGCGCTGGCCGACATCATCTGCGACAAGGTGCAGATCGGTGATCTTGAAGACGCGGAACGCGCCGCATCGGCCGCGCAAGCCCAGTTGCTGGTCGCCAGTTCGCACGGCCTGCAAGGCGCGCAACGCCTCGGCATCCCCTTGCTACGCGCCGGTTTTCCGCAATTCGACTGGGTCGGCGGCTATGCGCGCGGCTGGGTGGGTTACCGCAACGCACGCCAGACCCTGTTTGATCTCGCCAACCTCATTTTGGGACAGCACCATGAAATCCCTGCCTACCGTTCCATTTACCGCGACGAATCGGTGCGGGCGCAAGCTCGCGCTGGCGTGGTCTGCCACTGACGGTGAATTGACCATGTCTTCAAGCCCGCTCAAAGTTGCCTTCGCCACCGATGACCGCATCGCGGTCAATCAGCACTTCGGCGCCACGCTCGGCTTTGCCATCTACGCCATCGATGGCGAGCATGCGCGGCTGGTCGAGGTGGCCGAATTTCCGGCAGAGTCGATGGACGGCAACGAGAACAAACTGGCCGACAAGATCGCCACGCTGGCCGAGTGTGCGGCCGTCTATTGCCTGGCGGTGGGTGGGTCGGCGGTGCGCCAGTTGCTGGCCGGCGGCATACAGCCGGTGCGCATGGAAAGCGAAACGCCTATCGAATCGCTGTTGCTTGAGTTGCGCAAGGCCATTCGTGCCGGCGGTGTGGCCTGGATCGACAAACACCTCAAGCGCGAGGGCGATAGCCGCCGTTTCGACCGCATGGCGGAAGAGGGGTGGCAGGAATGATCGACCTTATTGAACGCAACGGTGAAGTGATCGGCTTCGAGCGAGGCATGGCGCAGATACGCCTGGAACGTGAGTCGGGCTGCAGTGCTTGCGGCAGCCGTGGCAGCTGTGCTTCGGGCAGTGCGGCGGCGCAAGTGATCCATATGGTTTTGCCCGAGCGCACCCGGCTCGGTGACCAGGTGACGGTTTCGATGCCGTCGTCGTCGGTGGCGCTGGCGGCGCTGCTCGGTTATCTGCTGCCGCCCGTCTGTCTGCTGATCGGCGCAATGCTTGCCGCCGCGTCCTACGAGGGCGATGCCGCCGCCGTGCTTGGGGCCGGGCTTGGTTTTGTTGCCGGTCTGCTGCTTGCACGCCTGATTTCCCGTTTCGTTTTCGGGCGGGGCAGCCTTCCCTCAATTTGCCGTACCGATTTACAACCTGGAGACCCTCCATGAGCGCCATCGCAGTGCCTGTCTTCGCAGGCGATCCCATCCTCAACACCGATTTCATCAAGGAAATGGTGCGCCAGATGCGCGCGCTCGACAGCTATGGCCAGTATGAGGGCCATCCGGTCGAGAGCCTGCTGGCACCGCTCGTTCTGACCAAGGAGCGCAAGGCCGAAATCCCGCTGATCGGCGATCCCGACGAAATCACGGTGGCGTACATCAAGTCCTTCTATAACGCCGTGGCGGTGCTGATCGAGAAGGAGTGCGGACTGATGGCGGTATCACTGATCCATCTGAGCCACGAAGGTTTCGGTCGCGTGCTGATTACCGTCGGCAAGCTGGTGGTGCTCGACCGCACCTTGCGTGACGTGCATCGCTTCGGCTTCCAGAGCCTGTCGAAAATGAAGGACGAGGCCGACAAATATCTGTCGGTGGCGCTCGAAATCGTCGGCAAGTTCCCTGAAGTCGCCGGACTGTAAGTCAGGAGCGCTCATGGACGCCGACGAAATCAAAGCCCTGGACAAGGACGTGAAGAAGCTGAAGCGCATCGCCGGCGAATGGGCGGCCAAGATGCACGACCTGGTCGAGGAACGCCTGCCGGCGGCTTACGAAGAAATCCCCGGCGTCGCGCAAGCGACCTACGAGGCCTGCAAAACCTGGGCAGACGCCAATGCGCGGCTGGCCGCTGAACAAATTTCTTAAGGAGAATGAAATGGAAAACATCACTGGTTTGACCCTTGGCGGCACCCCCTGGACCCCTGAGTTCGTTACCGCGCTCGACCCGAAAAAATGCATCGGCTGCGGCCGCTGCTACAAGGTCTGTTCGCGCGACGTGCTCGATCTCATCGTCCGTGGCGAAGACATGGAAATGGACGATGACGAGGACTACGACGAAGACGATACGGCCTCGGTCATGACCCTGGCGAACCCCGCCGACTGCATTGGTTGCGGTGCATGCAGTCGCGTTTGCCCCAAGGGCTGCTACAGCTTTTCGGCACAGCCGGTGCAGGCTGCCTAGAGAGGTAGGGTGCGCACTTGCTGCGCACCGCTCATCGGCCGATTCCGCGTGCGCAGCAAGCTGCACACCCTACAAACTGGTTTTTAAGGAGCCGCATCATGTGGGACTACTCTGACAAGGTTCGTGAACACTTCTACAACCCGCGTAATGCGGGCCCGCTGGAGGGTGCCAATGCCGTCGGCGATGTCGGCTCAATCAAGTGCGGTGACGCCTTGCGGCTGATGCTGAAGGTTGATCCCGATAACGAGCGGATCGTCGATGCCCACTTCCAGACCTTCGGTTGCGGGTCGGCCATTGCCTCGTCCTCGGCGCTGACCGAGATCGTCAAGGGCAAGACGCTTGATGAAGCCCTTAACGTCAGCAATCAGGAAATCGCCGATTACCTGGACGGCTTGCCGCCGGAAAAGATGCATTGCTCGGTGATGGGCCGCGAGGCGCTGCAAGCGGCCGTCGCCAACTACCGGGGCGAGGCCTGGGCCGACGATCACGTTGAAGGCGCGATGGTCTGCAAGTGTTTCGCGGTCGATGCCGTGCTGATCGAAAACGTGATCCGCGAAAACAATCTGTCCACGGTCGAACAGGTGACCAACTACACCAAGGCCGGCGGTGGCTGTTCAAGTTGCCATGAGGGTGTCGAGGAAATCCTGGCCAAGGTGTCGGAAGAGCGCTGTACCGCGCCAGTCGCGGCCAGCAAGCCGCTGCCGGCCCCGGTTCCGGCGGGCAAACCGCGTCTGACCAACTTCCAGCGCATGCGCAAGATCGAGGAGACCATTGAATCGATCCGCCCCATGCTGCAGCGCGATCATGGCGATATCGAGATCGTCGAAGTCGATGGCCGCAACATCTACGTCAATCTCAAGGGCGCTTGCCAGGGCTGCATGATGGAACAAGCCACGCTGTCCGGCATTCAGGCCCAACTGGTCGAGGCGCTCGGCGAATTCGTACAACTGCTACCGGCCGGCCTGCTCGGTCGACCTGCCCTTGCGAGTTAAGATCATGGAACCCATCTACCTCGACAACAACGCCACCACGGCCTGCGACCCGGAAGTCGTTGCCGCCATGTTGCCTTTCTTCACCGAGCAGTTCGGCAATCCCTCGTCGATGCACAGCTTCGGCAACAAGGTTGGTCTGGCGCTCAAGGAAGCCCGTGGGCGCGTTCAAGCGCTGCTTGGTGCCGAGCACGATTCGGAAATCGTGTTTACCTCCTGCGGTACCGAGTCCGATTCCACGGCCATTCTTTCGGCACTGAAAGCGCAGCCCGAGCGCAACCAGATCATTACCACGGCGGTCGAGCATCCGGCCATCCTGACGCTGTGCGACTATCTGGAGAAGGATGGCGTGGTCGTGCATCGCCTCGCCGTTGACAAGAAGGGCCGGCTCGATCTGGCCGAATACAAGTCGCTGCTTTCGCCACGCACGGCCATCGTTTCGGCGATGTGGGCCAACAACGAAACCGGCACGCTGTTTCCGGTCGAGGAAATGGCCGAAATGGCGCATGCCGTCGGCGCCATGTTCCATACCGATGCCGTGCAGGCCGTCGGCAAGGTGGCCATCGATCTGAAGAAAACACAGATCGACATGCTCTCGCTCTCGGGGCACAAGCTGCATGCGCCGAAGGGAGTTGGCGTGCTCTACTTGCGCCGCAATACGCGCTTCCGGCCGATGTTGCGTGGCGGTCATCAGGAACGTGGCCGGCGTGCCGGCACCGAGAATGCGGCGTCCATCGTCGGCCTTGGTGTCGCGGCGCAACTGGCGATGGAACACATGGCCTTTGAAAACACGGAAGTAAAACGCCTGCGCGACCGGCTGGAAGCCGGCATCCTGCCGCAGGTATCGTGCTCCTTCGTCACCGGCGATTCCGCCAACCGTCTGCCCAACACGGCGAATATTGCCTTCGAATACGTCGAGGGTGAGGCGATCCTGCTCCTGCTAAACAAGCAGGGCATTGCCGCGTCGAGCGGGTCGGCCTGCACCTCGGGTTCGCTGGAGCCTTCGCACGTGATGCGCGCCATGGGCATTCCCTACACCGCTGCGCACGGCACCACGCGCTTTTCGCTGTCGCGTTACAACACCGAAGTTGAAATTGACCGCGTCATCGAAGCCGTACCGCCGATCATCGCCCAGCTGCGCAAGCTGTCACCGTACTGGGGGGAGGGCGGCCCGGCCGCCGAGGACGGCAAGGGGTTCATGCCAGCCTATGCATGAGGAACAAATCATAGCAACCGCCGCCTCAAAGTCGTAACGCTCGCTTGTCGACTGCCAAAAAAGCCCTGCCGAACCGGGCGTCAATAGGCAATCCGCAAGGCATGCATCCGAAGAAGCTCATGTTTATTGGCTTCCCCGGAATGCCTTGTCGAGATGACCGGATCCAAAGGCTTTCAGGCCGCTTCATCGCGAAATCAACGAAGAAAGAAGATCTGGAAGCCATCTTCACCCGTGAGCAGGGACATCAGGCCGATGTGGCCTTGTCCAGCCGAATACTGAGCACCAGCAAGAGCACGATAAAGCCGGCAATGGCCGGGAAAACCGCCTCCAGGCCGATTCGAGCCGCCAGCACGCCAAACCCGGCCGGGATGACGGCTCCGCCAATATTGGCCGCCGCCACCTGCCAGCCGATCACCTTGCGGGTGGTCGCCGGGTCAAAGCGACGCGGCGTTTCGTGCATCAGACTGGGATAGATCGGTGCGCAGCCCAGTCCGAGCAGCACCAGTCCAACCATGGCCTGGGCCGGCAGCCCCGGGATCATCAGCAGGACGATGCCGACAAGTGCCACGCAGAGGCCGATACGGATCAGTCGGCGGTTGCCCATTCTTTCGGATACGAAGCCAATCAACACCCGTCCGCCCATGATCGAACCATAGAAAAGGGTAAGTGCCAGCCCCGCCATGCCGGGATCAAAATGGCGTGACTCGATCAGGATACTGGCCGTCCACATTCCCGTACCCATTTCCATCGCCACATACAAGGCGAAAAGAAAGGCGGCCAGGATGGGTGCCCAGCGCGGCGTATCCGGTCGGCCACCTGCGACGATTTTCTCCGGATCGTGATGCGCTGGCCCCTGGCTTTTCCAGAGCCTCAGGCTGGCCAGCAGGATGGTGGCCAGACCAAGCTGGCAGAGCGCAATAGTCAGGTAGCCCTGTGACCAACCGCCTCCCGAAGCGAGGATACTGCCCATGATCACCGGTCCGAGCGTGGCACCGATACCCCAGCAGGCATGCAGCCAATTCATGTGTTTAGATGAATAGTGATCGGCGACAAAGTGGTTCAGCCCGGCATCGACCGAACCGGCACCCAGTCCGAGGGGAAAAGCCAGCGCCACCATCAGTGGAAAGTTCGGAACCTGGGAGAATCCGAGAAGCGAGAGGCCGGTCATCAGCGCACTGACGAAGGTCACCGGACCGGTGCCGAAGCGCGCCAACACCCGGCCACTCATGAACCCGGAAACAGCCGAACACCCAGCCAGAATGAACGTCACCAGACCCAGGGCCTCCAGCGGTTGCCCCAAACTGGCACGCATGCCCGGCCAGGCCAGGCCAAGAACACCGTCGGGCAGGCCCAGGCTGACAAACGCGAGGTAGATGACGATCAGGAGAATGAGTCGTTTCAGGCCGAGTGATTCGTTGGTTTTTGCGGCATTCATGGAACTTGCATTGTTCATGGTGGACGTCTCGATAGGGCAGCGGTACACCGCCTGTTCAACAGCAGATTTTTCCATTTGGCTTGCTCATTCTCCTGCAGGTTCAATAGTTGCTCGTTTCTCTTTAGTCGATCCAGAGTCTCGCAGCGAGGTGAAATAGACATCCAGCACGTACGGCACAGATACGAGGGCGATGATTGCAGCGAGCGTTAACATGGTGCTTCCTTTCATTCTGGCAGTTTTGTTCAAGATTTCGACCGCGCTGCTCAAAGCAGGCGGTACCGATTGACGTTTTTACTATAGGAGGAGAGGGTGCTGCTGGATTCGCTTGGCGGCGCGAATTAATACCTTATTGGCTCAATATGGTTCAACTCTATTGGCTTAGGGTATAGGATCGAGTACATTAAAACTCTTATCCACTTGCCCAGATTGTCATGCTGATCCGCGAAGTCGTCGGCCGTTCCCATGGCCATAACTGGCACTACCTCAGCCATTGCGGCGAGTTGTGCTCGTTTCAATGGCACTATCACCCGGAATTTGAGCTGACTTTCACCCGTTGCAGTCACGGTACTCGCTACATCGGCAGCGACGTACAGGCCTATGGCGAACTCGATCTCGCTCTGGTGGCCCCGAACTGTGCTCATACCTGGCATAACGCCGAGGGTTCAGAAAGCTGCGGAGAGCAACTGCAGGTCGTGTTTTTCACCCTGGAATGGTTACAAGCGCTCGCCGCTGAAGGCCTGCCGGAATTGAATGCGGTGAATCAGTGGTTGGCCGGAGTGCGACAGGGCGTCGTGTTTTCGCCGCGCCTGATTGCGCAAGTCCTGCCAATCTTTGATCGACTTGAGGCGACGCGAGGACTTGAGCGCTTGACGGCGTTGCTGCAGATTCTTGATGCGTTGCTGCGCGATGACGAAGCGCGCTACCTCGGCGCCTACACCGCCAGTCCGGGAAGTGGTGCGAGTGACCGGCGGGTTGAGGCGGCCTTGGGCTACCTCCAGCAGCATTACCGGAGCGCCGTCAGCCTGGAAAGCATTGCAGCCGCCGCAGCGACCAGTTCCTCCACGCTCAAGCGCCTGTTTCAGGAACGGCTGGGGATGAGCGTTACCGATGTGCTGATCCAGCTACGCATCGGCCACGCCTGCCATCTGCTCGTGTCCACGGATTTTCCGATCCACCGCGTGGCCACCGAGAGTGGTTTCAACAATCAGGGGCATTTTTTCCGCCAGTTTGCCGTTCAGCGCAGCAGTACGCCCGCCGAATTTCGGCGACAAAATCATCTGCCTGGCGGCGAAACGGCAATCAGCGGTGCTCGGCACTGAATCGCTGGAAGACATTACAGATTTGATGTTGTCGTTTCGAAAAAGGCTGGAATTTGAGCGTTGCTGCCGCTCGATCAATGCGGAGGTCGCATGGTGAGGGAATTTTTGTCGGCGGATAACTGCCATACTGCATCACTACTGTCCGGTTAAACGAGAGGGCGAGTCGCTGAAAGCCTTGAATGGTGGTCGATTCAGCGCGAAAAAGTTTGGTGTCGATTTGAACGTCAAAATGAAGATCCGAAAAAATTCCGGGGTAACCAGCACCGGAGCCG
>JBBQAT010000170.1:0-8764 GCA_038316625.1 Burkholderiales bacterium
TCAAACCCTGAACCCCCCGACCACCTTCTGCATGGTCCCGACCAGGGTCTTGACCGTCCGGGCGGACTCCGCTGTCCGGTTCATCGCCACATTCGACTCTTCCGCCAGTTGAGCAATCGATTCAACGCGGCGGGCGATCTCGGTACTGGCACTGCTCTGTTCGGCAATGGCCAGGGAAATATCGCTGACCGAGACAATGACCTTGCCTGAGGATTCATTGAGCTTCTCGATGGTGCTGCCGGCTTCGTCCGCACGTACGCGGCCGTTGGCGACGGCGGAGACGCCACTGTGCATGCGGCTGACGGCCTCATGAATGCCGCTCTGCACGACACCGATGATGCCGCTGATCTCGCCGGTCGATTTGGTGGTGCGTTCGGCCAGTTTGCGCACTTCGTCGGCCACCACCGCAAAGCCGCGCCCTTGTTCGCCGGCACGAGCCGCTTCGATGGCGGCGTTGAGCGCCAGCAGGTTGGTCTGGTCGGCGATGTCCTTGATGACTTTGACCACCGAGCTGATTTTCTCGGATTCCTTGCCCAGCGCTTCGATGGTTTCGGAGGAGCGATTGACGGAGTCGGCGATGCGCCGCATTTCGCCGATCAGTTCGTTGACTGCGGCACTGCCGCCGCGCGCCAGGGTGCCGCTTTGTTCGGATACGGTATGGACTTCAGCGCTTTGATCGGAGACGTGGGAGATGCCGACGGTCATTTCTTCCATGGCAGCGGCCATGGAGGTGATGATTTCGCTTTGTTCGTTGGCGCGCTGGGCGGATTGTTCAATGCCCAGGGACATGGTCTTTTCGGCCTGCGCCAGTCCGTGGGTGCTTTCGATGACGTGGCTGACGATCTCCTGCAAGCGCCCGACGAAGGTGTTGAACCAGTGGGCGACCTCGCCGATTTCGTTGCGTTCGCCAACGTCGAGTCGTTTGGTGAGGTCGGCTTCGCCGCTGGCGATCTGCTGCAGGGCGTTGCTGATGCCGCTGAGCGGGCGAAAAACGAGGGTGCGCAGGCTGATCGAGAGGGTGAGGACGAGCAGGATGTTGAGGACGATGATCTGGGCGGCCAGTTTGATGATCAGGCTGCGCAGGGCGGTATCCCGACGTTCGGTGGAGACGGCGAATTCAATGGTGCCGACGGGTTTGACGGCACCGTTGTCAAGGAATTCGAGCGCGGCGGTTTGCAGGGGTTCGGCCAGTTTGGCGTCTTTGGCGGCGGGCTGGATCTTGCCTTCGGCGTTGCGTAGGCGACCCGAGGCGACACCGTCCTTGGTTCTGACGAGGATGCCGAGAATGTCCGCTTCGACCATTTCGGCTTCAAGCGTTTTGTCGATCTGTTTTTCGTCAAAATTCCACAACAGGGCGGGAATGCTGAGCTTGAGGCGGGTGCTTAAGGCCGTCGCTTGTTCCTGCAGGCGCTGGTCAAGGTCAAGCTTGGCGGAGTAGTAGTTGAGTGCGCCCGATCCGATAAGAACGAGGGTGACCATGCCGACAAAAATCACGTTGAGGCGTTTGCTGATGCTTTTCATGGGATCACCTGCGCTGAGAGTTTTTAGTGTTTCGCGGAAAAATAACAATACGCAAAAGATGGGTTCCAGTATGTACATCCGCTCCGCATCCGTCAAACAAAATCGCCTCCGTAAAACTACGGGTTTACTTTCAAGGTAGTTATGCGTAATGATGGTTCTGCGCCAGTTTCTGGGGCCGCAAAAAATGCTTTGTGGGAGCTCCTTGGATCGACCGCAGCCTTGAATTTTTTTACTTAAAGGGGAATAAACATGAAATGGCTCATTGCAGCACTGTCGCTGGTTTCCGTTCAGGCAGGGGCGCTAACGCTGACCACTGAAGACTATCCACCCTTCAATTTCTCCACTGACGGTGGAAAGACGATGACGGGCTGGTAGCTGCGACCGGCATCAGTTCTACGGAAATACGCAAGGCCACATTTCCGAATCAGTTGGAATCTGAACTTAAGGCGAATGCTAAAGTTCTTTGGAATTTTGCCGATAAGCGATAGGTACGTACAAGGAGTCGACAATGGATATCAGCAGCGTTGGGAACGTATCAGCGGCAGTCAGCCAAGCCGGTACCGGTGACGCGGTTGCCATTACAGTCTTAAAAAAGTCTCTCGACATCCAGGCGCAGAGCGCAATGCAGCTGATCCAGGCGCTGCCCCAGCCGGCACCGAGTAGTCCCCCGAATCTGGGAAATGGAGTCAACGTCTACGCCTGATCTTCCAGGTTCTGCGATTAGTCCGCTATTGCCAGCGCCAGTTTGATCGCCGCCACGCGGGCGACGTGCAGACGTTCTGGGATTTGGGACGAATCGCTGCAACTCCGCGCAATTGTCGCCGCATCGACCGTACGAACTGACTCTAGTGCACGCAGGAAGAGTTCCGGCTCGGGGATTGGTTTTTCTTCCCAGCCCAGACGTCCGTGGTAGTCGCAGGCACACGCTTCAAGCAGTTGTGCGAAGCGTTGCGGCCGACGTAGAGCATCGGTTTTTTCCAGCAAGCGGGCAATGGTTGATGCGCGCAATTCGGGGCCACGGCGAATGTCACCGTGATAGCGCGCCACGAGCAGGGCCAGATCGCGGCATTCTGCGGGAGTCTTGAGGTGTGCACACACTTCGTCGACGAGCTTTACACTACGCGCTTCGTGGCCCGGATGGCGCGGTAGGTCGGTGGTCGGTGTCAGGCCTTTTCCAAGATCGTGCAGGAGTACGGCAAAACGTACCGGCAAAGCGTAAGCATGTTGCGCGGAGAAATCGAGCGCCATCATGACATGCACGCCGGTATCAATTTCGGGATGGTAATCGGCGCGCTGCGGGACGCCGAACAGGCGATCCAGTGCGGGCAGCAGACGCGCCAAGGCTCCACATTCTCGCAGGGCGTGGATCATGCGCGATGGTTTGTCTTCCATCAATCCCTTGGCCAGCTCCTGCCAGACACGCTCAGGTACAAGGTGATCAACCTCTCCGCTGCTGACCATCTGACGCATCAGGCCAACGGTTTCCGGGGCGACGGAAAAGTCGGTGAAGCGCGCAGCGAAGCGGGCAACGCGTAGAATACGCACCGGGTCTTCGACGAAAGCCGGGCCGACGTGACGCAAGACACGCGCCTTGATATCGGCCATGCCGTTAAATGGATCGGTCAGCGAACCGTCATCGGCACGTGCGATGGCGTTGATGGTGAGGTCGCGTCGTGCCAGATCCTCTTCAAGAGCAACGTCGGGGGCGGCATGAAAAGCGAAGCCCTTGTAGCCGTGACCCGCCTTGCGCTCGGTGCGAGCGAGGGCATATTCCTCTTGCGTTTTTGGATGCAGGAAAACCGGAAAATCCTTGCCAACCGGCCTGAAGCCGCGTGCCAGCATTTCTTCGGGCGATGCGCCGACGACGACGTAGTCGCGATCCTGCACCGGCAAGCCAAGCAATTCATCGCGGACAGCACCGCCGACCGTGAAGATTTGCATGGCGAGAGGACGTCGAGTTCCGATCAGGCTTTCTCAGTCAAGGCGGTAGACCGCCATTCCTGCATGGCGGGCAAGGCACACATGGCTTCAACCCAGGCGCGCGAAGCCGGGGGGAGGTCCACTGCGTAGGTCAGGAAGCGCCATACGACAGGAGCAAACATCGCATCAGTGATCGAGAAGCTGCCGAACAGGAAGGGACCGGCCTCGGCAAAACGGCTGCGGCAGCTTTCCCAGATGGCTACGATGCGGGTGACGTCAGCAATCACTTCAGCCGAGTGGCCGTCGTAGGGCTTGGACGCGCGGATGTCCATCGGCATGCTGTTGCGCAAGGCGGCGAAGCCGGAGTGCATCTCGGCGCAGATGGAACGCGCTTCGGCGCGTGTTTTACGGTGCGCCGGCCACAGGGCCGGGGTTTTTTCGGCAATGTATTCGCAAATGGCCAGTGAATCCCAAACCACGGTATCACCGTCGATCAGGCACGGCACTTTGCCCGACGGCGAGTGCTTGAAGATCTCTGCTTTCGCGCCTTGTTCGTTGAGGCGGATAGCGATTTCTTCAAAAGGCAGACCGGCCTGTTTGAGGGCCAGCCAGGGCCGCAAACTCCAGGACGAATAATTGCGGTCGCCGATGACAAGTTTCAACATGACTCCAAACTCCCTATCTAGTAAATATTAACGTCCGGCGCGGCAGCGATAACCATCAAGACGCTGCTTCAGCGCGATGGCCGAAAGGTAACCAGGCGCTAGCGATTCCAGCGACCGTGGCTGCCAGCCCGGGTAGTTGCGACGACCCTCGGTAACGTTGTCGACCTGCATCGAACGCAGGTTGTCGCGCGACATGGGCGGATTGGGCAGCAGCCCGAGCAAACCAGCTTGCAACGAAGCTAAGGCAGCAGGCAAGTCGATCACCGGACGGCGCTTTCCGATCAACTCGCCGGTGTAATCAACCAGTTCGTGCAATGAGTAGACCTTCGGACCACACAATTCATACGTCTGGCCGAAGGTAGCGCGATCTGTCAGGCTCGCGGTAAAGGCATCGGCGACATCGCCGACATAGACCGGTTGAAAGCGCGCTGTACCACCGGCGAGTGGCAGGATGGGGAAGAGCTTCAACAGCGTCGCGAAGGTGTTCAGGAAGGAATCACCCGGGCCAAAGATGACCGAAGGGCGAAACACCGTGACATCCAGTTCATTTGCCGCCGCAAGCACGGCCGCTTCACCTGCCGCCTTTGAACGCAGATAGGCCGACGGGGCATCGACTGCCGCCTTGAGTGCGCTCATGTGCACCAGACGGCGCACGCCGGTCTGCTTCATGGCGACGACAATTTTCTTGGGCAGGTCGACGTGAGCGGCAGAAAAACGCTTACCGTAGGGTTGGCTGGAATCACTGTCGTGCAGGATGCCGACCAGGTTGATCACGGCATCAACCCCTTTCATCAACGACGCGAGTTGCGCTGGCTCGTTAACGTCGGCGTTGACCACGTAGACCGTGGGCAGCAGAATCGGATCCTTGGCATTGTCGCGATGGCGTGCCGGTATCGTGACCCGGATGCCGCGCTCGGATAGCCGGTTGGCGATCCAGCCACCGACGAAACCACCGCCGCCGATCAACAGTACTTTCTTGAGTTCCATAGCGCCCTGATGTTGTAATAAGTGTTGAAGAAGCAATTTTACGGCAATTCTTCGGCCTTTGGATCACCACTCGTACGCGGTCCGATCACGCCAAGCCGGTTCTTGAGCGATTGCGGTTTTTCATTGAACAGTGCCGAGTAATAGACTGAGTTGCTCATTACTTTCTTGACATAGTCACGTGTTTCGCTGAACGGAATGGTTTCAGCATAAACAGCCCCTTCCAGGGCCTGATCTCCCCGCCATTTGCGCGCACGTCCGGGGCCGGCGTTGTAGGCGGCGGAGGCCAGCACTGGATGGTTGTCGAGACTTTCCATCACCAGGCGCATGTAAGTCGTGCCGAGCAGCACATTGGTGTCAGTGTCGTTGACCTGTCCCTGATGAAAATCCTTGAGGCCGATTTTTCGTGCCACCCATTTGGCCGTCGCCGGCATTAGCTGCATCAACCCGGACGCTCCGACCGATGATTTGGCGTTGGTCACGAAACGGCTTTCCTGACGCATCAGGCCGTAAACCCAGGCGTCATCGAGCGACTGGTTTTTCGCTGCCGGACGCACCTGATCACTGTACGGCGACAGATAGCGCAACGAATAGTCGTGTTCCCTCTTGGTCCGGTCAGCCGCCGCGATGGCCCGGTCGTAGATACCGGCGCGCTGGGCAATATCCGAGGCGGCCAGCAACTCGCGATCATTCATGCCGCGCAACGCCCAATTCCACTCCTTGGTGCCTTCGCTGCGAAGATTGACGCGGAACAGCGCGAGCGAGCGCTGTACTGACAGATTGGCGGCCATCTGGGTCGTCTCTTCGCGCGTTGGCGAAGCGGCTTTGGGCGGGGTCGTTACTGGCCGATCCAGTTCGTCATCAGCCAGATTGCCATAGAAATTCGGCTGTCCGGCAATCTTGGTGAATAGTGTATTGGCGTCCTCGATACGGCCACCGGCGCGGTAGGCGCGCCCTAGCCAATAGATCCAGGCGGGCTGTTCGGCCAGCTCAGGCGGCATTTTTTCAATGGTCGTGCGTACCGCTCCCCACTCCTGCGCACGCAGCGCTGCGCGTACCTTCCACTGTGCCACCTCTTCGGAGAGCGGGGCTTCGCCTGCTTTTCGATACCAGTCGAGTGCTTCAGGCAGGTGCCGTTGCGCCGCCTGCCAACCGACCTGGCTCCAGGCCCAGCCCTTTTCACCGGACTGCAACTGGCTCTCGATCCGGCCGAGTTGTTCGGAGGCCATGCGCGGATCATTGCGCGCAATGCGGCTGATGGCCAGTGCCGCCAATTCGCGGTTCATCCGGCTGCTGGCGATGGAGGCGGTCAGTTTCACCAACCAGGGCAGCGGGGTATCACTGACGGCAAGAGCCGTCTTGTTGTCTGGTGTCTGGCTTGCGGGCAGGTAGTTCATGCTGTAGCGGGCGGCCGGCGTTCTGTTCGCTTCGAACTGGCGACGGATGCGCGCCCAGACGCCATCGGCCAGTACGCGCTTTTCGAGGATCAGCGCTTCGAGCACTGGATAACAGGGCTCGGGTGGTTCCATCAGCGTCAGCCAGAGTGGCGCTGCCTTGTCGAGCATGCTCGCATCGCTGCGCGCCCGGCGACTCTGCAAGTCATAGCAGGATAATTCCTGATCCGGCTGCACCAGCAAAGGGTATTCGGCATCGAATTCTGCCCACTGCTGTTTTTTGCCCAGCTGTTTCAACCAGTCTGAACGAAGCTTTTCGGCGATATAGCTTTTATCGTTGCGTGCCAGGAAGGCTTTTATCGTCGCCGAATCCGTCGTGTTCAGATCAAGCAGGAGCCGCCAATATTCGACGTAGGAGGCGAGCTCGTGGGTCTGCAATTCGGGCGAAAGGCGTTCAAGCCGGGCGCGGTCACCGGCATGCGCGGCATCACGCGCAGTGATAAACAGCTCGTCGGCGGTTAGCGCATCAGCCGCAACGTGCACCAGCAACAAGGGAAAGGCGAGGAGAAAAACAGAATGACGAAACTTCATGATAAGCTGGACTACCCGTAAACACTGACTTTCAGCATACCACATGAGCGCCGACCTGATGCCAGAAACGATGCCGGATCGCGGCACCGAGCAACGAAACGAGGGGCGGCACATTCTGCGCAAGCGGCTTGTCGAACGTCGTCTGGCAGTGTCGGCAGGCGACTGTGAACGGCTATCAGCAGCAGTCTGCGCACATCTGCGCAACAACTTTCCACAACTGGCTGGCATGCGTGTCGGTTTCTGCTGGCCGGTCAAGAATGAACCCGATCTGCGGCCGTTGATGCAATCGTGGATCGAATCCGGCAATTCTGGTTTTGTGGCGCTCCTGCCGGTGGTGGTTGACGTTGGCGAGGCGCTGGCTTTTCGTGCGTGGACGCCCGATGCCCCGCTTGTGGCTGATCGCTACGGAATTCCGGCACCCGCCGAAGGCGAGTTCCTGGTACCTCAGGCTTTGCTGATACCAGTCAATGCCTTCGACGCGGCGGGTTACCGCATCGGCTATGGAGGGGGCTTTTTTGATCGTACGCTGGCTGCGCTTCGCCCGTCGCCGTTGAGTATCGGCGTCGGTTTCGAATTGTCCCGCGTCGATTCAATTTTCCCGCAAGCTCACGATCAGCAACTCGACGCGATGGTGAGCGAGGCCGGGGTTTTTCGCCACGGTCAGGGGCCTGACCTCAACGCTCCTTGAAGCGGATATCGCCTGCCTTTTCCGGATAGAGCGCGGTCTTGTCGGCGTAGTAGTCTCGAAACAACTGGAGATCCGCGCTTTCATTGCCACTTGGCGTGATCCAGCGATCCACGCCAACGCGCTTGTTGCCGTAGTCGATGAAGGCCAGGCCAACCGGGGCGCCAACCTGCAGCGCAAGCCGGTAGAAGCCAGTCTTCCAGTGGTCGGTTTTCGAACGCGTACCTTCCGGCGTAATGCAGATGTGAAAGCTCTCGTTCTGTGCGAAGGCTTCCGCCAACTGGCCGATCATCCCCGTCCGTTCGCGCCGGTTGATCGGCACACCGCCAAGCCACAGAAAGAGCCGTCGCAGCGGCCAGCGGAACAGGGTGTCCTTGCCGGCCCATTTGATGTTCAGTCGATGTTTTGACGAATACAGGACACCCAGCAGGAAATCCCAGTTCGAGGTGTGGGGATAAACAATGATGACCGACTTTGGCCCTGGCGGAGGCGCGAAAACCGAGCGCCAGCCAGCCAGGCGAAGAATAAGTGCAGCAAGCCAGCGCATGGTGGATTAGTCGATCCCCTGGCTGGACAGATACTCCTCATAGTTGCCGAGGTAATTGACGAGCGTGCCGTCCATGCGGATTTCGAGAATGCGCGTCGCCAGCGAGGAGACGAATTCGCGGTCGTGCGAGACGAAGACCAGCGTTCCCTTGAATTTTTCCAGCGCCGTGTTGAGCGACTCGATCGATTCCATGTCAAGGTGGTTGGTCGGTTCGTCGAGGATCAGCACGTTGTTCTTCATCAGCATCAGCTTGCCGAAGATCATGCGCCCCTGCTCGCCACCAGAAATGACCTTGACCGCTTTTCTGACCTCGTCACCGGAGAACAACAGCCGCCCAAGCGTACCGCGAATCAGTGTTTCCAGATCCTCGCCTTCTCCGGCATTG
Source organism: Burkholderiales bacterium (assembly GCA_038316625.1). Lineage (GTDB taxonomy): Bacteria > Pseudomonadota > Gammaproteobacteria > Burkholderiales > Rhodocyclaceae > Propionivibrio. The sequence continues at coordinate 8,693 of JBBQAT010000170.1, forward strand.
CTACGCGCAAAGTCCGCGATCCAGTCGGTGAGATTGGTGTCGCTCTTGAAGTCGTCGGCGTGATCCTGCGCG
>JBBQAT010000171.1:0-8697 GCA_038316625.1 Burkholderiales bacterium
GTCTGGATGGGGATGCCCTGCTCTTTCAGGCGTTCGCCAAGATAAGCGACCTGGCCGATGCGGTAGTCGAGGTAGTCCTGCTGCAACGATTCCTTCAGGCCGATAGCCAGCGCCTCCATGTCTCGGCCGGCGAGTCCACCGTAGGTAACAAACCCTTCCATGGGCACGCAGCGCGCCTGGACGGCATTGAACAAGGGCACATCCTCGCGGAAACAGCATAGCCCGCCGATATTCACCAAGCCGTCCTTTTTGGCCGACATGGTGAACATGTCGCCACAGGCAAACATCTCCCGGACAATTTCGGCAATCGAGGCACTGCGATAATCTGGATCGCGTTCGCGGATGAACCAGGCGTTTTCGGCATAGCGCGCGACGTCCAGAACCATGGGAATGCGGTAACGTGCTGCCAGATCGCGCACCGCCTTGAGGTTGACCATCGACATCGGCTGGCCGCCAGCACTGTTGCAGGTCAGCGTCGCAATAATGCCGGCAACGAGTTCCGGGCCATTATCCGTGATCGCTGCCGCCAGCGCGTCCAGATCGAAATCGCCTTTCCAGTCGTAGTGTTCAGCCGTATCGAAGGCATGCGGCGTTAGCACGTTGATCGCCCGCGCACCCGCCATTTCGATGTGCGCCTTGGTGGTGTCGAAGTGGAAGTTGGAGATGAACACCGGCTTTCCGGATGGATGCTTCTTCGTCACCCGATTCACCAGTTCTGGAAACAGGATCTGTTCGGCCCCTCGGCCCTGGTGCGTGGGGATCGTGTAGGGGTAGCCGAAAAGAGCCTGTACCGTGTCGCGCAGATGGTAGTAGTTTCGGCTGCCGGCGTAGGATTCGTCGCCCATCATCAGGCCGGCCCACTGGCGGTCGCTCATGGCACCGGTACCGCTGTCGGTCAGCAGGTCAATATAGACATCTTCGGCGGGCAGCAGAAAAAGGTTGTAACCGGCTTCAGCCATCGCCTTGCGACGATATTCCGGCGTCGTCAGGCGAATCGGTTCCACCATCTTGATACGAAAAGGTTCGGGTAGGCGTTTCATGTTCTTCTCCTTGCTTGCCGCGAGGCACATCGGCTCTGCAGCGGTCACAAATGCACGCCACGGCAGAAAGCCGACGGCGCGCGTCGCGGGGTTGTGTGAAGCAATCGGCCGCGGGGCCGCAAGGGTCAGAGGCGGGGGAAATCGTAGGTCAGAACCACATCCAGCGTCGCCCAGTGCTGGGCAAGGCACGCATCCCGGCGGCGGGAGGGGCGATTTGCCTTGAAGCATGAATAGCGGAGAATGACCATGGATAACTTGCGATGGTGTTTGGTGGGTGAATCCTAGCATGGAACAACGTGCGCAAAAAGCAGGTCTGCAGCCCGCATCAAATGGCGATCTATGGAATGGTGCCTGGAGAGCCAATATCCATGGGCATCTCCAGGGCATGCGTTGAAGAACGCCTATCCACGAGCTTTCCAGCCTAGCTGATCAGACGTTCGGAAGCCTTGATTCCGGCGAGATAACGCAAATCGTTCTGCAGAGATGGCAAATCGCAGACGGGCATCAGTCGCGCGATCCGTGCTGAACGTACTGGGTCGAACTCCGGTCGCCAACGTTCGAGCACCTCGCCGACGGCATTGGGCGCATTGCACACCAGCAGCATGTCACAGCCAGCCGTCCATGCGGCGGCTGCACGATCAACGATGTCCCCGGCGATACTGGCGCCTTCCATTGACAGATCGTCGCTGAAAACAACGCCATCAAACTTAATGTTATTTCTTAGATAGTCGTGCCAATACAATGAAAATCCAGATGATTTATCATCAACTTTTGCGTAGATGACATGCGCCGGCATGACGGCATCCAGTTTGAGCCGGCGATAAGGTTCAATGTCTGGCGCGAGTTCAGCTAGCGTGCGCTCATCGACCGGAATGGCCACATGCGAATCGGCCTCAGCCCAGCCATGCCCTGGAAAGTGCTTGCCGCAGGCGGCCATGCCGGCCTGGCGCAGGCCTTCGATCAACGCGCCGGCGAGCTTTACGACTACCGCCGGATCACTGTGAAACGAGCGGTTACCAACAACGCCACTACGCGCCCAGTCGAGATCGAGCACGGGAGTGAACGACAGATCGACGCCGCATTGCCGCAATTCGGCAGCCAGCACATAGCCGATATCGTGCGCTGCGCTCAGGGCTTCCTGCGGAGCACCCTCCCAAAGTTCGCCGAGGCTGCGCATCGGCGGAAGGCGGGTGAATCCTTCGCGACAGCGCTGTACCCTGCCCCCTTCATGGTCGATGGCAATGAGCAGCGGCGGCGAGCGCAAGGCGTGGACCTTGGCGGTGAGCTTCGAAAGCTGTTCAGGTGACGCATAATTTCGGGCAAAAAGGATCAGACCGCCGACCAGCGGGTGCGTAAGTCGCTCACAGTCAAGATCGGTGAGTTCCAGCCCGGCGATGTCGATCATCAACGGACCGTGGGGCAGCTTCCGTGGAATGTTCATACGTGCTCCATTACGACAAAGGCCATTGCATATTCCTTTTCGTCGCTGATCGACAGATGGGCAACCAGGCCGCGTTCAGCGAGGTACCTGGCAAGTTCCGGGGCATAAGTGAAGGCCGGTTTGCCGAGTTCGTCATGCACTACGGCGATATTGGGCAGCGTCGCCGGCGTGGCAACACCAATGCCGAGCGCCTTGCCAAAGGCTTCCTTGGCGGCAAAGCGCTTGGCCAGAAAGCGGGCTGGTTCTTTGGCTTTTTCAAAATCGGCCCGTTCGGCCGGTGCCAGCACCTTGTCCAGCGCCCGTTGGCCGTGTCGCTCATAAAGCGTGCCCAGTCGCGCTACGGCAACAATGTCGGTACCGATCCCCGCAATCATCTGGCGAACGCTTGCGCCTCGCGCATCAGCAACTTCATTTCGCGAACCGCTTCGCGGAGACCGACAAAAACGGCCCGGCTGATGATGGCATGCCCAATATGCAGTTCACGGATACCGGGCAGTTTGGCAACCGGTTGTACGTTGAAGTAGTTGAGCGCATGCCCGGCGTTAAAACGCATGCCGAGGCCGCGAATCGCTTCACCAGCAATACGGATCTTGTCGAGTTCAGCGAGCACAGCCGGGCTTTCGCTGTCGCGTCCCTTGGTATGGAAGGCGTGCGCATAAGGGCCGGTGTGAATCTCGCAGACCCGCGCGCCGATGCGCGCCGCCGCTTCGATCTGATCGACTTCGGCATCGATGAAGACGCTACTGATAATGCCGGCGCTGGTCAGCCGGTCGATGGCTTTCTTGAGTTTGGTTTCCTGCGAAATGATGTCCAGCCCGCCTTCGGTCGTTACTTCGTGGCGGCCTTCCGGCACCAGCATGGCCATTTCCGGTTTCAGGAGACATGCGATTTCAACCATCTCATCGGTCGCAGCCATCTCCAGATTGAGCTTGATCTGCGTCAGTGTGCGTAGTTTTTCGACGTCGGCATCCTGGATGTGCCGACGATCTTCGCGCAAATGGACGGTAATGCCATCCGCGCCGCCAAGATGGGCTTCAACAGCGGCCCAGGCCGGCTCGGGTTCATAGGTTCTGCGCGCCTGGCGAATCGTCGCAACGTGGTCAATGTTTACGCCCAGTTCGATCATAGTTCCTGTAGCTCCATAAAAATTTTGCGGGTCTCCAGATTTTTCCCACCGGTATAGTGGGCGATCAGAGCACGCATCAGTTGTTTGGCTTCAATCAGCGAACGCGGATCGGAAAAATCCTCGTTTGCCAGGTCAATCAATGTCTTGCCGCTGACCGATAGCGCCGAACTGCCAGGGCGCTGCAGTCTTACCGGGCCATGCTCGATCTCGTAGGCGTAGTGTCCGGCAACATCAACCGGCACGCCCTTGGCGTCATTTTCCAGCGTCAGCCCGTACCCCAGCTCCTGGAGAAAGGCCCGCTCGAAACAACGCAGATCGGATTCCTTCAGCACATCGGCAAAGCGGCGCAAGGTTTCAGCATATACCGAGAACAGGCGTTCGTGGGCATCTTCACGTGGCAGAAGATGCATAAGGAGTTCATTCAGGTAGTACCCGCAAAACAGGGCTTTGCCCGTCAGGAGTGGCTGGCCGCCCTGCCACTCGGCCTTCATCAGGGTTTGCACTTCACCTTTGCCTGCCCAACCCAGTTCGAGTGGCTGGAAGGCCATTAATAGCCCGCGCAACGGTGAGCGAGGACGGCGAGCCCCGCGAGCCAAGAGAGCGACGCGACCGAAATCGCGCGAAAAAACCTCGACAATCAGGCTGGTTTCCCGGTAGGGGTACGTATGCAGCACAAAAGCAGGCTGGCCGTCGACCTTGTTCCGGTGCATCGTCTAGGACTCTGTCGGGTAATTACTCGTAGCCAAGACTCTTGAGCAGGCGCTCATCGTCATTCCAGCCGGATTTGACCTTGACGAATACTTCAAGAAAAACCTTGCCGTCAAACAGGCGCTCCATGTCCTGGCGCGCTTCGGAGGCGATCCGCTTCAGTGTTTCACCACCCTTGCCGATGACGATTCCTTTGTGCGCCTGACGATCGACCACGATGGCAGCACTGATACGGCGCAGAGCACCATCCACTTCGAATTTTTCCACCTCGACGGTCGCCGCATATGGCAACTCGTCTCCAATCAAACGAAAGAGCTTTTCCCGAATGTATTCTGACGCGATGAATTTCTCGCTCTTGTCAGTGATTTCGTCTTCGCCATAGAGCAGTTCATCGTTCGGCAAATGTTTGCGGGCTTCGACGAGAAGATCCTCCAGCTGGCTGCCCTTCGCGGCGCTGACCGGGACAATGGCCGCAAAGGCATATTGCTCGGAGAGCTTTGCTAGAATTGGCAAAAGCCGGGTCTTGTCCTTGAGCTGGTCGATCTTGTTGACGGCGAGGATGACCGGCCGCTCCGTTGGCAGAAGCTGAATGACGGCCAAGTCTCTGGCATCGAAATGTTCTGCATCGACGACGAAAATGACCAAATCGACCTCGGCCAGCGCTTGTGTCACGCCACGATTCATCGCCCGGTTGAGCGCATTGGTGTGCTTGGTCTGGAAACCCGGCGTATCAACAAAGACATACTGTGCATCTGGCCGCGTCAGTATCCCCATGATGCGATGACGGGTCGTCTGTGCCTTGCGCGAAACAATGCTGATTTTTTCGCCGATCAGGCGATTGAGCAGTGTTGACTTGCCAACGTTAGGGCAGCCGACGATGGCGATGGTTCCGGATTTAAGTTCGTTCATTGTTGTTGCATTCTTTCCAGCGCGCACTCGGCGGCCATTTGTTCAGCGGCGCGACGACTGCCACCGCTGCCTTCGGTACGTATGCGTAGCGAATCGATGTCGCAGGCGATCTTGAATTGCTGCGCGTGGGCTTCGCCCTCGGTACCGATCAGTGAATATTTCGGCAGCGGCAGGCGTTTGCCTTGCAGGATTTCCTGGAGTCGCGTCTTGGCATCCTTGATCGGTTGCCCCGGAACGATGGCCGCCAGCAGGCCAGCATAGAGGCGGACGATGACGCCGCTCGCAACATCATAGCCAGCATCCACCCAGATCGCGCCAAACAGGGCTTCAAGCGCATCAGCAAGAATCGACGGACGTTGCGAACCACCACTCTTCAATTCGCCTTCGCCAAGTCGCAGAAACTTCCCCAGCGACAACGACAAGGCCAATTGATGCAGACTATCCTGGCGGACAAGATTGGCACGCAAGCGCGACAGGTCACCTTCCGGCACATTCGGAAAGCGATCAAACAACTGGCGAGCAATGACACCATTGAGGATGGAATCGCCAAGGAACTCAAGCCGCTCGTTATGTGGCGAACTATGGCTGCGGTGCGTCAGCGCTGCCTGAAGCAAAGACGAATCCGAAAACGTGTGGCCGATTGCCCGCTCAAGTTGATGGGTCATGCGCCTTATTCGCGCCCTGACGAGGAGCCTTGGAAATCAATCAATAGACTGACATTAGCGAAGAGTGGGATACGTTTTTCATAGGAAAAAGCGATGACAATATCGTTGCCTTCCTTGGAAATATCGAGGTCGGCCGGAGTGATGGTCTTGATATGTTCTACTTCCGCATATTTGCTGTAGGCGACACGAATTTCAGCGACCGTCTTGTCTGTCGCATTGGCCGCTGTCGATTTGACGCTTTTCTTTATCTTGTAGAAATCAATAACTTCCGGCGCAACTTTGACACCGAGCATCGCAACAACGGCAATGATCACCCCCCAGAACAACAAACCCGACAATGCCACACCACGCTGATTATTCATGGAAAATCCTTCTACTTGAATGAGCCAATTCGTTTCAGGTCGCTGAAGTTGAGCCAGATGAAAAACGCCTTGCCGACGATGTTTTCTTCTGGAACAAATCCCCAGTAACGGCTATCCCGGCTATTGTCACGATTATCACCCATCATGAAGTAATGTCCAGCCGGCACCGTGCAGATAACGCCCGCGTTATTGTAGAGACAATTATTTCGATTCGGAAACTGCGAGGCGTCTGAAATAAAGCCCGGGGCATCATCATCGTTGAGCGTATGGTGCTCAAAGCCATCCGCCTTTTCGACGAACTGCTTCGAATAATAGAGCCGTTCCGGGTGGAGATAATCGTCAACACGTGTAGTTTCTACGGGCGTCCCGTTGATGGTCAGGCGCTTGTTCTGATAAGCCACCTTATCGCCTGGAATACCGACAACGCGCTTGATGTAATCGAGCGAAGGATCTTCGGGGTAGCGAAAGACCATGACGTCGCCACGCTGTGGCAGGTTGATGTCGAGGATCTTCTTGTTGATCACCGGCAGGCGAATCCCGTAGGTGAATTTATTGACCAGGATGAAATCGCCGACCTGAAGCGTCGGAATCATCGAGCCCGACGGAATCTTGAATGGTTCGATCATGAACGAGCGAAGCACGAAAACGAGCAGGATGACCGGGAAAAAGCTTGCCCCATACTCAACCCACCACGGATCTTTGGCTTCGGCCGCTCTTTGTTTGCTGAAAATAAAGAAATCAGCCGCCCAGATGGCTCCGCTGACCAAAAGCAGACAAAACAGAATCAATGCAAAATTCAAACCAATACCCCTTACTTTCCGATACGCAGCACGGCAAGAAAAGCTTCCTGCGGGATTTCAACCGAACCAACCTGTTTCATACGTTTTTTGCCAGCCTTCTGCTTTTCGAGCAGTTTCTTCTTGCGAGTAATGTCGCCGCCGTAACACTTGGCCAGCACATCCTTGCGCATGGCCTTGACGTTCTCGCGCGCGATAATGTTTGATCCGATAGCTGCCTGTATGGCCACATCGTACATCTGACGAGGAATCAACTGGCGCATCTTGGCCGCGAGTTCGCGCCCCTTGTAAATCGAGTTGGCCCGATGGACGATCATCGACAACGCGTCCACCTTCTCGCCATTGATCAGAATATCCAGCTTGACGACGTCAGCCGCTCTGAATTCCTTGAAGTCGTAATCAAGTGAGGCATAGCCACGCGAAACAGATTTAAGTTTATCGAAGAAATCCATGACCACTTCAGCCATCGGCATTTCATAAACCAGTTGGACCTGGCGACCGTGGTAGGTCATATCGACCTGGTTGCCTCTTTTCTGGTTGCACAGTGTGATGACGTTGCCGAGATACTCCTGTGGAACAAAGACCGTGATCGTAATGATCGGCTCACGGATTTCGTCAACTTTTGTCAGTTCTGGCAGCTTGGCCGGATTCTCAACCTCGACGATAGTTCCGTCGCGCATGAGGATTTCATAGACAACCGTCGGCGCCGTCGTGATCAGATCCTGATCAAATTCACGCTCCAGCCGCTCCTGCACAATTTCCATGTGCAGCAGACCAAGAAAACCGCAGCGAAATCCGAAACCAAGGGCTTGTGAAACTTCCGGCTCATAGTGCAACGAAGCGTCATTAAGCTTGAGTTTTTCCAGCGACTCGCGCAACGAATCATATTGGTTCGATTCGACCGGATAGAGTCCTGCAAAAACCTGCGACTTGATTTCCTTAAAACCCGGCAGCGCTTCTGCGGCCGGATTGTCAGCCGAAGTCACCGTATCGCCGACCTTGGCGGCTTGCAATTCCTTGATACCGGAAATAATGTAACCCACCTCACCTGCGCGCAAGGCATCACGCTGCAAGGCTTTAGGCGTAAACACACCGACCTGCTCACACAGATGGTTTGATTCAGTCGCCATCAGGCGGATCTTGTCTTTGGGACGCAAGGTTCCATCAATAACGCGGACCAGCATGACAACGCCAACGTAATTGTCGAACCAGGAATCGATCAACAACGCCTTGAGTGGCGCATCCGGATCACCCACAGGAGCGGGAATGCGCTCAATGATGGCTTCCAGAATATCTTCGACGCCAAGACCGGTCTTGGCCGACGCCAGTACGGCGTGCGATGCATCGATCCCGATAACATCCTCTATTTCCTGCCGCGCGTTGTCGGGCGTGGCCGAAGGTAGATCGATCTTGTTCAGTACGGGCAGAACATCAACGCCTAGATCAATGGCTGTATAGCAGTTGGCCACAGTCTGTGCTTCAACCCCTTGCGACGCATCGACAACCAGCAGTGCGCCTTCGCACGCTGAAAGCGAACGCGAAACCTCGTAGGAGAAATCGACGTGGCCAGGCGTGTCGATCAGGTTGAGGTTGTAGATCGCCCCACTGCGCGATTTGTACTGGAGCGACGCCGTTTGCGCCTTGATGGT
>JBBQAT010000172.1:0-8627 GCA_038316625.1 Burkholderiales bacterium
ATGGGTTTCTTCGAACAGTTCACGCTTGTTGGCAATCGAGTCCTTGTAGTTGTCGTCACGGAACAGCGGGAAACACGGCTTGATTTTCTCTGCAGTTTGCATCTTCATCTCCTTTGCCCGGCCACCCATCTGTGGACGCGGACGAAAGTTGTCAAAACGGGCTCATCGTAGGTTGGTGCTGAACGAAGTGAAGCCCAACATCGCTGTGCATTTGTTGGGCTTCGCTTTGCTCAGCCCAAGCTACCCTCAAGCGGCTTTCTGCTCACCCTCGACGTCCTGCTTCTCCCACGGTGCTTTGATCATCTTCCAGCACGGGTTGTTCAGGGTCAGGTCCATGTCCTTGGCGAACACGGCGAAACCGTCGTAGCCGTGATACGGGCCGGAGTAATCCCACGAGTGCATCTGGCGGAAGGGGAAGCCCATCTTGTGGAAGACGTACTTTTCCTTGATGCCGGAACCGATCAAATCGGGCTTCATCGTCTTGACGAATTCGTCGAGTTCATGGCCGGTCGCGTCGTCGTAGATCAGCGTCGTGTCTTTCATGTCCTTGATGGTGCGGTCGTAGTCGTCGTTGTGCGCGAACTCGTAACCGGTACCGATGACCTCCATGCCCAGATCCTCGTACGCTCCAATCACGTGGCGCGGACGCAAACCTCCAACGTAGAGCATGACCTTCTTGCCCTGCAGGCGCGGCTTGAACTTGGCGATCACTTCGTCCATGGCCGGCGTGTATTTCTCGATCACGCGCTCGGCACCTTCCTTGATCGTATCGTCGAAGAAAGAGGCGATCTGGCGCAGCGATTCCTTGATCTTGGTCGGACCGAAGAAGTTGTATTCGAGCCACGGAATCCCGTATTTCTCTTCCATGTGCCGGCTGATGTAGTTCATCGAGCGATAGCAGTGCAGCAGGTTGAGCTTGACGTTCGGGGTGTTCTCCATTTCCGCCAGCGTGCCGTCGCCAGACCACTGAGCGACCACGCGCAGGCCCATTTCTTCGAGCAGGATGCGGGAGGCCCAGGCGTCGCCGCCGATGTTGTAGTCGCCGAGAATGGCGACGTCGTAGGGCGTCTTCTCGAAGGGTTTGCCGTCGCGGTTGGAGATGATCCAGTCGCGCACCGAGTCGTTGGCGATGTGGTGGCCCAAGGATTGCGAAACACCGCGAAAACCTTCGCAGCGTACCGGCACGACTGGCTTGTTCAATTCAAGCGCCGACTTCTTGGCGACCGCCTCGATATCGTCGCCGATCAGACCAATCGGGCACTCGGACTGCACGGAGATGCCTTTGCTCAGCGGGAACAGCAGCTCGATTTCCTTGATCAGCTTGGCGAGTTTCTTGTCGCCGCCGAAAACAATGTCCTTCTCCTGGAAGTCCGAGGTGAAGTTCATTTCGCAGAAGGTATCGACGCCGGTGGTGCCGACGTAATAATTGCGACGACCGGCGCGGGCGTACTGGCCGCAGCCAATCGGGCCATGCGAGATGCTGATGATGTCCTTGATCGGGCCCCAGACGACGCCCTTCGATCCGGCGTAGGCACAGCCACGCATGGTCATCACACCAGGGATCGACTTGCGGTTGGAGGTGATGCACTTCTTCGACGACTCCAGTTCCTTGTCGTTGACCATCAAGTGCTTGGCGCGATCCTTCTTGGCCTTCTCGGGATAGACCTCGAGAACCTCCTGGATCAGCAATTCAGTTTCTTCGCGGGTTAGCGCAGCCATTTTTCTACTCCTTTTCGGACGCTGGCACCTATCTGTGCACAGCGCCCCGTTGGATTGAATGCTTAGTGTTGAACTCGACTCAAGCCGCCAAAGCTTCAGCCGCCAGTTCAGCAGCGGTCTTGCCGATGATGGAGGTGTCTTCCACGTCCATGATGCCGAACTCCATCAACAAGGCTTCGAGCTCGTCCATGCTGACCGGGGTCGGGATCACGAACTTCTTGTTCTCCACGATTTTCCTGGCCAGTGCGCGGTACTCGTCGGCCTGCTTGGCCGTCGGGTCGTACTCGATCACGGTCATGCGACGGATTTCGGCGTGCTGCACGACGTTGTCACGCGGGATGAAGTGAATCATCTGCGTACCCATGGCCGCAGCCAGGGCGATGATCAATTCGTCTTCGCGGTCGGTATTGCGCGAATTGCAGATCAGGCCGGCCAGACGCACGCTACCGGAGTTGGCGTATTTGACGATGCCCTTGGCGATATTGTTGGCCGCGTACATGGCCATCATTTCGCCGGAGCAGACAATGTAGATTTCCTGTGCCTTGTTCTCGCGAATCGGCATGGCGAAACCACCGCACACCACATCACCGAGCACGTCGTAGAACACGAAGTCGAGATCGTCGCTGTAGGCACCCTCTTCCTCAAGGAAGTTGATGGCGGTAATCACACCGCGACCGGCACAGCCAACCCCTGGCTCCGGGCCACCGGACTCGACGCATTTGATGCCGCCGTAACCGACGGAAAGCACATCTTCGAGTTCGAGGTCTTCCACGCTGCCCGCTTCCGCTGCCAGTTCCATGACGGAGTTCTGGGCCTTGGCGTGCAGGATCAGACGTGTCGAATCGGCCTTCGGGTCGCAACCCACAATCATCACCTTCTGACCGGACTCAGCCAGCGCGGCGACCAGATTCTGCGTTGTGGTAGACTTTCCTATGCCTCCCTTGCCATAGATGGCGGCTTGACGTAGTTTTGCCATGATGCAATCTCCTATCTGAAATTCACTCGGGTGTAAGGACAATTCCCGTGTTCCCGACAGACATTCCGCAAAGACCATGCCAAGCTTATTGACTTACACCAAGCCATTGAAATGAATGAGTTTATTAGGCCAGAGCCCGGGATCAACAACACGGTGGAATCCGACAAAGAGGAGGCCGTTTGTCGGGGTGTCGACAATGACACCGCCACATTGCCCCGCTACGCACGGCTGCCAATCAATCGCTGCAACGTTCCACCCGTCATACTCGGCAGCCTGACTTTTCAGCGCTATCCCACGCCTTTGCATCTCGACAGCGTGGCCGAACTGCACGCCGACCTCTTCCTCCGCCTCGACCGCATCGCCGACAAGGCAGATCGGGCCACGGCCTTCCGCGATTACCTGACGGTACATTTCTGCCTGGAAGAACTGGAGAAGGCGGGACTGACCGAACATTCGAAGCGCCGTGCCAACGCCAACTGGATGCGGGCACTGCGCGGCTGGAGTTTCAACTCGGATGGCCGCGAAGGTGCACTATTGAAAGGCTGGGTCGAATCGCGCTTTGGCCTGCTGCCGCGCTTTCACGGCGAACCGCTGCGTGATTTCTCCAGCACCGCCTACCTGCGCTACCAGGAAATGCGCTCGGCCGGCCTCTACGGCACCAATGCGCTGGAAAGCCAGCTCGACCTTCTTTACGCCTACAGCCAGTATGAATTCCGGCGCAGCGCCGACCTACCCGCCAGCGTCGAGCTCTATCGCGGCATCAACCACATCAGCGAGCATGAAGTGCTGACCGGCAGCAAACACCGCCAGGTCGTTCTCTTCAACAACCTGGTTTCGTTCACGTCTTCGCGCGAACGCGCCGGCGAATTCGGCGACTACATCCTGGCCACCCGGGTACCGACGGCAAAGATATTCTTCAATTGTGGATTGCTCCCCGGAATACTCAAGGGCGAAGACGAATACCTGGTCATCGGTGGCGTTTACGACATCGCCATCAGTACACTCTGAATCTTGTCGCAAACGCGACAGCATAAAACCAGCCATACCAAGCATTGGCAAGACATCATCGTGCGGCGCACTTCTTGCGAGTAGATGAACATTTCCCCCGCAAGGATGAATCATGGCTCTGCATTCCCTACGGTCAGACTCCGAACTGCGTACCCACCTGATTGCAGGCCTCAAGGACGGAAGCATCGTTCCCTATCTTGGCCCCGGCGTTCTCGCTGACGTGATTTCAACCGCCAGCGGCGAACCGATGCCGGCCACCAGCGACCAGCTGATCATTGGCCTCAATGGCGGCAAACCGATGGCCGCCAAGCTGATGTACGAATTCCCGCGTGCGGCCATGAACATCGAGCTGAAACGCGGCCGCGCGGCTGTGACACGTTTTCTCAACACCACCTACGGCGACACCCGATGGAGCCGGTCGGCACTGCATGACTGGTTGCAAACGATCCGCCCGCCCTACGTCATCGACATCAACCGCGACACGCAGTTGATCGACAGCTACGCCGACACGCCGCACACCCTGATTCTCGGCTGCGCCCGCATCGGCGGCACCGATTACCGCTTCAAGCTCTACGCCTGCGATGGCATCGACTACAAGGAAATCACCCCGGAGCAAGCCGATACGAGCGTACCGATCCTGTTCAAGCCGATGGGTGCGCCCAAACCCAAGCCGACCTACATCGCCTCGGATGCCGACTATGTGGATTACATCACCGAGCTGATGGGCGGCTTTGCGGTGCCCGCTTTCGTCAAATCGCTGCGTCGTGACAAACGCTACCTGCTGCTCGGAATGCGCCTGAACCGCGACACTGAACGCATGGTGTTGTCCGACCTGATCTACAGCGCCGCCGCGCCAACCGGCTGGGCGTTGATCGAAAACGCCACGGAGAAGGAACGGCGCTTCCTCGACAAACTCGGCATTGAGTTGATTGATGCAAGCCTGCAGGATTTGACGGCTGAGACCACCGACGCTCTTCATGTACCTCCCCACGCAACTTGTGGGAAGTGCGAGTCGCTGTTTGCCTGAAAATGCCAATGGCACTGTAATCATGTAGGAGCCAAGTTTCACTGGGCGATAGCAGCGTTTGAGCAGCAATCAATCGCTTATCGCGCAGAAATCTGCGCTCCTACAAAAACCGGTAACCGCCAAGAAAGTTCAGATCCGGATTTCGCAGCGACCAACACGTTCAGACATTACAGTGTTCGCGCACCGATCACCAGCGCCCTCGCCTGCCCACAACAAGCCTTGCGCACCGCCGGATCGAGCGCCTTGAGCCAGCGCGGCGGAAGCGACTCGGGGCCATAGAGCGCGCCGGCCAGCATACCGGCGATGGCCCCTGTGGTATCAGCATCGCCGCCCCGGTTAGTCACATCCACGAGGCAGCTTTCAACGCTGTCGGTTTCCAGCAGGGATTGCAGAACGGCTTGCATCGTCTCGACGATCCAGCCGCTGGGATTCTCGCGGCGTCGCCGGCGAAAGGCGAATTCCGGATAATCGGCGATCAGTGGACGAATGCGATTGCGATAAACCGTGCGCAAGGATTCGCCTCGCACGAAATCCTGTACGGCCAGGGCGATGAATTCGCAAGCTGCATCCGACACCGGGTTGTTGTGCGTCACGTGCGCCTGAGCGCGAACGGCCTCACGCACCGCCGCTCCCTCCTGAGCCAGCGTCGCCAGGGCCACAGGCAACCCGCGCATGGCCGCGCCATTGCCGGCATCGAATTCTGAAGGCGTCGCGGATGGATAACCGCTACGCCGGAACGCAATCAGATTCCGCCGTACCGTATTGCCGATGTCGACCGGCTTGCCGCGCATCCAGGCATCGAAAGCGCGAGCACAGGAAAGCGCGCGCACCTCGCCCCCATCGGCTAGGATGGCAGCTCCCAGCGCCAGTGCCATCGTCGTATCGTCGGTCACCTGGCCGGACTTGATATTCAGCCAGCCACCGCCGCGAATCTCACGATGAATCCCGTACTGGTACTTGATCTCGCGTGGCGTAAGGAACTCGACCGTTGCCCCCAGCGCATCGCCCAGGGCGAGCCCGAGATAGGCCGCCTCGGCGCGCGCGATGCGCGGGTCGTTCACATCCAGACGCTACCTGCTCGGATACTCGACGATGATGTCCTCATCGCGCATCACCATCTGGCAGGCCAGCCGCCATTCGGTCGGCATCAGGTCGTCAATCGCCATCTGCTCGACCTGCTCCTTGGAGATCTTGCCCATATCCTTGAGCACCGTGACTTCGCGCTCGGTCAGCGGATGCCCCATGCGTTTGCTGCCCTGTTTGGTGCTATGCACCTTCACCAGACAGGTACCGCATTCGCCGTCGCCGCAGGAAAAATCGATGGGCACGTGATTTTCCTTGGCGATTTCGAGAATGGTTTTCTTGTGGCTTCCGGCGACGGCATAGACCGTTTTGTCCTTGTGCAGGACGCTGGAGAAAGTGATATTGGCCATTTGAGACTCCTTGTGGGTAAATGATTGTGGAACACCGTAGTACCGTAGGTTGGGCTGAGCTAGCGAAGCCCAACGTGTAGCGCCCATGTTGGGCATGCTCTGCATTCCCTGTGGTCACCTGCGTCAGCCCAACCTACATTGCCTGAATAGCCTCATGCGGGCTTGACGACGACATTGCCGCCCAGTACCTGCGCCTGACAGGCGAGACGATGGTGACGCGGTGCCAGGTTGTCCTTGAGCACCTGGTCTTCAAGCACGGAGGGTGCGCCGAGGTTTTCGTAACCGGAGACGATCTTCGTCAGGCAGGTGCAACACTCGCCTTCACGGCAGCCGTAGGTGATGCCGGCGCCGACCTTTTCCGACACTTCGATGAGCCGCGTTCCCGCCGGAACTGAAACGGTTACGCTGACATCCTCGAAAGTGACATTTGCTTTTGGCATCGTGCTTTTCCTTTCAGGCCAGAGCGGCCATGTCGATAATCCTGTTGTCGGCCTGTCCAGTCAGGTGCAGTGCCAGTTCGCAACCCAGCGTGCGGCAGGCTTCAAGCTCCAGATCCGTTGGAATCAACTTGGCGCGCACGCCTTTGACGGGCACGCGCAGCTTGAGTCCGCGCAGACGATCTTCAATCATGGCAACCGCTTCGCCGCTCCAGCCGAAGGAACCGAACGCCGCGCCAAGCTTGCCGCGCACGCTGACGGCGGTAAGCGATGAGAGCAGATCCCATATCGGTTTCACGGCGTCGCCATTGATCGTCGGGCTGCCGAAAACCAGGCCGTCGGCTTCTTCGATGAGATCGACGAAAGGTGCCACCTCGCCCACTTCCAGGTCATAAAGCGATACCCGTATACCGCCCGTTTCCTCAGCACCGGCCGCGACGGCCTCGGCCATGACCCGCGTATTGCCGTAGGCGGAGAGGTAGAACACCAACAGGGTTTTTACGTCGCTCGCCTCGTTCTTGAGCGTCGATATCGAGAGATCGCGGTAGCGGCGCACGTAATGTTCCGGGTTGTCGCGCAGAACGGGGCCGTGCGCGGGAGCGACGACGCGGATCGGCAACGCTTCGATCAACTCAAGCGCCTGCAGAACGCGCCCGCGAAAGGGCCGCATCAGGTGCGCGTAGTAGTAATCGAAGGAAAAACGGAAATCACCGACGGCGTCGTTGAACAGCCGCCCATCACAGAAATGGCAACCGAAGATGTCGCCAGAAAACAAGAGTCCAGCATCGTCCAACCAGGTGCACTGCGTATCCGGCCAGTGCAGGAATGGCGTATGCAGAAAACTGAGCGTGCGATCACCCAGACTCACCGTATCGCCGGTATTGACCGGTGTGAAGTCCAGGCTGTCACCGTGCAGCAGGCCCTTGAGCATCTGCTTGGCGCGCGTGGAAATATAGAGCCGCGCCTGCGGTGCCCGGCGCAGCAGTTCCGGCAACGCGCCGGTGTGGTCAGGCTCCAGATGATTGAGAACGATGGCGCGGATTTCGTCGTAGCGGGCGACGGATTCAAGCTTGCGGAAGAAATCGTCGGCAAAGCAGTCCTTGACCGTATCGACGATGGCCACACCTTCGCTTCCACGCACGGCATAGGCGTTGTAGGTCGTCCCGTTGGCCGTCTTGAGGATGATGTCGAACGAGCGCAGCCCCGGATCGAGCACGCCGATCCAGTGCACGCCGGGCGCGATCTCGACCGCGTTATCAGGTTTCGAGGGCGTGGCTCGGTTCATGGGAATGACCGTCCTCGTGACCGCTGCATTGAGTTCCGCCCTGGCAGGCTTCGAGATTCTCGCCCACGGGCGCTGCCGACAAACCGATCCAGTCGTTGATGGCCGCCACATCGAATCCCGCACGGCGTACTCCATCGACCTCCAGCAGCGGGCGACGGATCAGGATCGGATCAGCCTGAAAAAGCCCAAGCGCCGTCGCCTCGTCAAAGTCGGCAGGAACAATTTCGCCGCTCTTGACCATCGGCGCGTTCGGGTTGAACCACTGCGCCACCGGCAGCAATTCCAGGAAGGAACGCAATTGCATGCGCGTCCACGGCGTATCCACAATGCTTTTTGCCACGACGGTATGGCCGGAGGCTTCCAGCAAGGCCTTTTGACGGGCATTGCCGGAGCAACCGGGCTTTTCGTAGAACACGACAACGGCCATTTAAACCTCCTGACGGGAATGGATTGCGACCATCCCTGATTTCGAAAAACGTCCTCTTTCCCCTCCCCTTTTGCCCCGAAGGAAACACCCTTGGGGTGCAAGGGGGAGGCTGGGTGGGGGATGGGATTACGCCTTAGCACATAAATTCAAACACTTGCCCCATCCCCACCCCAGCCCTCCCCTTGAAGGGCTAATCTATGCACACATCTCCCTTAGCCAATTTCCATCCTTGGCCGATAGCGGCGAGACGTTGCAAGCCATGGAGCATCGTGATGGGGCCGGGCTTGGCTTCGGAAGCGTATCCTTTCCACCCGC
>JBBQAT010000173.1:0-8602 GCA_038316625.1 Burkholderiales bacterium
CCACCGGGTAGTCGGCATTGCGGGTGAACAACTCGATCTGGGCAATCGTCTGGTTGGCGAACGACGAACTCATCACGTAGGACGGGTGACCCGTGCCGCAACCGAGATTCACCAGACGACCCTTGGCGAGCAGGATGATGCGCTTGCCGTCGGGGAAAATGACATGGTCGACCTGCGGCTTGATTTCTTCCCACTGGTACTTCTCCAGCGAGGCAACGTCGATTTCGTTGTCGAAGTGGCCGATGTTGCAGACAATGGCCTGATCCTTCATCGCCGCCATATTGTCGTGGGTGATGACGTGGTAGTTGCCGGTGGTGGTGACGAAGATGTCGGCCTTGTCGGCGGCGTATTCCATGGTCACCACGCGGTAGCCTTCCATCGCCGCCTGCAGTGCGCAGATCGGGTCGATTTCGGTAACCCATACCTGTGCCGACAGTGCGCGCATGGCTTGTGCCGAGCCCTTGCCAACATCGCCGTAACCGGCGATCAGCGCAACCTTGCCGGCGATCATCACGTCGGTGGCGCGCTTGATGCCGTCGACCAGGGATTCACGGCAGCCGTAGAGGTTGTCGAACTTGGACTTGGTGACTGAGTCATTGACGTTGATTGCCGGAAACTTGAGGTCGCCGCGCTGGTGCATCTGGTACAGGCGATGCACGCCGGTGGTGGTTTCTTCAGTAACGCCCTTGATCGCGGCAAGTCGTACAGAATACCAGGTCGGATCTTTGGCCAACTTGGCCTTGATGGCGGCGAAGAGAATGGTTTCTTCTTCCGAGCTTGGTTTGGCGAGAACGGAAATATCCTTTTCGGCGCGGGCGCCGAGGTGCAGCAGCAGGGTTGCGTCGCCGCCGTCATCGAGAATCATGTTCGAATAACCGCCATCTGACCATTCAAAGATACGGTGCGTGTAGTCCCAATAGTCGACCAGCGATTCGCCCTTGACAGCGAAGACCGGGATGCCTTGCGCGGCAATGGCGGCAGCGGCATGGTCCTGCGTCGAAAAGATATTGCACGAGGCCCAGCGCACTTGCGCGCCGAGCGCGGTCAGCGTTTCGATCAGAACGGCGGTCTGGATCGTCATGTGCAGCGAACCGGTGATGCGTGCGCCCTTGAGCGACTGGGCGGCGGCAAATTCTTCTCGGATCGCCATCAGGCCCGGCATTTCGGTTTCGGCGATGCGGATTTCTTTGCGTCCCCAGTCGGCGAGATTGAGGTCAGTAATGACGTAGTCGGTAAATTTTTCAGCCACAGTAAGGCTCCTTGATAACTGTGGCCGGGAGGGGATGTCTTGGTGTGCTGAGGTGCTGCAGATCAGGCTCACCCGGCTTCCCGTGCCCGGCACGGATTAATGGGGTGAGCGCCGTTGAAACGGTCCGAGCCTGAAACTGTAGAACAACAGTTTTGCAGCGCTCCTCGGATAAGAGACGGATTATACGCGCTTATTTCCGGGTGTGAAGCGTCTACCAGGGCGAGCTTGACAGCCCGGACCACAGTTTGATGAGGTCGGGGAAGTTCCATTTGGCCGGATCTTCACGCGCCTGGATGCGTTCCGCGCAGTCCGTATCCGACAAATCGACGATAAGCGGCGGAATGCGGGCATTTCGCTTTGTCGAAAAAAACACCTTGATCTTCGGGGTGAGGAGCGAAGTGGACGATTGTCCGACGACGACTCCGATGCGACCCGAATCCAGACGCACCAGCGCCCCAACCGGGTAAATGCCGATGCATTTCACAAAGGCATGAAATACCACGGGGTCAAAATGGCCATGGGTCCACTCGGCCATCTTGCGCATTGATTCGGCCGGGTCCCAGGCCGTTTTGTAGGGGCGTCCCGAGGAAATCGCGTCATAGACATCACAAACCGCCGCCATTCTCGAGTAAATGCTGATTTCATCACCTTGAACGCTAAAGGGGTAGCCCGAACCATCCATTTTAGCGTGGTGGTTCTGGCAGACATCAAGCACAGCACCATTGATGCCACAGTCCAGCAGCATCCGGGTTCCTTCATCGGGATGGCGTTTGATGATGGCATATTCGTCGTCGCTCAGCTTCCCGGGCTTGTGCAAGACTTCAAGCGGTATGGCCGCCTTGCCCAGGTCATGCAGGAGTCCAGCCAACCCCGCGGCACGTATTTGTTCGCGATCCAGGCCAAGCCGTTCGGCCAATGAGGCCATCAGGGCGCACACGGCGACCGAATGCATATAGGTGAATTCGCTGACCGTTTTCAGCCGAACAAGGCTGATCAACGCGCAATTGTTGCCGGCAACTGAATCAAGGATTTGCTCCACCAGTTGTTTTGCAGCGGCTGTGTCAAGCGCCCTGCCCATGCGCGCTTCTTGGAAAATCGAAATAACCACTTGTTTTGCCTGGGCGCAGACCTGAGCGGCTTCGGCGTAGGTTTGATGGTCAGCAAAGCATGCGGCCGGTCGTTCGGCAAGCGAAACCTGATTCAGCTCGGCATCAATCGCCGTATCCGCTTCGGCAGTTGACACGGTTCGCTTGCCCGGAACGACATCAAGGCCTTTGCTGCAATCGATCCAGACTTCAGTAACGCTACTGGCCTGAATACGCTCGATATCATTCATATCCGTAATGACGAAACCACTGCGCCAGAACGGATGGTTCAGCCAGGATGAACAGAATTCTTCGAGATACATGCCGACCACGAGTTGTTGAACGCCAATTCGCTTGAGCATGGAATTTCCCTTTGTGCCGAGCGGAGCGTGTTAGCTCTTTTGTCCTGACCAGAGTTCGTTGAGGTCGGGGAAATTCCATTTTGCAGGATCTTCCCGTCCTGCAATTTTTTCCGTACATCCGGCACGAGAGAGGTCGATGATTTCGGGTTTGATGCGTGTATTGGCACGAGTTGAATAAAAGACCTTGATCCGTGGCGTGAGTAGTGATTTTTCAGCCTGTTCAACCACGATACCCAGTCGTCCGGAATTCAATTTGATCAGCGAGCCAATCGGGTAAATGCCCAGGCTCTTGACGAAGGCTTGAAAAACCATCGGATCGAAATGTCCATTGGCCCATTCAGCCATCTTGCGCAGTGATTCGGCCGGATCCCATCCGGCCTTGTATGGGCGGTTGGAGGTGATGGCGTCATATACATCGCAAACCGCCCCCATCTTGGCGAACAGGCTGATTTCGCTGTCTTTGAATCGTTTCGGATAACCCGAGCCATCCGTTTTTTCGTGGTGGTGAAGAACGACATCAAGCGCAATTTCGTCGGCACCCGTGCTGGCGAGAAGAAGCTTGTAGCCTTCTTCCGGGTGTTTCTTGATGATCGCGAATTCTTCATCGGTCAGCTTGCCAGGCTTGTTGAGTATATCCATCGGCATCAGGGCTTTGCCGAGGTCGTGTAGCAGGCCGGCAATACCGGCGGAACGGGTTTGTTCTTCGTTCAGATTCAGCTGCTTGGACAAGGCAATCATCAGGGCGCACACGGCGACCGAATGCATGTAGGTGTAGTCGTCCGCTGTTTTCAGCCGCGCGAGACTGATCAGGGCATTGGGGTTGCGGCTGACCGAGGCCGAGATTTCTTCAACCAGCTTTTGCGCGCCGGCGGTATCAACCGCTTTGCCCATGCGCGCTTCCTGGAACATCGAAGTGACCGCACGCTTGGCTTGGGCGCAGATCTTGGCGGCGCGGGCGAACTCGGCAGACGCCGAAACGGGGGATGTCTCCCTGACTTCGGTCGCGGCAGTGTTCAATTCTGCGTCGACCTGGGCTTCTGTTTCGGCTTCCGAAACGACAACTTCACCCGGTGCCACATCGAGCCCTTTTGCGCTATCGATCCAGACTTCCTTGATGCTGCTGGCGAGGATGGCTTCGATGTCCTTGGGGTCGGTGATGACGAATGCGGTGCGCCAGAAAGGATGCTCCATCCAGGAGCCACAAAACTCCTTGAGATGCATGCCAAGCGTGAGTTGTTTGACGCTGATTTTCTTGAGCATGATTCTGGATTGATTTGCTTCGAGTGATCTAGGAAACGATCTTACTACGTTTGGTTCCGTAAAAAGAAAAAAGGGCCGTAAGGCCCCTTTTTCTGGATAACTGGTAATACTCAAAGGCCGGCATCGGCTTTCAGGGCGGCGGCCTTGTCGATGGCTTCCCAGGTGAATTCCGGTTCCTCGCGGCCGAAGTGGCCGTAGGCGGCGGTCTTGGCGTAAATCGGACGCAGCAGGTTGAGCGTCTGGATGATACCTTTCGGACGCAAGTCAAAGTGCCTGCCGATCAGGTCGACAATCTTCGCGTCACTGATCTTGCCAGTACCGAAGGTATCGACCATCAGTGAAACCGGTTTGGCGACGCCGATAGCGTAAGCGATCTGGACTTCGCAACGGTCGGCCAGTCCGGCAGCAACGATGTTTTTGGCGACGTAGCGGGCGGCGTAGGCAGCCGAACGGTCGACCTTGGACGGGTCTTTGCCGGAGAAAGCGCCACCACCGTGGCGAGCCGTGCCGCCGTAGCTGTCGACGATGATCTTGCGACCGGTCAGGCCGCAGTCGCCGTGCGGGCCGCCGACGACGAAGCGCCCGGTCGGATTGACCAGATAGCGTGTCTTGTCCGACAGAAGCTCTTTCGGAAGTACCGGCATGATGATCTCTTCGATGACGGCTTCGGATATCTGCGCATGCGAAACGTCCGGGTTATGCTGCGTCGAGACGACGACGGTGTCGATGAATACGGGCCTGCCATCTACATACTTGACGGAAAGCTGGCTCTTCGCATCCGGACGCAACCAGGGCAGGCGGCCATCCTTGCGCACTTCGGCCTGGCGTTGCATGAGGCGGTGTGCGTAATAGATCGGCAGGGGCATCAGCGAGGGCGTTTCATTGCAGGCATAGCCAAACATCAGGCCCTGGTCGCCGGCACCCTGATCAAGGTCGATTCCCTGGCCTTCGTTGACGCCCTGTGCGATGTCCGGTGACTGGCGGTTGATGGCGGCGAGTACCGCGCAACTCTTGTAGTCGAAGCCGATCTCGGAATCGTTGTAGCCGATGCGCTTTACCGTTTCTTGGGCGATCTCGCGGTAGTTGATGTGCGCGGTAGTGGTAATCTCCCCGGAGATGACGACTAGACCGGTCGATACCAGCGTTTCGCAGGCGACGCGGCCTTTCGGGTCAACCGCCAGGATCGCGTCGAGGACGGAATCCGAAATCTGGTCGGCGACTTTGTCCGGATGGCCTTCGGAAACGGATTCCGAGGTAAAGAGAAACTCGTTAGACATGGTGTTCTGCTCCAATAAAAAACCCCGTTACGGCGGCGAGGCCGGCTCCGGGGTTCGAGCAGACGACGCTTTAGCAGTATTTTGGAAGTCCTTTTTTGACTTCTCCCGCCCTGCAAGTTGTCCTGATTAACTCGGCGGATGTGATAATTGTAATTTTTCGTGAGCGGCGGGTCAAACGCGCCGTCAGCAGGGTTACTACGTGATACCTCTTTTTCGCTTTCTCAGTTATCTGCCCTTGGCTTGGTTGCATGCGCTTGGCACCGTTCTCGGCTGGCTGGTCTGGCTTCTGTCGCCCAGATATCGTCGCCACATGCACGAGAATATGGTGCTGGCCCTTGGCGAGGAGGGCGAGCGGCGTATCCGCGCTGCCGCGATTGGCAGCGCCGGAAAATCGTCGCTTGAATTGCCCAAGATTTGGCTGCGTCCACAGGAGGAGACGGCGGCGCGCGTTGTCAAGATCACCGGCTGGGAATTGGTCGAGGAAGCAACCCGTGCAGGCAAGGGTATTGTTTATCTGACACCGCATCTGGGTTGCTTCGAGGTGACCGCGCAATACCTGTCGACGCATGCGCCGATTACCGTGCTTTATCGTCCGCCCAAGCAGGCGTGGTTGCAAACGATGATCGAGGCTGGGCGGGCGCGGAAACAGTTGCACATTGCGGCGGCCGACCTGACCGGTGTTCGCGCTTTGCTCAAGTCGCTGAAACGCGGCGAGGCGGTTGGCATGCTACCTGATCAGGCTCCCAAGAGTGGCGAAGGCCGCTGGATTGATTTCTTTGGCAAACCGGCCTATACGATGACGCTGGCTGCGCGTTTGACTGAAACCGGTGCTGCATCAATCATGGTCTGGGCTGAGCGCTTGCCGCGCGGGGCTGGATACCATTTTCATCTGCAGCGGCCAACGCAGCCGTTTACGGGGAACACCGAGGAGCGTGCCCGACAAATCAGCCGCGAGATCGAACGACTGATTCTGGAATGTCCACAGCAGTATTTGTGGGGCTATAACCGGTATAAACGACCGGGTGGCGCGGAGGCACCTCCCGGGGGGTGAATCTCTGCTTGGTCGTTGTTACACCGTTCGTTTGGCGTATTCGCGGAACCACACTGCCCAGTGTTCGATGCCTTCGGCGAGCGGGGTTTTCGGACTGAAGCCGACGTCCCGTTTCAAATCCTCGACATCTGCATAGGTGGCTAGAACATCGCCGGCCTGCATCGGCAGAAAATTCTTCTTGGCCTCACGTCCCAGTGCTCTTTCAATGGTCTCGATGAAAGTCATCAGTTCCACCGGCTGATGGTTGCCGATGTTGTAGATTCGGTAGGGAGAAAAACTGCTGGCCGGATCGGGATTGCCGCTGTCAAAAACGGAATTCGGCGCAGCGATGTGATCCATGACTCTGACCGTGCCCTCGGCGATGTCGCCAACGTAGGTGAAATCCCGCTGCATTTTGCCGTGGTTGAAAACGTCGATAGAGCGACCTTCGAGAATGGCGCTGGTAAATAACCATGGCGACATGTCCGGGCGTCCCCAAGGACCGTAAACCGTGAAGTAGCGCAAACCGGTTGTCGGGAGACCGAACAGGTGGCTGTAGCTGTGTGCCATCAGCTCGTTGGACTTTTTTGTGGCGGCGTACAGACTGACCGGGTGATTTACTTCATCATGCACCGAAAACGGCATGCGGGTATTGGCACCATAGACACTCGAACTGCTGGCGTAAACAAGGTGTTCGACTGTGTTCTTGCGGCAGCTCTCAAGCACGTTGCCGAAACCGACCAGGTTGCTCTGGATATAGGCCTGCGGGTTGGTCAGCGAATAGCGCACGCCAGCCTGTGCGGCCAAATGGATGACCCGCTTGAACTTCTCGTCAGCGAACAGGCTGGCCAAGGCCGTTGTATCAGCAATATCCATCCGGATGAAGCGGAAGTTGGCGTAGGGCGTCAGGCACTCAAGGCGTGCCAGCTTGAGCGTTGGATCGTAGTAATCATTGAGGTTGTCGATGCCAACGATTTCGTCGCCGCGCTCCAGCAGCAGGCGTGCGACGTGCAGGCCAATGAATCCGGCCGCGCCGGTGACCAGAATCTTCATGCTCGCCGCCCAATCGGGAAGTACTCGAAGCCTTGTTCGCGCATCATGGCCGGTTCGTAAAGATTGCGCCCGTCAAAAACCACCGGGTTCTTGAGCAGCGATTTCATGGTTTCGAAATTGGGGCTGCGGAAAGCTTTCCATTCGGTGACGACGAGCAGCGCATCGGCACCTTCGAGGGCGTTCATTGGATTTTCAACCAGCGTCAGATCGTCTCGCTGGCCATAGATGCGGCGTGTCTCTTCCATAGCGGCTGGGTCATAGGCGGAAATGGTAGCGCCCAAGCTCCACAGCGCCTCCATCATGGTCCGACTGGGCGCGGCGCGCATATCGTCGGTATTGGGTTTGAAGGCGAGACCCCAGAAGGCAAAGCGTTTGCCCCTGAGATCATCGCCAAAGCGGGTGCGAAGTTTAGTGATAAGCACGCTCTTCTGCGCCTCGTTGGCTTGCTCAACAGCGTCGAGAACGCGCAAGGCGACGTTGTTTTCCTGCGCCGTGCGGCGTAGAGCCTGGACGTCTTTTGGAAAACAGGAGCCTCCATAGCCACATCCGGCATACAGGAAGTGGTAGCCGATACGCGGGTCGGCACCGATGCCGTGGCGTACCTGTTCGATGTCGGCACCGAGGTTTTCGGCAAGGACGGCGAGTTCGTTCATGAACGAGATGCGTGTTGCCAGCATGGCATTGGCGGCGTACTTGGTCAGCTCGGCGGAGTGAATATCCATGGCGATGAGTCGGTCGTGGTTGCGCTGAAACGGTGCGTAAAGGTTGCGCAGGAGCTGCGTTGCCCTTTCGTTGTCGGTGCCGATGACGATACGGTCCGGTTTCATAAAATCGTCGACGGCCGCGCCTTCCTTCAGAAATTCCGGGTTGGAGGCGACGCAGAACTCAGGACCAAGGCCTCGCGTTTTTAGTTCTTCCTCTATGGCAGCTTTGACTCGGTCTGCCGTGCCGACGGGAACCGTCGATTTGTTAACGACCAGCTTGAAGGAATCCATGTGCCGTCCAATGTTGCGCGCGGCGGCAACAACGTACTGCAGATCGGCAGACCCGTCTTCATCTGGCGGCGTACCGACGGCGATGAACTGGATTTCTCCAAAGCGCGCAGAGGCTTTTGCATCCGTGGTGAATGTCAATCGCCCGGCCGCAATGTTGCGCCTGACCATTTCCTCCAGGCCTGGCTCGTAGATGGGAATGCCGCCGGATTTGAGAATGTCGACTTTGCGGGCGTCGACGTCCATACACAGCACTTCGTTGCCCACTTCTGCAAGGCAAGCGCCAGTGACCAG
>JBBQAT010000174.1:0-8594 GCA_038316625.1 Burkholderiales bacterium
AAAATGCTTCGGAACCGGCAGCCGGTCCAGGCCGGTGGGCTCTTCCGCCAGAATCTCCATGAGACCTGGCCGGGCGACACCGGTCAGGCGAGTCAGCAGATTTTCGAGTCGGCTGCAGCGCGCTTTCGTCTCGGTCAACCGGGCTTTTGCCTCGGCGACCGAGGCCGCGCTTCGAATCCCCTGATAGGGCGCGGTAAAGCCCACCTCTACACTGGCGGCCGTCAGCTTCTGGGTGGCCGTTCGCGAAGCCACGTCCTGCTCGCTCAGGGTCAAATAGGACTGGCAGGCTCGATAGCCCAGGTAGGCGTCCGTCACATCGGCCGAGAGGCTGACTCGCGCATCGGCCAGGGTGGCCATTTGCGCTTCTTCGCGAGCCAGTGCGCCCTCTTTGCCGCGACGAACAGCCCCGAAAAGGTCGATCTCCCAGGAAGAATTCATCGACAGCCAGGAGTCCTGATAGGATTTTTTCACGCTGTCGGATGAGGCGCGCTGACTGCTTGCGCTGACGTCCGCTGATGGCTGCGCCGATGCGTCGGTTTGCGCCGACTGCGATCTGGACTGACCAAGCGTCGCCATGGCAGCATCAAGCGTCGGGCTTGTTTCAAAGGCCTTCATGACCAACTGGTTCAACGCCGAATCTGAAAGCTCGGTCCACCATTGAGAGGCCCGCATCGGCACATCCTGCCTCTCTGCGGCAGAACCCGCTCGGCCGGTGGGTGACGTCCAGTGGGCCGGCACATCGGCTTCCGACAAGCGTGGGGAGGTATAGTCGGGTCCTACAGCAGCGCATCCCGAGAGCGCCAAGAGCGCACAGAACAGTAACTCGTTCGTTCGGAGCGCAATACGAAAAATCATTCTTGAACAATCCATTTCTGACGGAATACGCTTGCCGGCAGATCGCCTGACCGAAGCGGCAAAGAAGTACGAGGACTTCAGGCGCACAACCCGAAGTATCCTCATCCTCTGCGCCCGGGTCAATGGCACTCGGATAGTCGTACGAATCGCGCCTCCCTTCGCTTCAAGGCAATCGTTCAGGAGAGAACGGGAAAATCCGGCGACTTTCCTGCTGCGTCGCGGTCGATTCCGGCTTCACGGGCCGCCCGCCGGCTTCGACGAGAAAGTCGACCGGGCGAGGGTACGTGGAGATTGATCTGACACAGCGACAGCCGGTCAGCTAGCCCGCAAGCCAATCAACACGGGCATTTTCTGGCCATGATTCGCGCAGGCCAATGTTCATGCGGATCTCGAAGCATGCCTCGCGTAGAAGGCCAATTGACGCGCCTTGCGGGTATGCATCGAATGAACCGAGAGGCTCGCTACACCAGATGCTTCTTGAAGTGCGCCAGCGTCCGATCCCACGAAAGCTTGGCCGCCGCCTCGTCGTAGCGCGGCGTCGAGTTGTTGTGGAAGCCGTGTTGCATGCCAGGATAGACATGCACCTGATACTCGACCCCGGCTGCCTTTAGCGCGGCTTCAAACGCCGGATAGGTCGCGTTGATCCTCTCATCTTTCTCGGCCAGATGACACACCAGCGGTGCCTTGATGTTGCTCACGCTCGCCGTATCCGCCGCGACACCGTAGTACGGCGCACCGGCCTGCATATCGGCACCCAGCGTGGCGGCCAGGTAATTGACGATGCCCCCACCATAGCAAAAACCCGTCACCCCGAGCTTGCGGGTTGAAAGCGCATGGGTCTTGAGGAAACGCGCGCTGTTCAGCAGATCGGTACGCAGCTTCATCTGATCCAGCTTGGCCTGCAAGTCGCGCCCGTCGTCGTCATTGCCCGGATAACCACCGACCGGGTACAGGCCATCAGGTGCGAGCGCCAGAAAGCCATCGGCGGCCAAGCGCCGCGCCACGTCTTCGATATACGGATTGAGGCCGCGATTCTCATGCACCACCAGCACCGCTGGAAACGGCCCCGCGCCCTTCGGTTGCACAAGATAGCCGCGCATGGTGCCCGAGTTACCGCCCGGCGACGGGTAGGTCACGTAGGTGCCCTTGATGCGCTCGTCGGTAAACGAGATCGTCTGCGCCTGCGCATAGCGCGGCAGCAAGGCTTGCGCCATTCCCAGGCTGCCGACCACCGCCAGCGACGCCGCACGCGCAAGAAACTCGCGCCGGTCGATGCGGCCATGACAATACTCATCGTAGAGATCGAACACACGCTGGTCGATTTCCAGTTGCGTGATACGACCGTCCGCTGCTTTGACTTCCGCTACATTCATGGGCTGACTCCTTGAAAGCTAGGGATAAACGGAACAACACGAACGGCCTTGTTTGCACGCCTACGCGTCGGTCGCCCGCGCTGAAACAACTCGCGTTCGACTAACCGGGGCGGCTTCAGTTCCCGCCGGGGCAACATTCAAGACGGATCAGCGTCGGAGCTTCCCTTGAATTCCACTTCCCGAGCCAGGTCGGGCGGCAAGGCATGGCGTTTTTCAAGCAGGCGAGCGATGCGCAGCACTTCATCCCGCTGTCCACAACCGTGCTGCGCTTGCAACTCAAGTTGCAAGGCGGCGACGTGCACTCCGGCGGCGTCATGCAGTCGCAGCAATACCGCCACAGCCGCGTCGAACTGTCGCGTTTCCACCAGCATCTCGGCCTCAAGCATCAGCGCGGCGGCGTGCATTTTCGGATCGGTCTGTACGGCACGCTCCAACCATTCCTTCTGTTGGAGCGGCTCACGCAGGCGCTGCGCCGAGCGCGCCGCCAGCAACGCCGCCAGACCCGGCGAATGACCCGCCGCGTGCGCGGCACCGGCCTTCTTCAAAGCCTGGCCGTAGCGCCCCTCGAAAACAAGTCGAATCACGTCGTCAAACTCACCCGCCGCTTTCTCGCGCCGACGGCGTTCCCGGAATCCTCGCACCCGTCCGGGCAGCGACCTCGTCATTGCCACGCCACGCAACAGCAGGTAAAGGACGAAGAAGCCGCCAACCAGTATCGTGATGGCAAAATTCAACGGAATTTCTTCACGATAGGTCGGGAGAACCAGCACCACGTAACTCTCGTTGAGCTGAGTCGCCAGCGCGAGAGTGACGGCCAGCGCGAACAGTGTCAGCACCCAGAACAGGCCTTTCATTTGGACTCCTGACCCAGCCAATCATGGGCACACAGCGCTTCGATGATGCCGGCATCCGCCGGCCGGGTCAGAATAATCCGCTGCAAACCCAGTTCGGCAGCCACCTCGGCAATACGCTGATGCGGAACAAAGAGAGGAAGCTTACGCAAGCGCTCGCGGTCGTTAGCATTGAGCAAGTTCATTAGATTGCGCAAACCCTCGCTGGACGAAATCGTCAGCGCGTCAAGCTGCCCGGTATGCAGCCACGAGCGGAGCGGTTCCGCATCCGCCGGTGACGAACGGTGATAGCAGGTCACGCAATCGACCTGTGCGCCACGTTTGAGCAGCGTTTCGGCCAACACCTCGCGCCCACCATTGCCGCGCAGAATCAGCACCTTCTTCCCGGCCATACAGCCGGTCTGAAACGCGGACAAGGCCAGCAAGGCGTCGGAATCAAAGCGTTCCATCGGCACGACGACATGGTCGAAACCACGGGCAGCGAGCTGAACGGCCGTACCCGGCCCAATAGCCGCCACCTGCAAAGTCGCGGGCCAGGGACGTTCGGAAAGAATGTTCGGCAAACTGTATTCAACCGCATTCGGGCTGATGAAAACCGCGATGGAGTAATCGTCAAGCCGCTCAATCGCCTGCTGCAAAGGCTGCGCATCGTCGGCCGGACCAATGGCAAGAAGAGGGAAAAGCGCTGGCTCGCCGCCCTGAGCTTCGATCAGCTGTGCCAGCGTCCCGGCCTGAGCAGACGGCCGGGTCACCAGTATTCTTCGCCCCTGCAAGACTTGGCTCATTGGCCGGCAGGGATCGCCAGCGCCGCAAGAATCGCGTCGGCGCCCTGCTCGCGCAAGGCTTTTGCCAGCTGCTGACCGATCAACTCATCGTCCTCTGGCGCGCCACGCAACTCGCCGCTGACCATCTGCTTTCCATCCGGTGTGGCGACGAAGCCTCGCAACCACAACTGGCCTTCTTCAAGGATGGCGTAGCCCCCCAGCGGAATCTGGCAGCTGCCGCCGAGCGCACGTGAAAACGCCCGTTCAGCACGCACGCAATGCGTCGTTTCCGCATCACGCAGCGGAGCGATCCATGCCTCTGCATCAGAACGACGGGCGAGAATCTCGATGCCCAGCGCGCCCTGGCCCGGTGCCGGCAGCGACTGCTCGGGCGTCAGCATCGTCTTGATGCGTTCTTTCAGCCCGAGACGAATCAGCCCGGCGGCGGCCAGAATGATCGCGTCGTACTGGCCTTCGTCGAGCTTGCGCAGACGGGTGTCGAGATTGCCGCGCAGGGGCTCGATTTTCAGGTGAGGATACTTGGCGCGCAGGATCGCCTCACGACGCAGGCTGGAGGTGCCAACCACAGCACCGGCCGGGAGCGCGTCGAGGCCATCGTATTTGTTGGAAACAAAAGCATCGCGCGGGTTTTCACGCGCCGTGACGGCCGTCAGCGAAAAACCATCCGGCATCTCCATCGGCACATCCTTGAGCGAGTGAACCGCAAGATCGGCACGTCCCTCCTCCATCGCCACTTCGAGTTCCTTGATGAACAGGCCCTTGCCGCCAATCTGCGACAGCGGGCGGTCAAGAATCTGATCGCCGCGCGTCGTCATGCCGAGGATCTCGACCTGGCACTGCGGTTGCAACTCCGCGAGGCGCGCCTGAATATGTTTCGCCTGCCAAAGGGCAAGACGCGATTCACGCGAAGCGATGACGATGCGAGTGGGCGAAGAAGGGGTGTTTTTCAAGGCAGAGTCCTGAAAGAAAGCGGGCAAAAAGCCCTAAGGAAACAGTCAGGATTTTAGCATGCCACCCTGTTCGACGCGGCCAATGCCCAGGCTGCGGCTGCCCGGAACGCCACATCAACACGGGAACATGCCACGCACCAGGCCTGTTTTTGAATGACCTCGAAACAAACTGAAAACGCCCGTCAATCGGCGCTCTTGCGCATCAGGAACTGAGCTGTTTTGCGTAGGACTTGACCAGCGGCCATTGCCGCCGGCTGACCGGAAGGCGTTCAGGAATTCCGCGTAACAGCGCCTGCCACTGGGTTTCGGCATTCTCATCCAGACATCTCTCGAAGCCGGCAATAGCCTCCTTGGCGACGAGCGCGCTGCGATGCAGGCGAATGAAGCGCTCGGAGAATTCCACCTCCAGATGCGTCAGCGATTCGTCGAGCAGGTATTCGCGGCTGGCCGTGCGCGCCGTCACGTATTTGAGATCGGCCTTGAGGTAGAGTATTTCCTGAAGCGGGATCAGCAGCAGCCGGCCGCGTTCGTGGCAGGACAAATGCGTGCGCGCGCCCTGCTGCAAGCGGGCGAGCACCTGCGGCGGAGCCGGCCGGCTCTGCCTGACTTTCTGCAGGGCGGCAGCAAGCCGCTGTGCGCGTACCGGTTTGACCAGATAGTCGATGGCGTTAAGCTCGAACGCCTGCACGGCATAACCGTCAAAGGCCGTAACAAAAATGACGGCAGGCGGATGCTCAAGCTGGGCGAGGTGTCGCGCCAATTCGATGCCGTCCATTTTCGGCATGCGGATATCCACCAGCACCACATCAACGGGATGTACAGCAATGGCGTCGAGCGCCAGCAAACCATTGGCCGCTTCGGTCACTACCGCATTCGGCACCTCGTCGGCGACATCTGAAAGAAGGTCGCGCAAACGCGCTCGGGCGGGGGCCTCATCGTCAACGATCATCACGGAAAGAGTAGTCACAGCTCCTTGCTCCGGCAGGGCAAAACGATATGCACATGGTACTCGCGCAAACCGTTGTCGAGCTTGACTTCCTGCGTTTCCAGGCGCGCCTCGAGGTCATAGTACAGCGTCAATCGCTCGCGGATATTAGCCAGCGCCATGCGGTTTCCACCCTGTGCACTGTCGTTGCGCGGACAGGGATTGGAGAGGTCAATATGCAGTTCATTACCCGCCCGGCAAAAACGGATACGCACGATGCCGTTCTCGTCCAACGGTTCAATGCCGTGATACACCGCATTTTCCAGCAAGGGCTGCAACATCAGCGGCGGCACCTTGAGATCGGTCGGCATATCCGCGATGTCCCATTCGACGTTGAGCCGCTCGCCGAGGCGCAGTTTTTCCAGGTTGAGGTATTGTCGGCACAGGGCAATTTCATCGGCCAGCGGTAATAGATCACGATGATCGCGCATCAGGGCGCGGAAGAGATCGGCCAGTTCCTCGAGCGCGGTCTCGGCACGCCGAGGCTCTGCACGGATCAGGGACAAAACAGCGTTCAAACTATTGAACAGGAAATGCGGGCGGATACGTGCCGTCAACGCCTGGAGGCGCGCCTCGGCCAGCGCGGGCGAAAAGGCTTTGACACGCAGTGCAAAATAGAAAAGCATCGTCCCGGCTACCAGCCCGCCCAGAAGCGCCGCGCGCAACACACGCTGCCAGCCCCCCTCATCCACCGCCATGAAACGCCAGAAATCGAGCAACAGCGCGGAAGAAGCGGCCGCCAGCACCACCACGGCCGCCTGCGCGATCAACGCCGGCAAACGCCGCAGAACTTTACCGGTCAAAGCCAACAGCGAGAGATTGAACAGCAGCAAGGGCTGCACCCACGCCGCCATGTCGACAAAGCGCTGCAGGCAATCGAGAATTCCGGTGCTCTGCACCAGCGCCCCGGCCAGTGCGAGCAGGTTCACGCCGAGCAGAATGCGCAGCATGACGCCGAAATTACGGAAGTCCGGGAGCGGCTGTCCCGCCTGGTTTTGCCTTATACTTGACATCCAGTCATTTTAGCCTAACAACTTGCGTCCATCATGAGCCAATCGCCCTCTTCTTCAGCGTCCCAATACACGTGGGCCGGCCGTTTTTCCGAACCGATGTCCGATCTCGTCAAACGTTACACGGCTTCGGTCGATTTTGACAAGCGCATGTGGCGCCAGGACATTCGCGGTTCGCTGGCCCATGCCCGGATGCTGGCCAAACAAAGCATCATTTCGCCAGAGGATCTGGCCGACATCCAGCGCGGCATGGCGCAGATCGTCGGCGAAATCGAAGCCGGCGGCTTTGAATGGTCGCTCGATCTCGAAGACGTTCATCTGAACATCGAAAAGCGCTTGACGACGCTCGTCGGCGACGCCGGCAAACGGCTGCATACCGGCCGTTCACGCAACGACCAGGTGGCGACCGACATCCGCCTCTATCTGCGCGATTCGATTGACGACATTCTGTTGCTGCTCAAGCAGTTCCAGAGCAATCTGCTTGACCTAGCCGAACGTGAAGCGGCAACGCCGATGCCGGGCTTCACGCACTTGCAGGTCGCGCAGCCGATCACCTTCGGCCATCACCTGATGGCCTGGTTCGAGATGACCCGGCGCGATGCCGAACGTTACGCCGACGTGCGCAAGCGCACCAACCGCCTGCCACTCGGCGCTGCGGCGCTGGCCGGTACGACCTACCCGATCGACCGCGAATTCGTCGCATCCGAACTCGGTTTCGATGACGTCTGCGAAAACTCGCTTGACGCCGTTTCCGACCGCGACTTCGCCATCGAATTCTGCGCTGCCAGCGCCTTGCTGATGATGCACTTCTCGCGCATGTCGGAAGAACTGGTGCTGTGGATGAACCCGCGTTTCGGCTTCGTCAAGATCGCCGACCGCTTCTGCACCGGCAGCTCGATCATGCCGCAGAAGAAGAACCCGGACGTCCCTGAACTCGCGCGCGGCAAGACCGGTCGCGTCTACGGCCACCTGACCTCCTTGCTGACGCTGATGAAGGGCCAGCCGCTGGCCTACAACAAGGACAACCAGGAAGACAAGGAACCGCTGTTCGATTCGGTTGACACGGTCACCGACACGCTGCGCATTTTTGCCGAGATGATTTGCGGCGTCACGGCGTGCCCGGAAAACATGCAGGACGCGCTGCGCCAAGGCTTTGCGACGGCGACCGATCTGGCCGACTACCTGACGCGCCAGGGGCTGCCGTTTCGCGACGCCCACGAAGCCGTCGGCCTTGCCGTGCGCCGCGCCGAGGAACTCGGCGTCGATCTCGGGCAATTGCCGCTCGCCGAACTGCGGCGTTTTTCGCCGCTCATCGGCGACGACATTTTTGCCGTGCTGACCGTCGACGGCTCGCTCGCAGCGCGCAACCATGTCGGCGGCACGGCACCGCGTCAGGTGCGTGCGGCGATCGCCCGCGCCCGGCGTCAGCTCTGAGCGCAGCGAGCCGCCGCACACCGTGGATAAGGATAAGGTTGGGGATAAGGTCGGCAAATACGAGCTCGTTCGCCAGATCGGCTGCGGCGCCACGTCGAGCGTCTATCTTGGCACCGACCCGTTTACGCAACGCCAGGTGGCGATCAAGATCGCCTCGCCGGGGATCCTCAGAAATCCGGAGCGCGGCAAGCTCTACACCCACCTGTTCCTCAACGAAGCCTCTCTCGTCGGCAAGCTGTCGCACCCGCACATCGTGCAGATTTTCGACGCCGTGGTCGAAGAAGACCTCTGCTACATCGTCATGGAATACGTCCCCGGCGGAACGCTCGAAGACTATTGCGCCGCCGACCG
>JBBQAT010000175.1:0-8533 GCA_038316625.1 Burkholderiales bacterium
CGCGCCCTGTTCATCCTCGCCGCCCTTGCCGGGCTGGCGTTGCTCAGCATGGCGCTGGCGCTGATGGTGGGCAGTATCAATATCCCGATCAGCGAAGTTTTCTCCACGCTGTTCAGCTCGCAAGACACCATGTCGGCCGAAGTGGTCCGTAGTCTGCGCCTGCCGCGTGCGCTGGCCGGTTTTGCCTGTGGTGGCCTGCTGGCACTGGCCGGTGCGCTGTTGCAGGTGTTGCTACGCAACCCACTGGCTGACCCCTACGTTCTCGGCATTTCCGGCGGTGCCGGCGTCGGTGCCTTTCTGGCCATCCTTTTCGGTTTTGGAGTGTCCGGAATCAACGGCGCGTCCTTTCTTGGTGCGCTGGCCGCAATGCTTGTTGTCTTTGGTCTGGCGCACGGTGACGGTAGCTGGACGCAGACGCGCCTGTTGCTCACCGGCGTTATCGTTGCTTCTGGCTGCGGCGCAATGGTGGCGTTGATGCTGTCGATTGCGCCCGATCACAAATTGCGCGGCATGCTGTTCTGGCTAATGGGCGACCTTTCGCAGGCCAATGACCCGATGCTGGCTCTTGGCGTCCTGGTCGCCGTACTGCTCATTTCCTTACCTTTTGCACGCGAGTTGAATCTGCTGACGCGCGGGGCGGATATGGCGCAAACGCTTGGAGTTCAAGTTGGCCGTTTGCGGCGTGGCGTATACATCGTTGCCTCGCTGGCCACTGCGGCCGCAGTAACCCAGGCCGGTTCCATAGGTTTTGTCGGGCTGATCGTTCCGCATCTGGTTCGCCTGGCCGTGGGTAACGATCAGCGCTTGCTGTTGCCGGCCTCTGTGCTGGCGGGCGGCAGTTTGCTGGTGATCGCCGACACGCTGGCGCGTACCCTGATTGCTCCGCAGCAACTCCCTGTCGGCGTTCTTACCGCATTGATCGGTGTTCCGGTGTTCCTTTTCCTCCTGACCCGTGATTCGCAGAAGAGGCGCTAAGGTGGCCGGCAATCCTCCTCTCCTTGAGACACACAAGCTTACCGTCAGTATCGGCGACAAGGTCTTTTGCCGCGATCTCGATCTGACGCTGCATGCAGGCGAACGGCTGGCCATTCTCGGGCGCAATGGCGCGGGCAAATCGACCCTGTTGTCGGTGCTCGCCGGACTGCGAGCGCCACAAGCGGGCGAAGTCCGGGTCGACGGCACCCGCTACGCCACGCTGGGTGCGCGCAAGAGCGCGCTAATTCGCGGCTGGTTGCCACAGGCTCGCGGCGATGCCTTCGCCTCCACGGTGCTGGAAACGGCATTGGTCGGCCGTCATCCTCACCTGGATCGCTGGGGCTGGGAGAGCGAGAAGGATGCAAGAATCGTCCGCGAAGCACTGACGGCAGTCGATCTCGCTTCGTTCGAGCAACGCGATATACAGACACTCTCAGGGGGAGAGCGGCAGCGGCTGGCGATTGCTACCTTGCTTGCGCAAGCGCCGCGATTGTTCCTGCTTGATGAGCCGATTGCCCATCTCGATCTGAAACACCAGATTGCCATGCTCGAACTGTTTGCCGGCGCAGCACGCGATTGCGGTGCCGCTGTCGCCATGGTCCTGCATGAGCCGGCATTAGCCTGGCGCTTTTGTGACCGGGTGCTGTTGATTCACGGTGACGGAAAAACCGAGTGCGGGCCAGCCAGGGACATGCTGACGGTCGACCGGCTTTCAGTCCTTTATCAATACCCGCTTCAATTGCTGGAAAACGATGGACACGTCAGTTTTGTCCCAAGGTGAGAGCAACCCATGAGTGAAATTGAAAAAACGGAATCCCGAGATGAGCGTCATGTGAAACGCATGGCTCGCAAGAAAGCGGTGATTGACGGGAGCATCGCGGCGGCGCAGGAAGAGCGCGGCGTGCTGGTCATCAATACCGGTAATGGTAAAGGAAAATCTTCGGCTGCTTTCGGTGTGGTAGCTCGTGCGCTCGGGCACGGCATGAAGGTCGCCGTTATCCAGTTCATCAAAGGACGCTCCGACACGGGCGAAGAGGGCTTCTACCGGCGCATCGGCGAGATGATTCCGGGAAGTGTTAACTGGCATGTTTCCGGCGAAGGATTCACCTGGGAAACGCAGGACAGTTCACGCGATGCGGTCGCTGCGCAAGCCGCCTGGGAACTGGCCTGCAACTACCTCAACAATCCCGACATCGGGCTCCTTGTTCTCGACGAGTTTACTTATACGCTCAAATACGGCTGGCTCCAAATCGCACCTGTCGTCGACGCCCTGGCGGCGAGGCCGCGCATGCAACACGTCATCATTACCGGACGTGCTGCCCCGGATGCACTGGTTGAAGCAGCTGATACCGTCACCGACATGACGCTGGTCAAGCATGCTTTCAAGGCCGGCGTCAAAGCCATGCCGGGACTGGAGTGGTAAGCGTGGAAGGAAGGCTTTCCTGCCCCGCCCTGTTCGTTGCCGCACCTGCTTCCGGACAGGGGAAAACGACCGTGGTTGCAGCGTTGGCTCGACTACACACGCGACTCGGACGAAAAGTCCGCGTCTTCAAATGCGGGCCGGATTTCCTTGACCCGCAAATACATACTATTGCCAGCGGCGCTCCGTGCCAGAACATCGACCTGTGGATGTGCGGCGAAGAGGATATCGCCTGGCGGCTGGCTGAAGCGGCGCGCAGTGCCGACCTGATCCTCGTTGAAGGCGTCATGGGGCTGTTTGACGGAAGTCCTTCGGCTGCTGACCTGGCGACGAGGATCGGCATCCCAATCCTCGTCGTGATCGACAGCGCCGCGATGGCCAGCAGCTTCGGGGCCATTGCCTATGGCCTAAAGCATTACCGGCCGGGCACCCCACTCCATACGGCTTTGGCCAATCGCGTGGGTAGTGCCTATCATGCCGAGTTACTGCAAAAGAGTCTGCCGCCGGATATCGCCTGGTACGGCCATTTACCGAGCGATGCGGAGGCAGCGATGCCTGAACGTCATCTTGGCCTGCTGCCAGCGGCAGAAATCGAAGACCTTTCGCTGCGTATCGAGCGGATGGCGGATCTGCTGGCTCCGACGGCCGCTGCCGGACTCCCCCCGTCGGTCAACTTTGTTGACGTCAAACCTCCTGCAATTTCCCCTCTGCTGAACGGTAAAACCATCGCCATTGCGCGCGACGCGGCCTTCTGTTTTCTTTATCCGGCCAACCTGGATTGCCTTGAATTGCTTGGCGCGAAGATCACGTATTTTTCGCCGTTGGCCGACAGCGAGTTGCCGCCTTGCGATGCAGTCTGGTTGCCCGGTGGCTACCCGGAACTACATAGCAAAACACTCGCCGCAAATCGTCGCTTATGGGCTTCACTTGCCCACCATGTCAACGCCGGGAAACCTGTGCTGGCTGAATGCGGCGGCATGATGACGCTGTTTCAGACCATGCACGATATTGCAGGCAATCTACATGTACTCGCCGGGCTGTTGCCGGGTCAAGTGAGCATGCAGAAGAAACTCGCCGGGCTCGGCATGCAGGAAGTCAAGTTACCGGAAGGCCGTTTGCGTGGCCACACTTTTCACTACTCGAAAACCGAAACCGATCTGCAACCGCTGTGCGTCTCGTATCGCCCGGACGGTCGTGCCGGCGAAGCGGTTTACCGTCACCACCGGCTCACCGCCAGCTACATGCACCTCTACTTCCCGTCGAATCCCGAAGCCGTCGCGCGCCTGTTCCTCCCGTAAATTCCTGCTTTGTCCATTGGCCCATGGATACTTGCTTGAGCGCCAAGGATAGCTACTATCTTGCGCGAGAATCATCGTATTCGAGTATTTCAATGCTAAGATTGAGAAAATGAAACGGGAGTCCAAAATGGCAAAAAAGAGTTCGCCAAAGCCAGCGGCTGTTCCGCTGGTCAGTGCGGCAGTGCGAGTGCTTGCAGTCCTGGACCAGCTTTCCCGGCAACGAGCCATCGGACTGGAGGAAATCTCCCGCGATATCAAACTGGCCAAGCCGACGGTCTACCGCTTCCTGCTTACCCTTCAGGAGTTGGGATATGTGCGTCGGATCGATGGCGACCGCTGGGCAATCACGCTGAAGATGTTCAACATGGGATCGCGGGCGCTTGATCATCTTGATCTGCATTCCGCCGCGCGCCCGATCGCTGAGCAGCTTGCCGAAGAACTCGGCGAGACCGTGCACATGGGAGTTCTCGAGGGGGATTCTGCTGTTTATGTCCTCAAAATCGAGTCAAAGTATACTATTCGCATGTTTTCGCGTGTCGGTCGGCGCATGCCGCTTTACTGTACGGCCATCGGAAAGGTTCTGTTGGCGTTCTCGGCAGAAGATGAGCGAGAGGCGGCACTAAAGGGAGTCCGTCTCCTGGCCTTTACCAAGAAGACACTTTCGAACCGCCCCGCTCTATATGTTGAATTGGATCGCATTCGCGAACAAGGTTACGCACTGGATGATGAAGAAAATGAGGAGGGTATCCACTGCATCGGTGCCCCCATCTTCGACCACACGGGGTCGGTCGTCGCGACGATTTCGGTTTCCTGGCCGGGGTTCCGCTATGACCGTGGAGAAGAGAACGAAAAGATCGACAAAATCAAGGGCGCCGCCGCCCGCATTTCAAGTGTCCTGGGCTACAGCCCGGAAACCAATGCCTGATAGCTTGAGCGTACGCAGACGAATCCCTAAAAATGGAATCACATTTCAAAATACTTGATCAACCCGGCAGTCGGGTGTAAAGTCATCGTGGTCAGATTGTCAGGCCACGATCATCACCTCAGGTTTTCTTCTCCGTATGACCCGCCTGACACCGATCTCACGAGCGCCATCCTGAAGCAAAGGGCGGCATGAAGTTGAACTGTGGTGTTATTGGACGGAATGTAGATGAGCAATGTATTTTTCCCTGATGCTGAACTTGCCCTGGAAACAGTTGAGGCCGGACAAGTCAACCGCAAGATCCGCGCAGCAGGTGGCGGCCTCATGATGGTTGAAGTGTTCTTCAAGGCCGGAGCCTGCGGTGCCGAGCACCGGCATGCTCACGAGCAGGTCAGCTACTGTCTTTCCGGTGAATTTGTTTTCATGATCGAAGGTGAAACCACCACCGTACGCGCGGGTGATTCGCTTTATGTACCTTCCTCGGCCTTGCACGGGACCACCTGCATTGTCGAAGGCCGCTTACTCGATATCTTCACGCCACAGCGCGAAGATTTTATCAAGACTTGATTTCGGAGGTTTCATGAAACTCGAAACACGCTATTCACATCATCCGGAGGACGTGAAGGGTTACGACACCGAAACCCTTCGTCGCCATTTTCTCGTCGAGCAGGTCTTTGCGACCGGCGAACTGAAGCTGACCTATACGCACGTGGACCGCGTCGTCTTCGGCGGCGCCGTTCCGACCACGCAAGCTCTTTTGCTTGAAGGCGGCAAGGCATTCGGTACGCCGAATTTCCTTGATCGCCGCGAGCTTGGCATCGTCAATATTGGCGCTAATGGCCGGGTCATTCTCGATGGTGTGACGCATGTCTTGTCGAATGGCGACGGCCTGTACGTTGGCATGGGAGTCAAGTCCGTCGCCTTCGAGAGCGATGATCCCGCCAATCCGGCCAAGCTGTATCTCATGAGTTGCCCGGCACATGCCTCCTATCCGACGGTGCACATCACGCGGGCAACAGCGAATCCAAAGAAACTCGGCTCGCCCGAAACGTGCAATGTGCGCACAATCTATCAGTATGTTCATCCGGCCGTCTGCAAGAGCTGTCAGCTGGTCATGGGCGTAACAGTTCTGGAACCGGGCAGTGTGTGGAACACCTTCCCGCCACATACTCACGAACGCCGCATGGAGGTTTATCTCTATTTCGGCATGTCGCCCGATACACGCATCTTCCATCTGCACGGACAACCGACTGAAACCCGCCACATCGTAATGGCCAATGAACAGGCGGTGATTTCGCCGTCCTGGTCGATCCATTCAGGCGTAGCCTCCGGCCCTTATTCCTTCATCTGGGGTATGGCTGGCGAGAACCAGACTTTCGACGACATGGATGGCCTCGGCCCCAACGACCTCCGATAAAAGGAACTGATATGAGCGGAATACTTGATGCATTCAAACTCGATGGCAAAGTAGCCATTGTCACCGGCTCCGAGCGTGGTCTGGGTCGCGGCATGGCCGTGGCACTTGCCCAGGCGGGAGCGGACATCGTGGGTGTAACTTATGCCGATAGTGCGCCGGAGACGGCTGCAGCGATTGAGGCGGCAGGTAGAAAATACCTGCACGTCCAGGCGAATCTTCTCAGCATCGAGCCAGTGGAACGCGTCGTTGAAGCGGCGCTCCAGGCCTTCGGCCACATCGACATCCTGGTAAACAACGCGGGCATCATCACGCGCAATGACTCTGTCGATTTCACCGAGAAGGAATGGGACGATGTAATGAACATCAATCTCAAGACGGCTTTCTTCATGTGTCAGGCCGTGGCGCGCCAGTTCATCAAACAGGGTACGGGCGGCAAGATCGTCAACATCGCTTCGATGTTGTCCTTTCAGGGTGGTATTCGCGTGCCGTCCTACACCGCATCCAAGAGCGGCATCAAGGGCATCACCATGCTGATGGCCAATGAGTGGGCCAAACACGGCGTCAACGTCAATGCCATCGCTCCCGGCTACATGGCGACCGACAACACCACGCAACTGCGGGCTGACGAAAAGCGCAATGCAGAAATACTCGGGCGCATTCCTTCCGGTCGCTGGGGCTTGCCTGAAGATCTTGGCGGTGCCGTTGTTTTCCTTTCCTCGAAAGCGGCTGATTACGTGAATGGCTACACCATCGCCGTTGATGGTGGCTGGCTGTCGCGGTAATTCACTCTTTCACGACGGAGTCCCCAGATGTCCCCCTTCCTGAACGCCGATTTCCTCCTCCCTGACGCGAGTTCGCGCCGGCTATACCACGACTACGCCGCGGCGATGCCGATCATCGACTACCACTGCCATCTGCCGCCGGCCGACATCGCCAGCAACGCCCGGTTCAAGAACCTCGCCCACGCCTGGCTGGGTGGTGACCACTACAAATGGCGCGCCATGCGTTCGAACGGCGTTCCCGAAGCCGACATCACCGGTCACGAACCGGACTACCAGACCTTCCTCGCCTGGGCCCGAACCGTCCCGCGCCTGATCGGCAACCCGCTCTACCACTGGACGCACCTCGAACTGCAGCGCTACTTCGGCATTGTCGAACCGCTCTCCGAGAAAACCGCCCCGAAAATCTGGGAAGCCTGCAATGCCCAGATCGTCACCCCCGAGTTTGGTGCCCGCTCACTGCTCATGCGCATGAAGGTCCGCGCCGTCGGCACTACCGACGATCCGGCCGATAGTCTTGAGCACCACATCGCCTATGCCGCCGCCCGTCAGCCCGGTGAACCGGTAATGGTTCCCAGCTTCCGCCCCGACAAGGCCCTGGCCATTGACGATCTGGTTTCCTGGAAAGTCTACATCGAACGACTCGGTGCCTCCGCCAAGGTGGCCATTGGTTCGTATCAGGATCTGGTCGCGGCGCTTGATGCCCGCCACGTCGCGTTCCACGACCTGGGCTGTCGTGCGTCTGACCACGGCCTGGTGGCACCCTTCGCCACCTTCGCCAGTGCGCAGGCGCTGGAAAGCATCTTCGCCGGTTTGCTCAAGGGAACGGTTCCGAGTACGGAAGAAGGTGATGCCTTCAAGACGGCCGTGCTGCTTGAGGTCGGACGCATGAACGCCCGACGCGGCTGGGCCATGCAACTGCACCTGGCGGCCATCCGCAACCTGAATACCTCGATGTTCAGCAAACTCGGCCCGGACACCGGCTACGACGCAGTGACTGACGAAAAGATCGCCAGCAAGCTCGGGGCCTTCATGAACGCCCTGCAAAGTGACGGCCTGCTGCCCAAGACGATCCTCTATTCGCTCAATCCCAACCATCTTGAGGTGCTTGGGACAGTGATGGGTTGTTTCCAGGACGGTTCGATTCCCGGCAAAATCCAGTGCGGGTCGGCCTGGTGGTTCAACGACCACATCGAAGGCATGCGTCGGCAAATGGTCAGTCTGGCTAATCTTGGCTTGCTGTCGCGTTTTGTCGGCATGCTCACCGACTCGCGTAGTTTCCTGTCCTTCCCGCGTCACGAGTACTTCCGGCGTATCCTTTGCGCATTGATCGGCGGCTGGATGGAAGCGGGCGAGATCCCGGCTGATTTCGAGACCTTCGGTGGTATGGTGCAGGACATCAGC
Source organism: Burkholderiales bacterium (assembly GCA_038316625.1). GTDB lineage: Bacteria > Pseudomonadota > Gammaproteobacteria > Burkholderiales > Rhodocyclaceae > Propionivibrio. The sequence continues at coordinate 8,216 of JBBQAT010000175.1, forward strand.
TTCAGGAATGCAATGAATTACTTCAAGATTCCAGGGGTCGTGGAATGACGGATCGCGGCTTGCTGTAGTCAGTAGGCGGCCGGACCGGGCCATCGGCATGAAGGGGTATCAGCACCTTCTGTCGATGGCTTTTTTATTTTCTTTGCCGCCTCCAATACCATGCAGCATGAATCTTCACATGTCACAGCAAGATAGTAATGTCCGGTTCGAGCAAAGTAGAACTGTCCGGTGCATCCTTAGAAGCCTAGGAGGACAGAGCGATGGATCGGATCGAAATGAGCAAGAAAGATTTGGAGCGGTGGCGCGTGATTGGCGAGA
>JBBQAT010000176.1:0-8510 GCA_038316625.1 Burkholderiales bacterium
TTCCCCGGCGCGGGCGACCACACGCCGTGCCAGATCAACTTTCACGTCGCCAAATTCAATGATCGGCGTCGCCCCCTCACCACCTCGGCTTTGCCGCCGCAGCAGCGCACGCGCACGGGCACGCAGTTCGCCGACACCGAACGGCTTGGTCAGATAATCGTCGGCACCGACATCCAGTGCCTGAATCTTGTCCTTCTCGTGCGAGCGCGCCGAGAGAACCAGGATCGGCACATCCGACCAGGCGCGCAGATCGCGGATGAAGTCGATGCCGTTGCCGTCGGGCAAGCCGAGATCGAGCACCACCAGATCAGGCTTCTGGTTGCCGCATTCCAGCAAACCTTGCGCCGAGGTCCCTGCCTCAACGACGCGGCAGCCCTCATCTTCCAGCGAGGTGCGCACGAAGCGACGAATCTGCTTTTCGTCCTCGACGATGATGATGGTGGGCACCTGCGGGTTCAGTCGTTCACTCATGGATGCCGGGTCTCCAGAGACAGAACTTCCTCTTCGACAATCGGCGGGTCGCCTAGCGGCAGGGTAAAGGTGACACAGGCTCCGCCTTGTGGACGATTGGTCGCAGTAATCGAGCCGGCATGCGCTTCGATGATTGCGCTGCAAATGGCCAACCCAAGTCCGACGCCCGGCGTGGACGACTCCGGCTCACCACGGACAAACATCTCGAACAACGCGCTGCCCTTATCCAGGACGAAGCCCGGACCGGAGTCAGAAACGGCTACTTCAAGCACCTCGTCCCGAACCAGTGCCTCGATCCCGATGCTCGATCCCGGTGGCGAATATTTGGCCGCGTTTTCGAGCAGGTTGCAGAACACACGCTCAAGTAGCACCGCGTCAAATTCGACCAGTGGCAGCCCCTTCGCCAAAGTGACCTTGACCGGATGCTCGACCAGCGCCCGGCCCAGCAGCTTGATGCTCGATCCGATGACTTCCTCGATGGGCTGCCACTCCCTCTGCAGCGTCACTTCCCCGGCATGCAGGCGGGCCATGTCGAGCAGATTGCCGACCAGACCGGCAAGCCGCTCGGCCTGCTCGCGGATGGCCTCAGCCGTTTCCTGCGCAACGGTGTCAAGCGGCGGCTTGCTGACCGTCAGCGAGTCAGCCAACCCGACCAGCGCCGTCAGCGGCGTGCGCAGATCGTGCGACACGGCGGAAAGAATCGAGCTACGCAGGCGTTCCGAAACCACTTGCACCTGCGTGCGCTGGGCGACATCAACATAGTGCACGCGCTCGACGGCAATAGCCACCAGCGATGCCATCGTTTCCAAACGTTCACGTTGAGCAAGCAACAGTTTCGTCTGACCGTCCGTGGGCGCAACCGCGATGACACCACGAACCCGCATGGGAGCCTTCAACGGCAGGTAGAGTGCCGCGTAGCCGCTGTTGGCCAACTGCACACAATCAACGGGCGTCCCGCGCTCATGGGCGATGATGGCGAACCGAGGTTCAATCTGAAGACGGGCCGCGTCCTGGCCGGAACAGGGATGCAAAACGCCCGTGCTATCGGGCAGGAGAATCATGGCGTCGGCGTTCAATACGCTACGCAGGAACTTGCGTGTGATCTCGGCGACCTGCTCAACCATCAGCGCGCCGGAAAGATCACGCGCCATCTCGTACAACGCACGGGAACGCAAGGCTTCGCTGTCGGACTCATCGGCATGTCGCCGCAAACCGGCCGTCAACTGGCCAGTGATGATCGCCACGGCCAGCATGACGGTGAAGGTGACTAGATACTGCCCGTCATGCACCTCGAAGGAAAAACGCGGCGGCACGAAGAAGAAGTCGAACAGACCCACGCTGAGAAATGCCGAGAGCAAGGCCGGAGCCAGGCCAAGACGAACGGCGATGAGCAGAACCGTGAGCAGGAAGAGCATCACGATGTTGGCCAGATCCAGATAGGCGAGCAAGGGCGTAGCCACCAGCGTCGTCCCGGCGCAGGCCAGCACCGCCAGCGCAAATCCCTTCCAGGTGGTCAGAGAAGAAGGCGAACGATCAGTCAGTTTGGGGAGATTCCACATAGCTTTGTTGCCTGAATAAGCGGCTTGAAACCAAGCTTGGGGCAATTGTCCTGCGCAGAGAATAAAAATGGTGTAAAGATTCTAGGGGTATCCGGATTAAACGGTGGGCAGCAACCGCCTACGGAGCTTCGTAACCGTTTTTAGACTCCGGACTATCGGTTGGACGGTCAAAAGCACCAACCGCCATTGCTGCGGTGAGGAATTTCGATGTCACGCTTTTTCCGTGGACAATCTACATCCGAGTCCGCCCAATTCCTGCCGGGCAGACTACTCGTACAACTGGCCACAAAGGACGGTGAGCTTTTCGCCAGGCAGGTCCGCAATGTGTTGGTTACCTGCCGGACGCCGGGTGGTTTCGCCGAACGGCGGCAATCCGATATCTGCTGCCCCGGGATTCGCCTCACTCCGGCTATTCGCCAATGTGAAGGCTCAATGGCGTCTCAAAAGATTAGCCATCGTCTGCTCAGAATTCGGTTTGACTCGTCCAGCGTCCCATTGCTGATCTCATTGAAATCGAGTGGCTCGCCGTCCTCGCTATCCGCCGTCTCGAACACGTCCATCGACTGGCCAGGCCCCGATCGAACCCGCATGGGTGACTAGCCGATACGTTCCCTAGCCAGGCAGACCAGCACCTGTCGCTTGCGAGTGCCACTGTAGGGCTTTCTTCCATGCATGATGCGGTGGTTATCGACGAGTGCAACATCGCCATCCTGCCAATCAACCAAGAAGGTAAATTTGTCTGCCAGGCTGACCATCGCTTCCAGGGCAGGAACAGGGATTGACGCGCCGTTGCCAAACGTCAGTATCTCGTCGGGACTGTCGTGAGTTCGCTTCCAGCCACGGTAGGCAGCGATCACCTGATTGAAAAAAGACTCACTCCCGTCCGGAAGTCTGCGAACGGCGGGCAAGCTTGGCGTTGTTGCCACGAGTGACTGGTCGATCTGCCATCGCCAGCTGTATCCGAGAGCGGTCAGCCGGGCTTCCGCTTCAGCAGCAGAGTCCACGCTTAGCGTGCTGCGCCAGCTTCGCCCTTGCCCCGAAGTAGCATCCGCAAGACAGGGCATGTGGGAGGTGTATTTGAGTCCAAGCTTTGTGAACTGGTCCGCCCATTCGGGGTATTCCGACTTGAATGCATGATAGAGCTGATCGGAGCGACAAAGAGGGGTGGCCCCGCCGTGTTCAGCCGCGCTCAAACAACAGAAGAAGATTTTTTCCGGGGCGACGGGGGTTTGCGCCAACTCGTGGTGCAGGTAGATCTCGACATTCGGAGGTGCCTCGTTTGCCGAAAAAACCCTCGGTGTGTAATTGATTCGGACGGCGTTTGACAGAGACTCCTGATAGCTGAAGTCGCCATAGCCAAATGCGGCAGAGAAAAGATCGAAGTCTTCAGCGCAGCGGATTGGAAAACCGCGAAACAGAACGGTACCGCAGGACGCCAGATGCGACTTCACGGTCGGAATTTGTGAGCGTAACCACGCCAACAGGCCATCACGGTCGCCGACACCCTCATCATTGGTGACCAGATACGGGAAAGTCAGGTTAGTCGTAGATTGAGAAGAAGGTATTGAATGCCGATTCACGGAAGTCTCCTAGATCATTGAACCTGCAATTGATATTCAGCAACGAGGCCAATGTTTGTTAAGGATTTTTAGTGGCTTCATGCCCCGTCGAGCAAGCATGGCCTCGATAGGAGCGCTCATTACCCACTCGCCAAAATCGCACATGTACTTTCACACGCCCTCAGCCGACGGCAGCCTTTTAGGGGCGGGTTTCCGAAGGCAACCCTTGAAGCATACAATGAATTTTGCCACCGGCAGCTTACGGGCAACGGGCCAATTTCACCCTTTCGGACATTACCTGCACTTCAAGAACGCGCTACAAAGCGGTCCTTGAGGTATTCTGTGCAATCGGACCGCGCCGTACGCCACCGCGTTTTGACAACGGGCTGCGGAAGCAGACTGAAACTGCTGGGTCAAGTTGGTTAGCACCAGACATTGACATAATTCTCGTGCAGTCTCGATTGTTCCAGCGTTTCCCACTATATGATTGAACCGCCTTTGGCATGGCACACTCGATGGAGCCCCCTTGAATACCCGTATCCCACAGACCAGCCGCAAAGCGCAAATCGACGCCGTTCTTCTTAAATTTCCTGGCGTAATCGCAAGAAAAATCAACGACCTTGACGCCTACTTCATCAACGACAAGATGTTTGCCTGTATAAGCGGAAACGGCGTTGGGCTACGTGTGCCTGCTTCCTCCGCGACCGAGTTGCAATTCTCAAGAAGCAACGTCGTTCCATTTCAACCCGGCGGGATGGCAAGTTCGAGGGAGTGGATTCAAATTGATCGGACCGACGCAGCAGACTATGAGCACGATCTCGAATTGTTTCGGGCCTCGCTTGAATTCGTGAAAGGTGCCCGGACCCGCTAAACCCGGATATCCGAATTTAGCGGCAGAACGCTCATTGTGGCTTTTCCCAAGGCCGTTGCCATGACGAGATTGCCGCCGCCGCCGGGTCGCTCATCGTATAATCGCCCCTTGCCCAATTTCCACGACAAAGCACCACGATGACTACTGATATCAAGACCCATCTCGCTGATTTGATGCATGCGGCGTTGTTGAGCGTGACGCCGGATCAGGCCGACGCCGCCATCATTCTGGAGCGCCCGAAACAGGCTTCGCATGGTGATTTCTCCTGTAATCTGGCGATGCAACTGGCGCGTCCGATGAAGCGTAATCCGCGTGAGCTGGCGCAGCTGCTGCTCTCCGAGATTCCGAAGTCACCGTTTGTTGCCAGGACCGAGATTGCCGGTGCCGGCTTCATCAACTTCCACCTGCAACCAGCAGCCAAACTTGAAGTCGTGCGCAAAGTGCTGGCCGAGGGCGAAGCATTCGGCCGTTCGACGGTTGGCGGCAAGAAAAAGGTGCAGGTCGAATTCGTTTCGGCCAACCCGACCGGCCCGTTGCACGTCGGCCATGGTCGCGGCGCGGCCTACGGTGCCAGCCTCTCGAATCTGCTGGCCTATGCCGGATGGGATGTCAGCCGCGAGTACTACGTCAACGACGCCGGCCGGCAGATGGACATTCTGGCGCTCTCGTGCTGGCTGCGTTACCTCGACTTCTACGGCGAGCACGTCGATTTCCCGCCCAACGCCTATCAGGGCGACTACGTGTTCGACATGGCCGAGCAGATGAAGATCGCGCACGGCGACAAGTTCGTGCGCAAAGCCATCGACCTGCTGCAAGGCACGCCCGGCATGCCGGAGGCCGAGCGCGCCGACGACGAAGCCAAGGCGCAGAGAGAAACGCATCTCGATGCGCTGATCGCCAATGCCAAAACCTTGCTTGGCGCGGAATGGAAGTACGTGCATAACCACGTACTGACCGAGCAGCTGGAAGACGCGCGCAACGACCTCGAAGAATTTGGCGTGCACTACGATGTCTGGTTTTCGGAAAACTCCCTGTTCGATACGGGTCTGGTTGCGCGCTGCATCGAGCAGCTTGAGAAATCCGGCCACCTCTACGAGCAAAACGGGGCCAAGTGGTTCAAATCGACCGACTTCGGCGACGAGAAGGATCGCGTCGTACAACGTGACAACGGCCTGTTCACCTATTTCGCTTCCGACATTGCCTACCATCTGAACAAGTGCGAACGCGGTTTCGAGCGGCTGATCAACATCTGGGGCGCCGACCACCACGGCTACATCCCGCGCATGAAGGGATCGATGGCCGCGCTGGGGCTCGATCCGGCAACCCTCGACGTGGCGCTGGTGCAGTTTGCCGTGCTCTATCGCAACGGCCAGAAGGCCTCGATGTCGACGCGTTCCGGCGAGTTCGTCACCTTGCGCACCTTGCGTGAGGAAGTCGGCAACGATGCTTGCCGTTTCTTCTACGTGCTGCGTAAATCGGATCAGCACCTCGACTTCGACCTCGACCTGGCCAAGAGCCAGACCAATGAAAACCCGGTCTATTACATCCAGTACGCGCATGCCCGCGTTTGCTCGGTGCTGGCGCAGTGGGGTGGTGCTGCGGATGCGGACACTTCCGCACTGGTCAACGCCGATTTTTCGCGCCTCGACAACCCGTATGAACTGGCCGTCGCCTCCAAGCTGAGCGAGTTCTCCGGGGTCATCGAATCGGCCGCCAAGGAACTGGCACCGCACCTGATCGCCTTTTATCTCAAGGATCTGGCGGCCTCGTTCCACAGTTACTACAACGCCGAGCGCATGCTGGTTGACGATGTCGCCCTCAAGGACGCGCGTATCGCGCTGGCCGTTGCCGTGCGTCAGGTCATCCGCAATGGCCTGGCCATCCTTGGCGTCAGCTGCCCACAATCAATGTAATCCTGAATCAGAGAGACGTTCATGAGTCGTGATATGAAACCCCGCAAACGCAGCAGCGCGGGCTCGCGAAAGAAATCGGGCGGCGGTACGCTGCTCGGGCTTTTCCTCGGTCTGGTGATTGGCGTGCTCTGTGCGGCGGGCGTGGTCTGGTACATCTACAAGACACCGCCGCCCTTCTCCAACAAGAGCCAGCCGTCACCTGCAACAACGCTGCCAGCGGTCGCTGGGCAGCCACCCGCCACGGCCAATGGAGCGCCGGCACCGCTGGCTTTGCCGGGCAAACCAGGAGATCCGATTCCGCAAAATGGTGACAAGCCGCGCTTTGACTTCTACAAGATTCTGCCGGGCAATTCCGAGGCTATTCCAGACCCGAAACCGGCTGATGCAAAAACAATTGATCAAAAACAAGCCGACGCTGTCAAAGCAAAGAGCGAGAAGGAAAAGGACAACGCGCTCAAGGAAGCGGTCTATTTGCAGACGGGCTCTTTCCAGAACGCTGGTGATGCTGACAACCAGAAAGCCAAGCTTGCGTTGATGGGTGTAGAAGCATCGGTACAACAAGTCATGCTCCAGGAAAAAGTATGGTTTCGCGTCCGTCTGGGACCGTTCAAGAAGATCGAAGAACTGAATAGCATTCGCTCGGACCTTGCCAAACAAGGAATTGAAGCCAACGTCGTCAAAAAGGAATAAGCAATGAATAGACACATCAGCCGGTGGCTAGCCGCCATTACCTTTGCACTGTTCTCGGTCATTATGCCGGCACACGCGCAGAAACAACTCGCGGTCGGTACTGACTACGTGGAAATCAATCCGGCGCAACCAACCGACAATCCGGCCAAAATCGAAGTCATCGAGTTCTTCTCCTACGCCTGCCCGCATTGCAGCGATCTAAACCCGAGCGTCATTAAGTGGGCAGCGAAACTGCCGGCTGACGTCGATTTCAAGCGCATACCGGTCAATTTCAGCCCGTTTTACCAGCTCATGGCGCGCTTGTACTACACCCTCGAAGCGATTGGCGAACTCAAGCGACTGGATGAAGCCGTATTCAACGCGATCCATGTCAAAGGTCTGAAGCTGATTGACGACAAGAGCATTCAGGAGTGGGCCGTCGGCCAGGGTATTGATGCCAAGAAGTTCAGTGACGCCTACGGCTCGTTCGGCGTGATCAGCAAGGTCAAGCGCGCTGACCAGCTGGCCAAGAACGCCAAGATTCAAGGCGTTCCGGCAATGTTCGTCGAAGGGCGCTACCTACAGGTCGGCAAGGACGTCAAATCGCACGATGAGCAGCTCGCGCTGACCGACCGCCTGATCGACAAGGCGCGCTTCGAACGCAGCAAGAAGAAGTAAGCGCCTTACCGCCAGTGCGCTCCGCTCCAGTCGTCTTCATTACCGGTGCCTCCTCGGGCATCGGGAGCGCGCTGGCCAGTCATTACGCCAGACAAGGCGCAATCCTTGGTCTCGCCGCCCGGCGCGGCGACCAACTCCAGAGCCTCGCCACAGCACTAAGTGGTCAAGGGGCCAAGCAGGTCTTCTGCTACCCGCTCGACGTAACCGATACGGCGGCCTTGCGCACGGCAGCGGAAAATTTCATTGCCAGCGCGGGTACGCCAGACATCGTCATTGCCAATGCCGGCGTGTCATCCGGTACGCTGACCGAATGCGCCGAAGACCTGGACATCATCAAGCGCATCTTCGCCGTCAACCTGCATGGCATGGCTGCCACCTTCTCGCCCTTCATCGCCAGCATGCGCCTGGCCGGAAAGGGACGGCTGGTCGGCATCGCCTCGGTCGCCGGCATTCGCGGACTGCCTGGGGCCGAAGCCTACAGCGCGTCAAAGGCGGCGGCGATCACCTACCTCGAAAGTCTGCGTCTCGAAATGCGCAGTTCCGGCATCAAGGTCGTCACCATCGCCCCCGGTTACATCGAAACACCGATGACCGCGATCAATCCCTACCGCATGCCCTTCCTGCTGCCAGCCGACGAAGCCGCGCGCCGCTTCGCCCGCGCCATCGAACGCGGCACCAGCTACACCGTCATCCCCTGGCAGATGGGCATCGTCGCCAAGTTTCTGCGCCTCCTGCCCAACTGGCTGTACGACCGCCTGTTCGCCAACGCACCGCGCAAGCCGAAGGTTCT
>JBBQAT010000177.1:0-8370 GCA_038316625.1 Burkholderiales bacterium
CCAGCAGGTCGTCGTTGTCGCCGCCGTCGATCCAGTCGCCACGCAGGGCGCTGGTACCGGTGCTGTCGGCATTGGCCGCCAGGGCTTCATTCTGGCCGTGTCGGGTCGTTGCAAAAACCTCGTCATTGTCGGCGCCGCCGATGTCCCGTCCGCACGTCCGCCGCACCAATCCATAAATGAATTTCCTCATTTTTCTTTCAACTCCTTGTCAACTTTTGGCGTCTGAGTTTTCTGTTTCCCGAAATATTCCCGGTTTTTGTGCCAAGCGCTTCCCATTTTTCGTCATCCTTGCCGCCAATCCAATCTGAAGTCGCGCTTTGTTGCGGACAGCGCATTTGCCGTCCAGCCCGTCGCCTCAGGATGCCCGCCCTGGCGAGATGGGTTGTCGCTCATGTCAAACCGTACCCTGTCAGCAACCCGCCCCACGCCTCGAACCAATATTCGCATCGCGGTTTCGTTGTGTAAGGATTGGCACCACGCCAAGCCTCGGCCGGCGTCCTTCCATCGAGGTTCTGGTGCGGACGGACGTGGTTGTACCAGCGGCGAAACAGATCGAGGTCGTGGTTGAGTTGCGCGAAATCGGGCACTTGCCATTGGTCGAGCTTCTGTTTGAGGGTGCCGAAGAGACGTTCGATTCTGCCGTTCTGCCAAGGGCAGCCAGGATCGGTACGCTGATGGCGAATGCCCAGCCTTTTCAATCCGCTGCAAAATTCGCGGGAGGTAAAAATGGCTTCGTTGTCGGTCCGGATGACCTTGGGCTTGCCGTAGGCGTGAATGGTTTCGCGCAGGCAAGCGAGCAGGGTTCGGGAGGTTTTGTCGCGCAGGGCGTGCAGGCGCAGCAAGGCGCGGCTGCCGTGATCGAGAATGCCGAGCAGCGAATGAAGTCGCCCCTGTGCGTCGGTCTTGCCGGTGAGGTCTAGCCCCCAGATGAGGTTGCACGGGACATCGATCGGTTTGGCGTGTTTGAGTCGGCGATGCAGCACCTGGATTTCGTGGTCGTGCCGTTGCAATGTTTGATGGACGAAGGTCTTGCCAACGGTGACGTTGCGGGAAGCGGCAAACCGGCGGTTGCAGATGTCGGCGATGGCGCGGCATCCGGCGTGAGGCATGAGCGCTTTGAGGCGGACGATTTCGCGCTTGAGCCATTCGGGCTTTTGCAAGGAATGGCGGTGGCGGTCGCCGATGGAAGGCGGGAGTCTGTAAGCACGGCGCCGTCGCGATGGCGTGATGAACCGCCGCAGGATGCGTTGGAAGCAGGCGTGCAGCAGCGCAATGATCAGCCGCAGGATCGGCATGGGGTCATCTCCTTTTTGTCATCGCGTGTTCATTGCCATTTCAAACGGTCTCCTCCCCCACCACCTCAACTTTGGTGGTGTGCTGATGATCGCCCCCGAAGGAGAACACTTCATCGACCTGCAACCCTCTCGGGATCTGATGCGTAATAAAGATCATCGTCACCTGCCCCTTGAGCTTATTGATCGTCTTGGCAAAGTGTTCCGCCGTCTGCTGGTCGAGGTTGGAAACCGCCTCATCAAAGATCAGAATCTTCGGCCGCTTGAGTAGGGCTCTGGCAATCGCAATCCGCTGCTTCTGCCCTCCCGAGAGCCCTGTCCCGCGTTCCCCAATCTCCGTCTGATACCCGTCCGGCAGTTTCTCAACGGTTTCGTGGATCTCCGCCGCCTTACACGCGGCGATCACATCGTCGAAACTCGCATGCGGATGCGCCATGACCAGATTGTCGTAGAGCGTGCCGGAGAACAGCACCGTCTCCTGCGGCACGACGCCGAAGACGCTGCGCAGTTCATTGGCCGCCAGATAGCGAATGTCCTTGCCGTCGAGATTGATCTGCCCTTCCTGTGGTTGATAGAAACCGAGCATAAGTTTGGCCAAGGTGCTCTTGCCACAACCGGAGGGACCCATGATCACCGAGAGGTGGCCGGGCTTGAAGGTCAGATCGAGTTTCTGGTACAGCCAGGGGAGATGGTCGCCGTAGCGGAAGGCCAGGTTGCTGATGCTGAGGTGGCCCGTACCGGTCTGTTCCCGCTGCGGAATCAGCGCATGCGGTTCCTGCGGCATGTCGAGGATGTCGCCGAGACGCTTCACCGCGATGTTGGCCTGCTGGAATTCCTGCCACAGGCCGACCAGGCGCAGCATCGGCTGACTCATGCGTCCGGCGAACATCTGGAAGGCGACCAGCATGCCGACGGTGAAGCCGTCGTTCTGCATCACCAGCGTCGCCCCAACGATGAGAATGGAGAGCGTCATCACCTGTTCGAGTCCGTTGGCAATGACGTTGTAGGTGTTGCCGACCTGTTTGGTCGAGAAGCCGGAGGCAAGGTATTGCGCCAGGAGGTCACCGTACTTCTGGTCGATGTCCGGTTCCATCTGCAGGGACTTGACGGTGGCCATGCCGGAAATGTATTCGGTGAGGAAGGCTTGGTTGCGGGCGCCGAGCATGAACTGGCGGTTGAGCCGTTCGCGGAAGAGCGGCGCGACGAGGAAGCTCATCAGGGCGATGGTGCCGAGCAGGCCGACGGCGATCAGGGAGAGTTGCCAGCTGTAGGCGAACATCACGGCCAGGAAGATCAGTAAAAACGGGAAGTCGAGAACGAGGGTGACGGCGGCGCCGGAGACGAATTCACGGATGGTCTCTACCCCGTGCAAGCGGGCCACCAGGACGCCGGTCGAGCGTTGTTCGAAGTACGGCAGCGGCAGGCGCAGGAGATGGCGCAGGACCTGACTGCCGAGGACGGCATCGATGCGGTTGCCGGTGTGCAGAACGAGGTATTGGCGCAGCCAGGTCATGCCACTGGTGAAGAGCATGAACATGACCAGGGCGACGCCGAGGACGATGAGGGTGCTGCTGGTCTGATGGACTACGACCTTATCGATAATAACCTGTGTAAACAAGGGAGTAACCAGGCCGACGAGCTGGATGGCGAGGCTGGCGAGCAGGACGTCGCGCCAGATCGTCTTGTGCTTCAGGAGTTCGGGGATGAACCAGTTGAAGCCGAAGGGCTTCTTCTCGATCTCGAAACCGGCGATGGCTTCGTCGTCGCGGGCACCGACCGAAGGTTCCTTGGCGACGAGGAGGAGTTCGGGGGCGAACAGGTGGGCCGCTTCGGTGATCGGCAGCGTCTCGGGGGTCTGGCTGCTGGGACGGAAGTAGAGGAGTTGGTCGGCCGAGGCTTTGACGATCAGGAGGGCGCTGAGGGCTGGTTCGCTCTCCGCCGTGCTGGACTCGTTCGTGACGGAAAGCGTAGACGTCTGAAAGGCAATCGCCGGGAGCGGGAGTTTCTGCCAGTCGAGCTTCTCAGTCGAGCACTGGCCGGTCTTGATGCCGAGAGCGCGTGCCGCTTCGTGGAAGGTGGCAAGGCTGTAGGGCGGTGGGAAGTTCTGGGCGATCAGCGTCGCATCAAACGGAATACGAAAAAGTCCACAGAGGCTGCCGAGGAGCCATAAGACCTCCTCGCGCCGCATCTCTCCCTGAAGGCGCATAGTTTTGATTTTTCTTGTGAATTGTTGTTAAGACTGCCGCTGGGATTTTACGCACTGCCCGACGCAAAAGGAATATTACGTTAGTCATAGAAGCCGTCGGCTTTGTGGCCAGAAACGATAGCTTTTTAGCCCACTTTGCGCGTGGTATTCGTGATTTTCTCGGTACGAAGGGTGTCTGCCCGGCATGCCGGGCAGACATCAGCACCACCGCCAGCGCCAGATAAACACGTCGCCCCAGAAAACACACGGACCGTGACGTGGTACGCCGACGACAGAGATTGCAGCAGAAGCTGAGCCGCCACTCGAAGTCAGTGCGAACCTCGTTCGGGCAGGCGCGTGGCTTGCGCGGATAGTTGGCCCGGTGAAGGGTGCCGCCACAGGCACAACCTACCGCTCTCGCCTCGTCGGCAAACTGTGCGTCAATGCGCAGGAGTAATCGGAAAAACTTGGGGTCTTGCAGTTGGGCATGGCACACTTGAATGGTCTCTTGGCTTGGTAACCGGAGACTCCCCAACGGGTTCGTTTGTTCAAGTTCCCTGAGGGAGGTCACCCCCTCAACATCACGCTGCTTGACCTGAAAAACAGCAAAGACCATCGAGGTCAGTAACCGTGCTCAGATTTCGTGCAGTTAAGGAAACTCGTATGCCGACCTTGGTTCCTTCCCATGCTGTACTCGGAAGCAAAGGAATTACTAGATAGAGGTCAGGCGCGGTAACCTCGAACCGGAGATCAAGCTCTATGCTTGGAAGTGAGAGGCCGTCGGGAACTGGTTCGGCCAGGTTGATGCCTCCAGCTTCATCGAAGGCTTTCCAACAAGAAGAGCTGAAATCATAAAGACTGAAACGATCCATTCCACCTGTGACAAACGCATGGATGGCCTGAGTCTCTGACGTTTTTCCGCTGTTATTTGATCCTACAAATATTGATATGTCGTCAGCTAGTTCAATATGAGCATTCTTCAGGCGTCGAAAATTCCTGAGACGATACGAGTGAAGATGCACGAATCCCTCCGCTGATTTTTATGATTTATAGGAGGCTGTATTCGCTAATTGATGACGAAGCGTTCTTGTCTTATCAGAGTCATCACTACGCGGTAGCCGAAACCAGCCATTCATACAAGCAAATAATAAGCGAAACACCTTGCTTCTGGGCGATTTGCGGCCTCGGCTCGATTTCATCGCTAACCCATTTCACCGGACTTTGCTGCCTTTTACCCCATTTTTTCCGCCAGCTTCGTAGCCTGCAGGTGTGTATACTTCTTCAGCATTTGCAACGTTTTATGGCCACTCACGGCTGACAGCTCCAATACTGAAAAATTTCCACGTTCAGCTAGCCGTGACATCGCTTCGTGCCGTAAATCGTGCCATGTGTAGTTGGTGACGCCCGCACGTTTACAGGCTGCAATAAACGCGTGGTAAAGCGTCATTCGCTCGACGTTGAATACGACCCCGTCAATCGAGCGCGGCAGGCGCGTAAGTACCTCTATGGCACGGGTTGACAGCGGTACTGCTCGAGGTTCTTCGTTCTTGATCTTCTCAGGGTTGGGTAGTAGGGCAAAGCGATTCTTGAAATCAACGTGTTCCCAGCGAAGCGAAAGCAGTTCGCCTTGGCGCATCGCGGTTTCGACGGCCAAGGTGAACGCCGGTAGCAAATGTCGGTTGCGGCTCTTTCTGCACTGGGCTTCTACCTCTTTCCATTCTTCTTCTGTCAGCCGGCGCTCTCGGCCCTTGCCTTCCTTCGGCTTGCGGATCTTGTCCACTGGATTGCCACGAGGGAGATTGATACCGCACTCCGTTTCAGCAAAACCGAGAATCTTCGACAGCAGATGTAGTTCTTTTCTGACCGTGCTTTCGCCAACGGCCTTACGCTTCCTGCCATCAAGCCGGTCATCCCGGAAATTTGCGACAGTTTTCTGATCTATCGCTGCCAGTGAGTAAGCGCCAAGGGTTTCGCTTAGACGGGCACACTGAAAGCGCCAGGCTTCCTTATTGTCTTCACGAACGCGGTAGTGGTGCGGAGCGAATTCTTTCTCGAAGCGTGTAATCAAGTCAGATAACGTGGTGCGTTCCGCATCGCTGGCTGATTGAAAGACTCCCGTGTCCATATCGTGCTCGACAGCGCGAGCCCACTTTTCCGCATCTGTTTTCTGTGCAAAAGTCCTCGATTGATGCGGCCAGCCTTTACGCCGGATCTTCGCTTGCCAGTAACCGCTGTCGCGAAATTCAAACGTCGCCATTCTTCCCCCGAATAGAATATTAGGATTGTCTAACTGTCCCTGTGTTGTCCCCGTAATTCGAATAATATTATATTAGTAGGCTGTAGGCATTGCAAATACAGTGTGTGAAGAAAATAAATTGCACGCCTGGAAAGCGTGTGTAGGCGTCAGCCTACCTCGGGTTCGAATCCCGATCTCTCCGCCAGATATCAAGCAAACAAGCGCCTTTCGGGGCGCTTTTTTGTTTCACCCATCACCCGACCCATCATTTGGCAAGGTGGTTGCCCGTGATTGGTCGTCGTGTTGTGAAATTGCAACGGACAAGAAAAAGCCGGTATGACCCGGCCTCACTATTTTCAAATTCTACCCGGTCGGTCGCCAGCGGTCATTTTGTTGACAGGTTGACCGAATTGTTGAAGTCGATAAGGGCATCCGTCGTATCCGGGTTGCATCCGAACATGTTGTCACACCACATCGCCGCGACAATCCTGTAGCCGCCTTTAACCATAGGTTCCTTGCTGACCCTCGCGGATATGAGTGAACTTCCACCTGTCGCGCCATACGTTTCGAGGAAGTCGCTCGTCACCGTCTTCAATTTGTACGCGGCTTTCGTCAGAATCCATGACCGGGCCGCTGCCCACTTCAGTTCACATTCACGGTCACTTTGACATGTCGGTATGGTCGCCTGAGCCTCTTTCTGCTTGGCCGGATTGGGCGGTGTTGTGGTAGCACACGCTGAAAGCGCCAATGCTAGGCACACGAGTATTTTTCTTGGCATGGTTTGACCTTTCAAAAGGGGTAACTGTAGTGCAAGAACATGACAAATTCAAACGTGCCACATGCCCCATATTGACTAGTGTCAATAACAAACCCACCACACGGGCGGGCTCGGTCAATGTTCACAAAGTTCTATCGCCCATCTCAAATAGATTGTCCAACCACAAACGGAAATAGCGCTTTTCCTGCTGACTCAACTCAACGCATAGGTCTTTTAGTTCTGCCTCAGTCCCCGCGTTTGGTTCAAGCGCAGTCACGCCGATAATCGACTCAAGGCGTGCAATTTGCCCTTCGAGTTCAGATATTTTGGATACCACTGGCAGCAAAGCCGGATGGTTACCCAGGGTTGATATAGTGTTTATCAACCGGTTGGGAGTGTGTGAGTTGTTCATGTCGGTTCTGCCTTTCTATTTCATGACTCGCTGTTGATCGTATGTAATGCATACGAGTGATTAGGTTAGACCTCGTGGATGCCAGTTTTCAAGATTTCGCGGATTGTCGAAAGGACGGGCTTCGCGGGTTTCGTCTGATCGCGTGATTGAAACGGTGTGGACGTGATGCGAAAAGGTACTTCCGGGGTGCCCGTTTGACCAGGGAGGGGGCGCAGAGCCCCGCTCAAAAAAACTCCCCCGGTGGTGCTATACCGCATTATGAAATCCGTGCGAAGTGTCACGGGTGTGTCATTCCTACCAGCTGGGCATACCAGAACACCATACCCTATAGGGGTATATGGTGTTTCTGGTACTGAATGCCGCAAAACACCAGAAACCATAAAAACCAGTTCTGGTAATTTCTGGTTTCTGGTATCAAGACATTCCGTCATCACTATCCCCACCGGAAATGTCATCAAACGGGATGCTCTGCCCGTATGGCGCGATTTTCCCGTCGACGTACCAGAGGGATTTAGCGTCAATAAGGGCGTTCATTGCATCGCGTGCTTGATCGCGCCGCCGGTCGCGTTTTTCAGGATCGTGAACAATCCGTTCAGCTGACAGCCTCAAAATCTCGTCGACGGAACTCACACCCAACGTTCTCACGACATCAAAGACGATTCGCTGATTCCTCCCGGCAGGTACTTTGACGCCCCCCGCTGGCATGTCGTCCACCTGTTCAATCACGCAACTCGTGTCCGGTTCGCCGTATTGATCAAGACCCAAGTCGACAACCTGCAATCGAAAAGGGAATTTCCGGCCTTCCCCGTCCCCGTCTTTCAGTTTCGTGATTTCGGCAACACGGTCGTCATTGTTGCGACGGATGCATATTTCAACGTCGACGGCGGCACGAAGAGCCGATGAGCCACGCGCCCCGGCAGCCTCGTTTTTCCCGGAATGGTGAACCAGGATAACGAGTGCCCCGGTTGCTTCTTGGATATGCTTGCAGTAACCAACCACGGTGCCGACATCTTTTGAACTGTTTTCCTCCGCGCCCGGCGTGACGGCGGCAAAAGTATCAATGACCACGAAATCAGCCTTGCCGATTGCCTTTGCCAGCGCTTCGTGGTCGCCTTTCATGAGGTTTGGCGTGTCGCTGATCACGCGGAATGGAAGGCCTTCAAGACTGATGTCGTGGTGTTTTGCGTAGGCACGCAGGCGCTTGCGTACCCCGTTCGCGGCCTCGGCAGCCACATAGACGACATCCCCCGGCGTTACGTTGAACCCACGCCAGTAGGACAACCCTCTGGCAATGACGAACGCCATATTGATAACCCACCACGTCTTACCGGCTGTACTTGACCCGTAGACGTTATTTGTCAAGATAGTTGTCACGTTCATCACGCGGCCAGTTTTACTGTTTTATTCTCTTGTCGTACCGGATTGAGCCAGACGGTGGCCGGGCGTTCCCAGTTCCGAGTGGAGCCGCGCCAGCGCTCGGGCTTGGCG
>JBBQAT010000178.1:0-8320 GCA_038316625.1 Burkholderiales bacterium
CCGTTTTTTTTAAACGCGCATCACCAAAATCACCGACGTCGCTCCAGTCGCCGCGCTCCATCTCTTGTGCAGTTTCCATCTCGCCTTCCCCTCTCGGTCTCGATTCAGGGCATGACAAGCAAGATGTGTGCATAGATTAGCCCTTCAAGGGGGAGGTTGGGAGGGGGATGGGGGTACGTATTGCCCCATCCCCACCCCAGCCCACCCCGTGAAGGGGAGGGAGGTGAAGTCTGTCTCTACGAGTGGCGACAAAGGGCGGCCATGATCAAACTCAGCGACATTCACAAGTCCTTTAATCAAGGCCAGCACAACGAATTCCGGGCATTGAACGGCATTGACCTTGAGGTGCATGAGAAACAGGTGACGGTGCTGTGCGGGCCGAGCGGGTCGGGCAAGACTTCGCTGCTGTCAATCGTCGGTTGCCTGTCGCGGCCGACCAGCGGGCGGGTGAGCTTGCGCGGGCGCGATATTTCGGGGTTGCCGGAGCGATTTCTGACCGATATCCGCCGCCAGACTTTCGGCTTTGTCTTCCAGCAGTTCAATCTGATCAAAGGTATGTCGGCACTGGAGAACGTGATGCTGCCGGCGTATCCACTGGGCGGCAACTGGCAGGTTTTACACGATGCCGCTGAACGCTTGCTTGATGAACTGAAAATGGGGCATCGGCGCGAGGCGAAGGTGGAATGGCTCTCCGGTGGCGAGCAGCAGCGCGTGGCAATTGCACGGGCATTGATCAACACCCCGGACGTGATCATCGCCGACGAGCCGACGGCCAATCTTGATACGAAACTGTCGATTGAATTCATGGGCATTCTGGAAAAGTTCGTTGCCGATGGAAAGACCGTGTTGCTCACCAGCCACGATCCGCTGGTGGTCGAATCGTCGCTGGTGCAGCGGGTGCTTGAAATGCGCGATGGTCGGATCGTCCCGCATCACCCCATGGAATCTGCATGATCTTCCAGCCGGCGATCATTGCGCTGCTGCTGGCGTCGCTGGTTTCGGTGGCGCTGCTGGTGGGCGCTGCTCCGTACGCGGTCGAGATCATCCGCTTCTGGGACATCCGCAGCAGCAGCGAGCGGCAGCTTGAACTGGAGCGCCGCACCTACCTGCTGTCGACGCTGGCGAGTTTTGTTTTTGCCACGCAGATCGTTGCGTTGCTGCTCTTCGTGTTCAACGCCGACAAGATGGCGGCGATGATCGTCGGCGCGATGTGTGCGGTCGGTACCTTGAGCGTGAACAGCTTCGGTTTTCCGGCGCTGATCAGTCAGATCATGCTGTTTTTCGCCGCCGTCTGCTGGCTGATCATCAATCATGTCGATACGCGCTCGCCGGACTATCCGCTGGTGCGCACGAAGTACGTTTTGCTGCTTCTACTTGTGCCGCTGCTGCTGGTGATGGCCGCGCTGCAGTTTCGTTTTTTCCTCGGCATCAAGGCTGACGTGATCACCTCATGCTGCGGCAGCCTGTTTTCGGAGGAGAACCACGAACTGAGCGGCGCGGCAGCCAGCGTTCCGGCCTTGCCAGCGATGATCGGTTTCTATGTCACGCTGGCGCTGGCGGTCATCGCGTCGCTGTATTACCGGCAGCGAGGGCAGGGCGCCTATGTCGTGGCAGCGTTGTCGGCGCTGGCTTTTGTTGTCGCCATTGTCGGCATGCTTTCCTTCCTCTCGCTCTACATCTACGAGCATCCGAATCACCATTGCCCGTTCTGCGTGCTTAAGCCGGAATACAGTTATCAGGGTTACTGGCTCTATCTCCCACTGTTTTCTGCGACGGCGGCGGGCTTGGGGATGGGGGCGCTTCAGCCGTTCGCCAATCGCCCGAGCCTGAGTGAACTGGTGCCACGTCTGTCGAAAAGACTGGCGGGCTTTTCGGCCGGAATGTTCCTGTTGTTTGCTGCGATTTCGACGTTCATGATCATCAATTCGCGGCTGGTCCTGCTGGAGCACTAAGCAACGGGTTCAACGGACTCCGGCGTTGGACAAGGCATCAAGCAGGAGTTGATATCCTTCGGGAGTGAGATCAAACGAATGCTGAAAGATACGTTTCATTTGCTCTGAGATATCAGTGCGATCCATCTTGAGGTACAGACATTTCGCGTCATCGCTTAAGTTCGCCGGAACGAAGTTCTGCAGGTCATCCGGCCCCATGTCCAGAATAATAAGGCGCAGATCACGTTTCGTATTCAGTTTTTCCTTGATGGTGCCAAACTCCTTCTGGCAGGGCGGACTGCGAGTGTAATCCAGGGTGAGTATCAGGATGATCACTTTGGCCGTATCGACGGCCGCATTCCACATGCTCTCCCAGTTGGGATTGGGCGCTCCTATCGTATAGCCGCCACCCTGGTCACCCTTGCCCTCGCGCTTGTCGGGTTTGTAACCTGAGACGCTAGTGCTACGGGATGCGACGTTATCCAGGTAAATATCGTTCTCGTCGTAGAAGTTCAGAGATCGCATCAACTTGTTCCGAAAAACGTGAACAAAGACAGTTCCCCCTGCATTGTTGGCAAAACTCAGCACGATCTTGGAACTCATGGATTCCCCTCCCTCTTGTGTGTTGCTACCGTCTGGATTTGTGTTCCGAGCTTGCCGCACAATAGGACACACCTCGGGACACACCTCGGCTTTGGATGTTAAAGCCCGTTCGACCGCCGGATCGTCCTGCGCAACGGATCACACTCTGGCAAACTGAGTCAGTCATTCTTTGTGTGCTCAACCGTGCAGTTCAGCTTCTCGGTTACGGTCAGCATCATCACCGGGTCGATCTCGGTCTGTTGAAGTGTCGGCTTGTGGCCAGGCGCGCTGCTCTTCAATTTCGCTGCCTCGACGACCCAGCGCGTCGCAACATCGAGCGGGACGGCGGACGTGTTGATGGCGATATCAAACGCGTTCGTGTCATGCCACGGAACGCGGTAGAACGACTCGATGAACGCGGTACGCGACTTGTTCTTCTCTTTGACCAGCAAGCTTGCGGCCTCCAGCGAAATACCCTGTTCAAGCCTGACCGTTTCGATCCGGTCTTCAAGTGGCGCATGCACGCGCACATGAAGCACGTCAGCGAGGCCGGACAAGACGGCGAATCCACTCCGGCCAAGAATTACCACATTGCCGTGCTGAGCAATCGTCCGTACAAGGCGATTGAGCGTGGTAACCATGATGGCGCGCCGATTGGTCTTCTCGGTATCAAAGCTTTCCCAGAAGCCGGGCTGCTTTTCGTACTCCAAGTCGAATTCTGCAAGACCGTATTGGCAAAGCACCGCGCTGACAAAGGCCTTGTCCACAAAGTGATAGCCCAGCGCGCCGGCAACACGTTCTGCAAACAAATCGCCAACGCTGCCAAATTCACGTGAAATAGTAATGACTGTCATGGCATTCACTCCTTTCATCTTTAGTGTAGTGCGTGAAATGACGGACAACAAGAAAGCTGATGACTATGTACTTTATGCCCTGGCATTGTTGGAAGAAGAGTGGTCCAAGGTAACGGAGACAGCAGAGGTGACGGCATTGAAGCCGTTTGAAGCTGCGACAATACGCCGCACGACAGCTTTATGCGGAACCTCTAATATCAACCGGGTTGCGGTCGTACCCTTGGCCGGCCAACAACCGATCTCAACCTTCCGGAGTGTTCAATGAATCGTCGCGATCTTCTCAAGCTGTCCCTTGTGGCTACCGGCCTCGCCGCCACCTCAGCTCACGCCCACGAAGCCTGTTCGGCCGACGGAACGCCGGCCCAGTTCATACCCAAGAAGGCGGCCGACCCCAAAGCGCAGGAAAACGACATCGAGAAGCTCCCGAAATGCCCGTATTGCGGCATGGATCGCAAGATGTACCATCACTCGCGCATGCTGATCCAGTACAGCGACGACTTGCCCGATGCCACGTGTTCATTGCACTGTGCCGCGATCAGCCTCTCGCTGAATATCGACCGCGAACCCAAGGCCATCTGGGTTGGCGACAATGCAGCGGCGACGGATATCAAGCCGCTGGTTGAGGTCGACAAGGCAACGTTCCTGATCGGCAGCCAGATCAAGGGTGTGATGACCAAGCGCAGCAAGGTCGCTTTCGGCAGCGAGGAGGCCGCTAAAGCAGCGATGGCGAGCAATGGCGGTGAACTCGGTAATTTCGACAAGGCGTTGCTCGCTGCTTACACCGATATGGCGCAGGACGCTTCAATGGTGCGCAAGAACCGGGAAGCGCGGCGCAAGCACGCGGAGATGCAGCCAAAGGGATGATGAGCGTGTTTCTTCGACGCATACTGCTGACGCTGGCGGCGCTGGTCTGGCTACCGCTGGCGCTGGCGGCGTCGCCGGTCATCCCCAAACCAGGTGCGATGGATCTGTGCCCGGTGTGCGGGATGCTGGTTTCGAAATACCCGAACTGGTTCGCCGTGGTGGTTTACAAGGATGGCCACGCGCATTTTTTTGACGGGGCGAAGGATTTCTTCAAATTCATCGCCACGCCGCAGAAGTACGACGCCAAGCACCAGCGTGACCACATCGAAGCGATGTGGGTCACCGAGTTCTACGGCCTTGCGCGCATCGACGCGCGCAAGGCCTTCTATGTCATCGGCTCCGATGTTCTCGGCCCAATGGGACACGAACTCGTTCCGCTGGAAAATGAAGCCGACGCACGCGATTTTCTCAAGGAACACCAGGGGCGCCGCTTCCTCAGCTTTGATCAGGTGACACCCGAGATCATCCTGAGCCTGGATAAGGGCAAGATCGAGTAAGGTCGCTGCAAGGTGCGTCAAATGGCGATCTTCAGGTGATGCACTGCGAGCCGAGTAGGGTGCGCAAATCCCATTTGCGCACGCGGAAACGGCGTTTGAACGGTGCGCAACGCGTCGGCTCTGCACTTCCTTCGGTCGCGTTGCACACCCTACGGTGGTGCGGAGGCTTTGCGGCGGGCGTTGGCGAAACCCAACGTTGGGAGGTTTGCGGCATCTCGCGGTTCTGTGCCGGGCGGGTTTGGTCGATAATGCCTGACAACGCTTTCCCTGGGGTTTGCTCATGTCTCGCTATCGCCGCTCGAATACCGCCGGGGCGACGTTCTTCTTTACCGTGGTGATGTATCGCCGCCAACGCATTTTGACCGACGATGCCGTGCGCCGGGCCTTGCACGATGCCATCGTGCGGGTACGGGATCGTTATCCGTTTACGGTCGATGCCTGGGTGTTGTTGCCGGATCATTTGCATTGCCTGTGGACGTTGCCGCCCGGCGATGCGGATTTCGGCGTGCGCTGGAGCTGGATCAAACGGCTGGTAACGAGGGCGGTGGCGGCGGATTACGTGGCGCTGGGCGAGCGAAACGCCTCGCGCCTCGCCCGGCGTGAATCGACGATCTGGCAACGCCGTTTCTGGGAGCACCAAATCCGCGATGACGCCGATTTTGCGGCGCACATGGATTACATTCATTTCAATCCGGTGAAACATGGTTTGGCCGGGAGGGTGGCGGATTGGCCGTATTCCACGTTTCACCGCTTGGTTCGCGAGGGCGTTTATCCGGAGGATTGGGGCGGGGCCGATGCGGCTGCGTCACAGTGCGGCTTTGGCGAATGAAGGGTAGGGTGTGCAAATCTTGATTTGCGCACGCGGAAATGGCGTTGAAACGGTGCGCAACGCTTCGCGTTTCACACCCTACGGTGGTTTGGTGGCTTCATAGCTGCTGGCCTGCAGGGCAGTAAATGCGGGTAGTTTCTGGGTGGCTGTCTTGCGAACCTTTATCCATGCGTGTTTCATGGCGTGCCATCTGAAGATGACCTATTGACGGGCGTCGCCGCCGAGTAGCAGTCGGAAATGGCGTTGGATTGGTGCGCAACGCAACGGCTCTGCACATCCTTCAAAAGGCTCATCACGAACGTTCGGGGAGTCTATCCAAAACGGTATTTGTAACACAGTGTAACGCTGACCCGCTTTGTAACGCTGCGATGCAAATCGGCTTGCATTCGCAACACGGCTGTTACATCATGGATATCTAATATGTCACAAGGGCAGATTGAAACCGAGCGCCCTCCTCAAGTTCGACAACCTAGGAGATTTATCATGTTCAAGCCCGTCTTGATTCTCAGTCTTTTGCTTGCCGCCGGTATCGCCAATGCCGCCGACCCCGTCACCGACCTGATGCAAAAGACCTATGGACCATACCGTGTCGCGCTGTTCAAGACCAACAACAACGCGCAGGACGATTCCCGACAGGCCGTCGCTCAGGCGCAACAGGGCTGGAACCAGATCGTTACTCAGTACGGTGCCAAGCCACCCGTGCCGTACGCCGGCGACGCAGAATTCGCCAATTCGCTGGCCGAGGTGAGCAAGGTTTACGCCAAGGCAGCGGAAGAAATCGAGAAGAACCAGCTAACCCAGGCACATGACACGCTTGAACATGCGCGCGAGGTGATGGCTGAGATGCGCCACCGCAACCAGGTCATCGTCTATAGCGACCACATGAATGCTTATCACGCCCAGATGGAACATGTGCTGATTGACGGCGAAAAAACGCTGGCCGGGCCAAACGGGATGCTGCAGCTGACGGCTCAGGTTGGTGCGCTGGAGTTCCTGGCGGCCAGACTAAAGAGCGAGGCGCCAGCGGACTACCTGAAGAACGACGAGTTTCTGGGCGCGTACAAGGCGGTCGACAAATCGGTGGCCGATCTGAAGGCAGCGCTGTTTTCACAGGATGTTGCCAAGGTCAAGGAGGCGATCAGCAAGGTCAAGGGGCCGTATTCGAAGATGTTCATCAAGTTCGGCTAAGCAAACCGGGAGAAGCACCATGGCATTGATTCAGGCGTCAAACATCACCAAGAACTACCGGGTCGGCGACCTGGACGTGCCGGCACTCAAGGGCATCAGCTTCGAGATCGGCGAGGGCGCGTTTGCCGCCTTCGTCGGCCCGTCGGGGAGCGGCAAATCAACGCTGCTCAATCTGATTGGCTGTCTCGATCATCCGACCAGCGGCACGCTGCTGGTCAATGGCACCGACATCAGCACGCTGTCGCGCAGCGCGGCGGCGAGTTTTCGTGGCGAGCATCTTGGCTTTGTCTTCCAGGATTTCAACCTGGTGCCTGTGCTCAGCGCCTATGAAAACATCGAGTATCCGCTGCTGATGGTGCGTGGCTGGTCGCCCGAGAAGCGGCGCGAACGGGTGATGAAGATGATTGACGCCGTCGGAATGACTGAGCAGGCGCACAAGCGGCCGGATCAGATGTCCGGCGGGCAGAAACAGCGCGTCGCCGTGGCGCGGGCACTGGTCGGCGAGCCGCGTCTGGTGCTGGCCGACGAACCCACCGCCAACCTCGACCACGACACGGCCTACCGCATCCTCAATCTGATGAAGACGATGCGTGACGATTTCGGCACGTCGTTCATTTTCTCCACTCACGACCCGAAGATCATGAACGAAGCGGAACTGACTTTCACGCTTGAAGATGGTCGCCTGCAACAGGAAGGAGCCGCCGCATGATCTCCACATTCAAACTCGCGGCGCGCAATCTGCTCCGCTATCGCCGTCGTACCTTGCTTACTGCCTTGCTGATCACGCTGGGCGTGATGGCATTGCTGCTCTTCGTGGCGGCCGCCGGGTCGTTCAAGCAGACGATGGTCGGCTCGATCACCGACAGCATGCTCGGCCACTTGCAGATTCACCGCAAAGGCTATACGCAGTCGATTGACAACCTTCCGCTCAACCTGAGCCTGCAACCCAAAGCCGTGGAAAAGATTGAGACAGCATTGAAGGCCGACCCCGATGTTGCGGCGTATTCACTGCGCGTCAAGCTGGGTGCGATGTTCAGCAACTTTACTGAGAACACCAGCATTCGCCTGAACGGCGTCGATCCTGCCGCCGAGGATGCTGCCGTGCCGGCGCTGCGTCAGCGCATCAACGAAGGTGACAAGGCCGGCCCATTGGTTGAACCGGGCAAGGTGCTGATCCCGACATTGCTGGCACGTGGCATGAAGGTCAAGGTCGGCGATTCCGTCGTGCTGGTGGTGACCAATGCGTCCGGCTCAGTCAATGGAAAGACGTTTATCGTCGGTGGCGTTCTTGAAGGTATAACCGGCCCGGGCGGGCGCGATGGCTACATTCACATCAACGATGCGCGCGAACTGTTGCGCATGGAAAAACCGGAGGTGATGGAAGTCGCCGTGCGCCTGAAGTCCATCGACAAGCTGAACGCCGTACAGCAACGTCTGAACGCCAAGCTGGACGAAATCCAGAACAAGGAAGGCAAGCCGGCAACCGAACTGCACCTGTGGTCCGACCTTTCGCCCTTTGCCAACATCGTGCGCATGATCGATCTGATGACGCTGTTCATCCGCATCATGCTGGTC
>JBBQAT010000179.1:0-8246 GCA_038316625.1 Burkholderiales bacterium
GATCCTGCCGCCTGGCTGCGTGAAACTCTGGAGAAGTTACCGACTTGCCTCAACAACCAGATCGATTCGCTGCTGCCGCTGCGCAAGGACCCGCTACAACAGATCGCCCAGTAATTCCACGTGGGAGCGCCGAGCGCTTACCAAGCGGGTGCGGGCGAACAAAGGCGCAGCGGGCGTCGACGGTCTGGACATTATTCAGACGGGGCGTCATCTGGTGACAGCGTGGCCCGGGATTCGCGCACAATTGCTGTCGGGGACGTACCGGCCCAGTCCGGTACGTCGGGTGCTGATCCCGAAACCTGACGGAAGCGAGCACGAGCTCGGCATCCCGACGGTGACGGATCGGTTGATCCAGCAAGCCCTGCTGCAAGTCCTGCAGCCGATTCTGGACCCGACATTTAGTGAGTACAGCTTCGGTTTCCGACCGGGCCGGCGAGCGCACGACGCAGTACGGGTCGCGCAAACCTACGTCCAATCGGGACGCCGAATCGTGGTTGATGTGGATCTGGAAAAGTTCTTTGATCGGGTCAATCACGACATTCTCATTGACCGTCTACAGAAACGACTTGGAGACGCCGGCGTGATCCGGCTGGTTCGGGCGTATTTGAACAGCGGCATCATGAGCGATGGCGTGGTCCAGTCACGGCATCAGGGAACGCCGCAAGGTGGCCCCCTATCGCCGTTACTGGCCAATGTCTTGCTTGATGAAGTGGATAAGGAATTGGAACGCCGGGGACATTGCTTCGTGCGCTACGCCGATGATGCGAACGTTTATGTGCGCAGTCATCGGGCCGGCGAACGGGTGATGGCTTTACTGCGACGCCTATATGCCCAATTGCACTTGACGGTCAATGAGACCAAGAGTGCAGTCGCCAGCGTATTCGGTCGAAAATTCCTTGGCTTCAGCTTCTGGGTTGGCCCCCAAAAGGAAATCAAGTGCAAGGTGGCGGCAAAGCCACTGGCGAACTTCAAGCAGCGGATCAGGCAGCTGACCCGTCGTTCTGGAGGGCGCAGCATGGCCGAAGTGGTCGAGAAACTGCGTCCCTATGTTCTCGGTTGGAAAGCCTATTTCCGCTTGGCGCAAACCCCACGCA
The DNA here is from genome assembly GCA_038316625.1 of Burkholderiales bacterium. Classification (GTDB taxonomy): domain Bacteria; phylum Pseudomonadota; class Gammaproteobacteria; order Burkholderiales; family Rhodocyclaceae; genus Propionivibrio. The sequence goes on from JBBQAT010000179.1 coordinate 1,095, forward strand.
TCTGGCGCACGCTGGATGAATGGTTGCGTCATCGGTTGCGGGCGATTCAACTCAAGCATTGGAAACGCGGCACCACCATGTATCGCGAATTGAAAGCGCTTGGCGCGCCGGAGAATGTGGCGCGGCGGGTGGCGGCGAATTCGCACTGCTGGTGGCGTAACAGTGACCGGCTGCTGAAAACCGTGCTGACCGTCGCCTACTTTGATCGACTTCGGGTGCCTCGGCTCTCATGACCTCGACTTCTCGAACCGCCCGGTGCGGACCCGCATGCCGGGTGGTGTGGCAGGGGCGCAGCTATCATGGCTGCCCCCTATGCCGATCAAGCGTTCTGAGTGGTTCAGAGAACGGCAGCAATTGCGTTTGCGACGTAATCGATGTTCTTGGTGTTCAGTGCCGCAATACAGATACGACCGGTACTGACGGCATAAACGCCGAACTCGCTTTGCAAGCGAGCAACCTGTTCCACGGAGAGTCCGGTATAGGAGAACATGCCGCGCTGTTTTGCGATGAAGGAAAAATCTTGGGTCGTGCCTGTTGCTTTCAGCTTTTCGACCAGGCTGCTGCGCATGGCGCGAATACGGTCACGCATGGTAGCCAGTTCGTCTTCCCACATTTGGCGCAACTCCGGATTTGACAATACGGCCGCAACCACGGCACCACCGTGAGTCGGTGGGTTAGAGTAATTGGTACGGATAACGCGTTTGATTTGTGACATTACGCGGGCGGACTCATCCTTCGATGCCGTGACGACGGACAGGGCACCTACGCGCTCGCCGTAGAGCGAGAAGGACTTGGAGAAAGAACTTGAGACGAAGAATTGCAACCCGGATGCAACAAACAGGTTCAGCGCCAGCGCATCTTCAGCAATGCTATCGGCAAAACCCTGATAGGCCATGTCGATGAAAGGAATCAGCCCGCGTGCGCGAACCACTTCAATGGTTTGACGCCATTGTGCTTCCGTCAGATCAGCACCAGTCGGGTTATGGCAGCATGCGTGCAGTACGATGATCGACCCTGCAGGCAGGGTGTTCAGCGTGGCTTTCATGCCGTCGAAATTCACACCACGAGTTGTTGCATCGTAGTAGGGATACGAGTCGACTGTGAAACCGGCTGATTCGAACAGGGCGCGGTGGTTCTCCCAGCTTGGATCGCTGATGTAGACAGTGGCAGTAGGCAGAAGGCGTTTGAGATAATCGGCACCAACCTTGAGCGCACCGGTGCCGCCCAGTGCTTCTGCGGTAATCACTTGGCCACTAGCGAGCAGTGGAGAATCTTTACCGAAGAGCAGTGTCTGAACAGCCTGGTTATAAGCAACCAGGCCATCGATCGGCTGATAACCGCGTGGTGGCATGGCTTCCAGACGGGTTTTTTCGGCGAACTTGACTGCGTTGAGTAGCGGAATCTTGCCGTTATCGTCGAAATAGACGCCGACACCAAGATTGACTTTCGTCGAGCGGGTGTCCGCGTTGAAGGATTCGTTCAGACCGAGAATCGGATCGCGTGGAGCCATCTCTACGGTGGCGAAAATTGAGGAGGTCATGGGCAGGTCACTCTGTCAGGTCGGTGTGGTTCGACTTGCTTTGCGATTAAGCGTTGCACTTCGTACCACATGTTAATCAACGGATGAGAGTCTCCACCGGAGCGTGTCGGTTGAGCAAACCGGCAGCGAACAGCAAAGAATCAACGTAGAATTCTATCATGCAAAATTCACTGAAATCATCAGAAAACACCCCGGTCGTAAGCTTTGAAGGGAGTCCCTTTCGTCTGCATCAGCCATTTCAGCCGGCTGGTGATCAGCCGGAGGCGATTGCCAAGCTGATCGACGGGCTTGAAGATGGATTGTCCTTTCAAACACTGCTCGGGGTAACGGGTTCCGGAAAAACCTACACCATGGCCAACGTGATTGCCCGTACCGGGCGTCCCGCGCTGGTGCTGGCCCCGAACAAGACCCTGGCGGCACAGTTGTATTCAGAGTTCCGCGAGTTTTTTCCGGATAACGCGGTCGAGTACTTCGTTTCCTATTACGACTACTACCAGCCTGAAGCCTACGTTCCGGCGCGTGACCTGTTCATTGAGAAGGATTCTGCAATCAATGAACATATCGAGCAGATGCGGCTTTCGGCGACCAAAAGCCTGCTGGAACGCCGTGATTGCGTCATCGTAGCGACAGTCTCCTGTATCTATGGTATCGGTGACCGCGACGAGTACCACAAGATGATTCTGACCATGCGCGTCGGTGACAACATGGGACAGCGCGAAGTGATCAAACGTCTCATCGAAATGCAATACGAGCGTAACGAAATCGATTTCCATCGCGGCACTTTTCGTGTGCGCGGCGATGTCATCGATGTGTTTCCAGCCGAGCACGCGGAACATGCCATCCGTATTTCACTATTCGACGACGAGATCGAAGGCCTTCAGCTGTTTGATCCATTAACCGGACATCTGCAGGGAAAGCTGACACGCTTCACGGTATTCCCGTCATCGCATTACGTCACGCCACGAGCCACCGTGTTGCGAGCGGTCGAGGCGATCAAGGATGAGTTGCGCCAACGCATTGAGTTTTTTCAACGGGAGAACCGCTTGGTTGAGGCGCAGCGCATCGAGCAACGCACGCGCTTTGATCTGGAAATGCTTGACCAGTTGGGTTTCTGCAAAGGCATTGAAAACTATTCGCGCTATCTGTCCGGGCGTCAGTCCGGGGAACCGCCACCAACCCTGATTGACTACCTGCCTGCCGATGCCTTGATGTTCATCGATGAATCGCACGTTGCGATTTCACAGGTCGGTGCCATGTATAAAGGAGATCGTTCGCGAAAGGAGAACCTGGTCAACTACGGGTTCCGTCTTCCGTCGGCACTGGATAATCGACCGCTCAAGTTCGAAGAATATGAAGCCTTGCTGCGGCAGAGCATTTTTGTTTCGGCGACACCTTCGGAGTACGAGCAAGCGCATCAAGGGCAGGTCGTCGAGCAAGTTGTTCGTCCGACCGGTTTGGTCGACCCGGTGATCATCGTCCGACCGGCTTCGACACAGGTCGATGATCTGTTGTCTGAAATCAGACTGCGTCTGGCGCGCGAGGAAAGGGTTTTGGTAACAACGCTGACCAAGCGCATGTCTGAAGAACTGACCGATTATCTGGGTGAAAACGGGGTTCGTGTTCGCTATCTGCACTCGGACATCGATACCGTCGAACGGGTCGAAATCATTCGTGACTTGCGTCTCGGAGAGTTTGATGTCTTGGTCGGCATCAACCTGCTGCGCGAAGGTCTCGATATCCCCGAGGTTTCGCTGGTGGCGATTCTCGATGCCGACAAAGAAGGTTTTTTGCGTTCGGAGCGTTCGCTGATTCAGACCATCGGTCGTGCAGCGCGCCATCTCAATGGTACCGCGATCCTGTACGCCGACCGTGTAACCAATTCGATGCAGCGTGCTATCAGTGAAACCGGACGGCGACGCGACAAACAGATTCACTACAATGAAATCCACGGTATTACCCCAAAGGGCGTAACGAAGCGCATCAAGGACATTATCGACGGCGTTTACGAATCAGGGAACGCACATCGTGAACTCAAGGTTGCCCAGGAACAGGCCAGCTACGAAGCCATGAGCGAAAAACAACTGACGCGGGAATTCAAACGCCTGGAAAAGGAAATGACCGATTACGCCAGGAACCTCGAGTTCGAAAAAGCCGCTGCAACGCGCGACCAGTTATTCCGCATCAAGGAGCAGTTGTTCGGGGCCGCAAAACACGACGACAGCATTTGAACGAAATCTCTGTCAGGCTGTCTTTTCTCCCGGGATCTATCGGCGTTTATGCCAGACCGGACTGAATTCAGTGGAAGGCGGGCGAATGATAAGGCTGTTGTTTGTATGCACAGGAAACATCTGCCGTTCACCGACGGCAGAAGGTGTGTTCCGTCACATGATGAACGAAAAAAAAATCGATAGCGGGGTTGAAGTCGCTTCTGCAGGCACTCACGGATATCACGTTGGCGAAGCACCGGATCAGCGCGCGCAGCAGGCGGCAACTCGACGTGGCTATGATCTTTCCCGTATTCGTGCGCGAAAGGTCGTCCCACAGGATCTCGAGTACTTTGACATGATTCTCGCCATGGATCGAAACGCTCTTGAGTCTCTGCGACTTATTTGTTCCACGGAGCGCTTGGGGCGGCTCGGATTGTTCATGGATTATTCGACCGCTTTTGACGTGGATGAGGTGCCTGATCCCTATTACGGCTCGGGCCAGGGCTTTGACCTGGTTCTTGACATGGTCGAGGACGCGAGTCGTGGGCTGATAGACAGAGTCAAGGAGCGTTCTTCTGACTTGTTGTCAAAAACAGGTAAATAGGCGAGAGAAAAAAAGGCGGGGCGCATTGCGCCCCGCCTTTTTTTCTACACGTCAGTCTGACCGTTCAATCCTGCCTGGCCGTTTCAACCATTACCAGAGGTTCATCCGGCAATTTGACGGGCGTCGGACGCTTGCGTCTTGGGCGCGGTACTTCGACTTCTACGATTTCAGGCTGCCAGGCATTGACTTTATCGCCACTGGTTTCGACCATGACAAGGCCACTAGCCTCGATCGCCTTCTCGATGTCAACCAGGGGTGTCGACACCGGAACCGGCACTGGCTCAACGACAGTGGCTTGAGCGCTTGCATTAACCGGCTCAAGCTGTTCTTGTGAAACAGCGACAAGCGGCTCTGCCACAACTTCTGCCATCGTCGTCTTAACCTCGATTGGCTCTGCTTTGATCTCAACTGGCAATTCGATGGCGACGACCGGCTCAACTGTCGGAACGGTAGTCTGTTCTGCTTCAGTGCTGACTGGAGCCGCAATGGTTGCCGGTTGTTCCGCAGCTTCGACGGCAAGCGGCGCAGCTATTTCAACTGACACTGCGGCTTCTGGTGTCGCAACGAGTGGCAATGCTTCTTCGCCAGCCTGATTCTCTACCTGGTTTTCATTCCGCTCACCTCGGTCACGACGTCCACCACGGCGACCACGGCGACGTGCTCCACCGGCACTGCCGTCTTCGGTAACTTCAACATTTACGGGAACGTTTTTCTCTTCGACAACCGGTGCGATCACCATCTGATCCTTGCGTTCCGGACGTGGTTCGCCACGTTGGCGACGAGGTTCGCGTGCTTCCTTGGGTTCGCGAGGTTTTTGGTTCTCGTCGCGTACCGAGGGCTGAGCCGGGCGTGGTTCGCGATTCGCTTCGCGACTGGGGCGTGGTTCACGCACCTCGCGTTCTTCGTCGCTTCGTTTGTTGCGCCCCCCGCGCCGTCCGTCGCGTTGCCCATCACGTTGTCCGTCACGCTGTGGACGGGGCTTTCTTTCCGGTTTTGGTGCTGCTACGGGCTCTACAGGTGTACCACGGAACCACCCAAGAATCTTGGCAATCAGACCTTTATCTTCTTTTTCCTCGGTGTTCCTGGTTTTTTCGGCAACAATCGGGGCCGGCTGAGACGCCGTGATGCCTTTGATCGCTGCTTCTTGGCGCGGGGCTTTGGCTTCGGCCGCTGCAGAAGCCTGTTTGTCAGCGTCTTCAGACGGCACATCGACCATCTTGTAGGAAGGTTGTTGCACATCGTCCTGATTCATCTCGTCATGACGCAGACGGGTAATACTGTGCTGCGGTGTCTCAAGATGAACGTTGGGGATCAACAGGATATTGACCTTGTGCCGCAATTCGATGGCGTGGATATCCGGGCGCTTCTCGTTGAGCAGGAAGGTCGCGACATCGACCGGTACTTGCGTATGCACGGCGGCGGTGTTGTCCTTCATCGCTTCCTCTTCGAGGATGCGCAAAATGTGCAATGCAGCCGACTCCGCGCTGCGAATGTGGCCGGTACCCGTACATCGCGGGCAGGGAATATAGCTTGTTTCAGCTAGCGCCGGGCGCAGGCGCTGGCGTGACAGTTCCATCAGGCCGAAGCGGCTGATTTTTCCTGTTTGCACACGAGCACGATCAAGGCGCAAACCGTCACGCAGACGGTTTTCAACTTCGCGCTGATTGCGCTGACTTTCCATATCAATGAAGTCAATGATGATCAGACCACCCAGGTCGCGCAGACGCAACTGGCGGGCAACTTCTTCGGCCGCTTCCAGGTTCGTCTTGAATGCCGTTTCTTCGATGTCTGCACCGCGCGTTGAACGACCCGAGTTGACGTCAACAGAAACCAGCGCTTCGGTGTGGTCGATGACGATGGCACCGCCCGACGGCAGGGTGACCTGTCGGGAGTAGGCCGATTCGATCTGGTGTTCGATCTGGAAGCGCGAAAAGAGCGGCACATCATCGCGGTAGCGCTTGATGCGGTTGACGGTTGCGGGCATGACGTGCGCCATGAACTGGCTGGCTTGCTCGAAAACGTCGTCGGTATCAATCAGGATTTCGCCAATGTCGGGCTGGAAGTAGTCACGAATGGCGCGGATGACCAGACTGCCTTCCTGGTAAATCAGGAAAGCGCCCTTTTGCTGGTTTGCGGCGCCGTCAATGGCCTTCCACAATTGCATCAGGTAATTAAGGTCCCACTGCAGTTCTTCTTCGTTGCGTCCGATGGCGGCAGTGCGGGCAATCAGGCTCATGCCTTGCGGCACTTGCAACTGGTCCATCACGTCGCGCAATTCAGCGCGTTCGTCGCCCTCGACACGGCGCGAAACACCGCCGCCTCGCGGATTATTGGGCATCAGAACGAGATAACGGCCGGCCAGGCTGACGAAGGTCGTGAGCGCGGCCCCTTTGTTGCCACGTTCGTCCTTGTCGACCTGAACGATCAGTTCCTGGCCTTCGCGTAGCGCTTCCTTGATGGTCGCCCGATTGGCTTCGACGCCCGGCTGGAAATAGCTACGGGAGATTTCCTTAAAGGGAAGGAAACCGTGGCGTTCGGCGCCGTAGTCAACAAAAGCGGCTTCGAGACTGGGCTCGATGCGAGTAATTACCGCCTTGTAGATATTGCTTTTCTTTTGTTCCTTGGCGGCCGATTCAATGTCGAGGTCAACGAGTTTTTGGCCATCAACAATGGCGACACGAAGTTCTTCGGCCTGTGTCGCGTTAAAGAGCATGCGTTTCATTTTATGGGCTCCCGCGCGCAAATACGGGGGGAGCGCCTTGTGCAGGCAGCGACGGATTAGTTGTGGTTGGGCTGCTTCA
>JBBQAT010000180.1:0-8188 GCA_038316625.1 Burkholderiales bacterium
CGAACTGGCATTGCCGAATCTGGTCAAGCGCCAACTGGCGCGCATCGAGCAGTACCGCCGTGTGCGCGCCGGTTACACGCAGTCCGGGGTGCCGACCAATATCAACCTGGGTCGCACCATGCGCAGTGCCGCCGGCCGGCGCATCGCCATTGGCGGACCCTACAGCGGCCAACTGCGCGCGCTTGAGGCAAAGCTTGAGGAATTGCGCAAGACGCTGGCCGACGATGACCCGGAACTTGAGCGTATCCGGCGCGAGATGGCTCGTTTGCGCATCCGCATCGAAGCCGTGCCGTTTATCGATCCTTTTGACCTGTGCTACAACAACCACGTCCGCGTTCCGCAGCCGAGCACGCAGGCGGTGATGTTCTGTCTGCTCGATGTTTCCGGCTCAATGGACGAAGGTCGGAAAAACATCGCCAAGCGCTTCTTCATGCTGCTTTACCTGTTCCTGACTCGCAACTACGAGCACATCGACGTGGTCTTCATTCGCCACCATACGGTCGCGTCCGAGGTGGATGAGGATGATTTCTTCACCTCGCGCGAATCCGGTGGTACGGTCGTTTCCAGCGCGCTGGTGCTGATGCATAGCATCATCAGCGAGCGCTATCCGAGCAATGCGTGGAACATCTACGGTGCGCAGGCTTCCGACGGCGACAACTGGAATGACGATTCGCCGCATTGCCGTGAGTTGCTTGAAAATTCGCTGTTGCCAGTTTGCCAGTATTTTTCCTACATCGAAATTACCGATGGCCCACCGCAAAACCTGTGGACGGAGTACGAGAAACTACAGGCCACGCATGGCAGCCATTTCGCCATGCAACGCATCGGCAACGTGACCGACATCTATCCGGTCTTCCGTGAACTGTTCAAACGGCGAGCCTAGGAAGCGGTCATGCTAAAACAGATAGATACAAAGTTTCGTCATTCCGGGCTTGACCCGGAATCTAGTTGTGCATCACTGGATTCCGGCTTTCGCCGGAATGACGGCTTATTCACGAGTTGCAACATGACTTCCCACTAGGAACCATCATGAGTGAGGAACCCGTCACCCCACTGCCCATCGGCTCCGAGTGGAGTTTCGAGGCTATCGCCGAGTACGACGAGGCGATCGGTCGCGTCGCCCAAGCCTACGAGTTGGACTGTTACCCGCATCTGCTCGAAGTGATCAGCGCCGAGCAGATGATGGACGCCTATGCCTCGATCGGCATGCCCGTCTACTACCATCACTGGTCCTTCGGCAAGCATTTCCTAGCCACCGAAAACCGCTACAAGCGTGGCCAGATGGGGCTGGCCTACGAGATCGTGATCAACTCCGACCCGTGCATCGCCTATCTGATGGACGAAAACACGCTGCCCATGCAGGCGCTGGTCATTGCCCACGCTGCCTACGGGCACAATTCCTTCTTCAAGGGCAACCACCTGTTCAAGCAGTGGACCAGCGCCGACGCGATCATCGACTACTTGGTGTTCGCCCGGAACTACATCGCGCAATGTGAGGAACGGCATGGGGAAGAGGCCGTAGAACACTTGCTCGACGCGTGTCACGCCCTGCTCAATATCGGCGTCGACCGCTACAAGCGCTCGCCCAAACTATCGCTGGAAAAGGAAACGTTGCGCCAGAAGGAGCGCGAGGAGTATTTGCAGGCGCAGGTCAACGACCTGTGGCGAACCCTGCCGCCGCGCCCGGAAGCCGAGGCGCAGCGCGAGGAAGTACGTTTTCCTGAAGAACCGGAAGAAAACCTGCTCTATTTCATTGAAAAGAACGCGCCCCTGCTCGAACCCTGGCAGCGTGAAGTGGTACGCATCGTGCGCAAGATCGGCCAGTATTTTTATCCGCAGCGCCAGACGCAGGTGATGAACGAGGGCTGGGCCTGCTTCTGGCACTACACGCTGCTCAACACGCTCTACGACGAGGGACGTCTGTCCGACGGTTTCATGCTTGAGTTTCTCCAGTCGCACACCAACGTCGTCTATCAGCCGCCGTACCACAGCCCGTATTACTCGGGGATCAATCCTTACGCGCTGGGGTTTGCCATGTGGCGAGACATTCGCCGCATCTGCGAGCAACCAACCAATGAAGATCGCGAGTGGTTTCCGAGCATTGCCGGTTCCGACTGGCGCAAGACCTTCGAATTCGCCATGCAGAACTTCAAGGACGAGAGCTTTGTTGCGCAGTACTTGTCGCCGCGCCTAATGCGCGAATTCCGCCTGTTTTCAGTGGTCGACGACGATACGCGCAGCAAACTGGCGGTTGAAGCCATCCACGACGATCTCGGTTATCGAGCCTTGCGCAGCAAGCTTTCAGAACAATACGATCTGGGCAGCCGTGAGCCGAACATCCAGGTGTGGAACGTCGATCTGCGCGGCGACCGCTCGCTGACCCTGCGCCACTTCGTACATCAACGGCGCAACTTGAGCGAAAACCACGAATCCGTCGTCGAACACGTCGCCAATCTGTGGGGATTTTCCGTCCGCCTTGAGCGACAGAATGCCGACGGGAAGATCGAACTGGTGTGCGAGAAGACAACGGAGCGCCGAAAGCGCAGCTGACGGTAGCGGATTTAATGAGGTGCGCTGCAGACCTCATGAAATGGCGTTCTGCGAAGTATGTGTCTGAAGAGTGTCGTATTCATTGGCTTACCAGCCTGACGCTGTATAGAACGCCAATCGGCGGGCCCTACAGCAATGCCGACTCCGCGAAAATATCGACACCGGCGGGTGGCATGATTGCGCGCGCCGGGATGTTTTCCTCTGCACGCCAGGCGGTTACCGCCGCTTGCTTTCTCCTGCCACTCACCAGAAAGATCACTTTTCGCGTTCGACTCAGGCGCGACGCACTCAGCGACACGCGTTCTGCCGGCGGCTTTGGCGCATCGAAGATTGCCAATGCGTCGGGTGATCCTGGTGTTGCTCCCCATTCATGTCCGGGAAACAGGCTGGCTGTATGGCCGTCTTCGCCAAGTCCAAGCAATACCAGATCGAAATCGCCGACAGATTTCAGCGTTTCGCGATAACTTTTTGCAGCTTCAATGGCGCCCGATTCCGCCGCAATCGCATGGATCTGCACGGGGGGAATCGGCACGAATTCAAGCCAGACCTCGGCGGCCATGCGCGAATTGCGCGCTGGATCATCCGCAGGCAGGCAGCGCTCGTCGCCAGAATAAAGGTGCCACGCTGTCCAGTCAGTCTGGGCAGCCCTTAACTGGCGATAGATTTCACGCGGCGTATTTCCGCCGGCGAGCACGAGATGAAACTGGCCGCGCTCCCGGATGGCCTGCGCCGCACTGTTCAGGATCGCCTCTAGTGCAGTCTGCTGCAACGTCCGCTCATCGGGAACGGAATGCCAGCGCCATTGTTCCGGGTGAGGGACGATCATTGCTGGACGCTCCGACGGTTAATGAATTTCAGAAGTGGCTCCAATGCCTGCCCGGAGCCGATCCCCAGTTGTTTTCCTGTTCAGCGGCCCACTTCAGCCTTCTGCGCTTTGGCGACGGTGGAGATCGCATAATCAATATCAGCCTCGCAGGTCCGGTGATTGGTAATGGCCATGCGGATCACCGTTCGCCCATCAATCTTTGTGGTCGAGAAAACGACATCTCCCGATAACTGTAGCAGATGGGTAATCCGTTCGTTCAAAGCGTCCTGGGCGGTTTCCTCCCAATCCAACGGCGCTACGTTAAAACAGCACACGTTAAGTCGGACCGGTGCCGCCAGGCGGAATCCTGGTGTCGCGCTGACGAGTTCGCCCATCCGGGCAGCCAGGCGGCAGTTACGCGTGATTGCGCGCCCCAAGGCCTCGCTTCCATAGCCACGCAAGGCTGACCAGACCTTGAGTGCCCGCGACCCTCGCGAAAGATCAATGCCGTAATCGCAATACCACGGATCACCGCCGCCCAATCCCTGCTCCTGCTTGGCCAGATAGGCTGGCCGTGCAGCAAAGGCTTGCCGGTGAACGGTTTCGTCGCGGATCAGCACGGCGCCGCAGTCGTACTGCACGTACATCCATTTGTGAAAATCGAAGGCTAAAGAATCTGCGCGATCAATCCCGCGAGCCAAATCCCGCCAGGGTGCTTCGGCAAGTCGTGCCCAGGCGCCGAAAGCCCCATCCACGTGCAGCCAGATCTGTTCGAGAGCACAAAAATCAGCGATTCTCTCAATGTCATCAAACAAGCCGAGATCGACCGATCCGGCCGTAGCGATCACACAGAACGGTTGTATTCCTGCGGCGCGGTCTTTGGTTACGGCCTCCGCCAGCAAGGCCAGATCCATACCCCCTTTGTCACTGGCCGGGATGCTTCGCAAGGCCGATGAGCCGATGCCAAGAAGTTCAAGCGCCTTGATCGTTGCGTTGTGCACACCCTTGACGGCATAGGCCGCCAGCCGTGACGTTCCCTGGATGCCTTGTCGCCGGGAATCCGCTCCCAGTGCCTTGATGCGCGCCGCCGCGAGAGCGACAACGGTCGCCTGTGAGGTGCCGGCAACCAACAACCCACTTGCGCTTGCAGGAAAGCCAAAACAGCGACGGCACCAGTCGATGACTTCGCGTTCGACATACACGGCACCGTGATCGCGCCCTCCGCAATTGCTGTTCATGGTCGCCGCCACCATTTCAGAGAGTAGCCCGGTGGCCAACCCGGTACCGTGCACCCAGCCGAAAAACCGCGGATGCGTATTCCCTGTGTGAAACGGCATGATCTTTTGCGCGAGATCGTTGGCCAGCGTCGCATAATCGACACCTTCAGACGCCTCGCCCAATCGAAGTGCTGCCTTGTCTTCGTCTGCGAGAGGACGCCACGGGCGATTGCGAGCATCACTCATTTGCTCAATGCAGGCGTCAAGCAGGCGATGCGCCTCATTGCGGAAGTCGTCCCAATCCGCAGGATCGAGTGGCGACGGTGTAAAAGGCGGTGAAGTCGTATCATCCAAGGCCATGAGCACTCCCAATTATCTGAACATAAAAAGACCGGATACAAGCAAGACGCTGTAGACGATCTTCGAAAATAGGCGATCTTCGATATAGCGGTGCGCCACGTTGCCACTGATCGCTCCAACCAACAGGAAGGGCAGGCAGACGCCGATAATCTCCCATATTTCTGTAGTCATTCTTCCCGAAACCGTGTTCTGGACCAGCATGACCGTATTCAGACTTAGCCAGAGCATGCTGATGGTCGCGCGGAAATTTGTTTTGTCTGGAAGTGCCTTCCGAGCATAGATCACCACCAATGGTCCTCCTGATGAGAATACGCCGTGTATGAACCCACCGGCAACCAGCATCAGTTTAGGCACCCATTGAGGCAAGCGGTCTTCGTTCAGTGCCTTTACGCTGGAAAGCCCTCCGCGGATCGCCACCAGCACCATGAAGATGCCAAGTATCCATCGCAATACGTTCTCGTCGAAATAAGCAAAAGTGAAAATACCGACGGGTAAGCCTAAGCCCACAAACAGTACGATCTTGAAGAACTCTTTCCAGACGATGTGTTTGCGGTCGATCATCACGATGTAGATGGCGAGCAGTAACGCCAGAAATAGAAGCACCGGAACGGCCTGCTTGGTTCCAACCAGCAGAATGGCAAATGGTAGCGCCAGTACCGTGCATCCGAAGCCGGTAATGCCTTCAAGAAAGTGGGTGATAAGTACAACAAAGCCGAGCAGTAGATAGGAGGTCATGAGCCAGTTTATATGACTAATTAAGATACGATGCGTGTTGGAAGATGATAGCGATTCGGTGGGATATCTTGCGCTAAATTGCCTAATGCGAGAGCATCCGTTATCTCATATAGTCCATTTAAGCATGACTTTTAATCATGATTGATCGTATTGATGTTCCCTTGACGGCTTTCCGCGTGTTTGTTGCCATAGGTCGCCATGGGAATTTCACACGCGCAGCAGCGGCGTTGGGAATCACCCAAAGCGGAGTGAGCCGCCAGGTCGCGAAACTGGAGTCCGTGGCAAATACATCGCTTTTTAAACGCAAGGGTGCAACCGTTGCGTTTACGCCGGCAGGGCAGGATCTCTATGACGCGCTGAAAGACGCCATATCAACGATTGAGCTTACTGCTCAGCAGTTGTCGCAAAGGGGGCGTCTCCATGACCGGCTGATTGTGCGTACGTCGATGCCCAGCTTTGCAATGAAAGTGGTTGCACCATTCCTTAGTTCGTATGCAGTTCAATATGGTGTCCAGATTGACTTGGTTACATCGATGGTCGCGCCCCATCCGCAAGATGCATTTGATGTTTTGATTACGCGAAACTTGGCCTTGGCCGGAACAGAGAGTTGGGAACTGGTGCGGGAGAAGCTGGTTTGTGTGGCCTCACCCGCCCTGGCTGCGGCACATGGTGCTGATTTGAAACAACGATGGCCGATGATTTCGAGCAGTATCCGACCCGACGTATTGTCCGCATGGGCTATTGCCAAAGGGATTTCTGCGGACCAATTGCTGATTACCGCAACATACGACCATTTTTTCCTGGCTGTCGAAGCTGCTATTGGCGGAGTCGGGTGTCTTGTTGTGCCGCAAATGCTCGTTAGAGATCAGTTACGGCAGGGGATTCTGGTCCTGGCTGATGACATGGTTCTGGCATCGGGTGCAAGCTATATCGCCTACGTCAATCCTCGGAGTGGGCACGTACAGATTGCCGAAAAGTTCTGCCGCTGGCTCAAGGGAATCTTGCGCGATTCCGATTCGTAGTCGGTATGCGTTTTCTGAGTGGGCTGGCAGAAATTACCTATTTCACGAGAACGGTTTTTGCCTGTGGGCGATCAGACGGCAAGCGCAATGGAGATTCGCGAGTAACCGAGTTCGGCATTGCGCTCGCTTCAGACTTAATCTCGGTCCGGCAGGGGATTGTGCCAGCAGCCATCTGCCTTAATTAGTGAGTCGGCCTGTTCCGGCCCCCAGCTCTGGCGCGGGTAGGAGTGAACAGCGGGATGCTCATTCAAAACCGGCTCGACGACCGCCCAGGCCGCTTCAACGGCGTCCTGCCGGATGAAGAGGGCACCATTGCCGACCAACGCATCACCCAGAAGTCGCTCGTAGGGCGCTTCCTCTCCGGGATGTTCGTCTACCAGATAGAGCTCACGCTGCGTGCCGACGAACTCTTTGCCGGTGGTCTTTACGCGCGCCGCGAGGGCGACGGCCGAACTGGGTGAAAGGCGGAAACGGAGGTAGTTGGCCTTTCCGTCCACTGGCGCTGAATCGGCGAATAGCCGTTGTGGGGGCGGTTTCAGCTGAATGATCACCTCGGCGGCCGTCTCTGCAAGGAACTTGCCGGAACGGACGTACCAAGGCACGCCTTCCCAACGCCAGGAGTCGATGAAAAGGCGCAGGGCACAGAAGGTCTCGACGTCGGAGTTCGGGTCGACGCCGGCTTCTTCCCGGTAACCGGCGTATTGACCGCGAACCATGTCGGCCGGCTTCAGGGGGCGCATGGCCCGGAAGACATCGGCGGTTTTGCCATGCACGGCACCGTAACCCCGGTAGGCTGGAGGTTCCATGGCCAGCAGGGCGACGATCTGGAAGATGTGGTTCTGGATCACGTCGCGCAGGCAACCGGCCGTCTCGTAAAATTTGCCACGGCTCTCCACGCCGAATTTTTCGGACAGGGTGATCTGGACGCTGGCGACGTAATTGCGGTTCCAGATCGGCTCCAGGAACGAGTTGGCGAAGCGAAAATAGAGGATGTTCATGATCGCTTCCTTGCCCAGGTAGTGATCGATGCGGAAGATCGAATCTTCCGGGAAGGCTGACAAGGCGATGCGGTTGAGCTCGCAGGCTGACGCCAGATCGCGGCCGAACGGTTTTTCGACGATGACTCGCGCGTTCGCTGCCAGGCCCGAAGCGCCGAGCCCCTGGATCATCGTTTCGAACATGGCCGGCGGGATGGCCAGATAGTGCGCCGGACGTTTGGCTTCTCCCAGCGCGCGCTTGAGTGTTTCGAAAGTACCCGGTTCGCTGTAGTTTCCGCTCACGTAGCTGAGCTTCGAGAGCAGGTGGCGCAAGGCCTGCGGGTCGTCGATTCCGCCGTATTCCTTGATGCTGTTCGTTGCCCGTTCGTGCAGTTGCGCCGCATCCCACTTTGACGAGGCGACGCCGACAACGGGAACATCGAGCTGGCCGCGTTTGGCCATCGCATAGAGGGCCGGGAAAATTTTCTTGTAAACGAGGTCGCCGGTTACGCCGAACAGCAC
>JBBQAT010000181.1:0-8170 GCA_038316625.1 Burkholderiales bacterium
TGCCCGCCACTTCAGGTGCCACCAGCATGCTGTAACGCGTCCCACTGACCAGTGCCATGAACACCTGGGTCGCTGGCGCGTTGCTCACCGCCAGATCAAACTTAGGCTCGACACTTTTTGCCGAATCCGGCAGATCAAGCTGCATGGGCGGCAGCATCGCCTGACTTAGCGCGTCATCCAGACTTTTCGGCTTGGCCGCCACTGCGCCCTGCATTTCCTGCCCGATGCGGTCGAAGGTCCCGCCCGGTGCCTTCTGGTGCGTGGCACAACCGGCGACTAGCAGCGGCATCATCGCGGCCAACAGAATCAATCTGAACTTCATGGTTTACCCCCACTCTGCACACGTCTGGCGGCAGGCGATTTCGTAATGATGTTGGTTTTCTCAATGCCCGGCGTCAGCATCAGGTGCTCGATTCCGGCGGCACCTTCCAGAATGGCTTCTTTTTCAGTCAGTTTGATCAGGCGACTTTCCCCATACAGTTCGCCCAGCCTGACCTGTTTGCCGCCAATAACAGCAACTGGCTTGCCCTTCTTCGGAATTACGACCGACTGTAACACGGGCCCGGTTTCCGCTACGGCATCAAGCGTCGGTGCCGACAGTCCGGCAGGCGGCCGGGTCGGGTCGGAAAGCGCCCCCTGCGCCTGCGCGCTCAACATTGCCACGCTAAGCAGCAAGGGAATAAGCACGCGACAAACGGGCATCAAACGATCAGCCATGCTCGATCCAGACTCAAGGTAAATACGGTCAGCGTCAGCACCAGTTTCGGATGATCATCGGCAGACAGTGCGACGCTGCTCCACAGCAGCTTCAGTTTTGACTGTTCCAGACGTTCCAGGTAAGCCGACAATTCCTGGTAGCTGCCCTCCAGTTTGATCTCGACGCCATGCTTGAACAGCCCGGAAGATGGGCTCACCGGTTTATCGACGTTCTTAGCCACCGCTTCCGGCCCCGCACTTTTCTCCGGCAAGGGAGCGACCGGCAGGGTCTTCAGGGCCAGCAGACGCAACCCCGTCTTGCGCCCGATCACTTCCTCCAGCAAGCCGGCCATTCGCTGCGGTGGCACCAGCGAATTCTCCATGACTTCCAGACGGCCAGCGAGTTCGCTCAATTGTTTCCGCAGACCGTCAAGTTCGGCATGCGCAACGACATCGGGGTCTGGGCTCGACGACTGCAGGGCGACACTCTGCGCCTGGGTAGTGGAAATCTGCACGCGAGACTCTGCCACGCTGCGTTCAGCCAGTTGCGCACGTTGCAGCGCCGGCTCCACGAACAGGCTATAAGCGATCAGGACAATCCCGCCAAGCACCGCTGCCGCGACCAGCCAGCGCTCACGCAATTGCAACGCGTCATAGCGCGCAGCCAATTTGTGCCATTGATTCTTCATGGCTTCACCCCGCTTCGCGAGAGCGCATCGGTTCCACCCGCATTTTCCGAGCGCAACACAAACTCAGCATAACGCGGCAGTTTTAACGGTGGTTGGAGGCCTGCATTCGAAGGCTTGGCGGCGATTGGCGGTTCCACTTTTTGCGCATCGGGCGCGACATCGCGCATCTCCAGCGCGGCGAAACGACGCCCCTTGAACACAGACTCACTGCTCAAACGCTGCACATAAGCCGGCAAACGGGCCGGATCAAGCAAGCGCCCGCGAATTTCGATCTCTTCCCCGCCCTGAATGACCGAAAAGCCGGTCAGCCACAAATCGTTTTGCGCCTGCCGCGCAAAACCTGACATGAAGGCAGAGAAGCCCGTGGAATTGCCCAGCTTGCCCGAATCCAGAACATCCATGACCTCCTTGCGCGCCGCCAGCATCGCCTTGGCAACCTCGATCTCGGTGGTCAATGCGGGCGACACCTTGCGTTCGGCCATCATCTTGCTCAGCGCGACCAGCTTTTCCTGCTCTTCGCCCTGCTGTTTCCTGACCGTGGCGGCCGCTTCGCTCTTCTGATCAGCGTCAGCCCGCGTCCACAACGCCAGACCGGTCATCAAGATCAGCAGAAACAACGCACAAATCCCGAGATTGCGCGCTGTCGCCAGCTCATGGCGCGGCCGCAGGCGGGCTTCGTAAAGATTGATCTGCTGGCTCACGCGGACACCTCGTCAAAGCGTAGCGCTGCACCGATAGCCAATAGATTCTTTGCCTGAAACTGGGGATTTTTCAACTCGGGGACGGAAGGAAAATGCAGCACGGAGGAAAGATCCATGGCTTTCACCGGCACGTAGGTATTTTCGCCCAGCTCAATAGCCAAGTTCTCGACGTCCGGGTAACACGCCAGAACCACCTTGGAAATCGGAATATGGCTGTACTGGCGGTCGAAATTGTCCAGGCTACGCTGAAGCTCAAGCACCAGCCGCTCCTTGACCCGCGCACGCTGATCGGCATCGCTCCCGTTCAACTGAAGCGTGCTGGTCTCGCCGCGCCGCACGGCGATCAGCTCACCATGAAAGGTCAGCGTCAGCATCATGCCGCTCTCGTCGATACGCAAGAAAGCCAGCCCCCGGTTCTCGTCTTCCAGCAAGGCGGCCACATTGCGCTGGGCGAGTTCGGGGATATCCACCACTGCCAGCGGAATCTTTGCCGCCTCGAACGCAGCCACCCGCGCCAACACGGCCTTTTCGGAGGCCGACACGACCATCACTCCCGCCGAACGTCCCGGCGGCATTCCGACACTCGGGATATCGAGAACGTCAATGCACGCACTTTCAACCGGATAGCTCACCATTTCCTTGATCGCCCAGCGCAATGCTTCCTTGCGTTCCTCCACAGGAACGGCCGGCGCATCGAGTTGCGTGAGGTTGTACTCCGAGTCGCCCAGCAGGGTCGTACAGGCGTAGGACTTGAGCTGACGCGCGGTACGAAGGCGAATCAAGGCTTCAGCCTCGCTTTTCTCTAACGCGAAACTATCCAGCAACCGAACTTCCGGCCGCGAACCTGCGTCGCGAACAACGTGTGCCAGCGTCAGCCGGCCACCCTGCGGAAGCAGCGCCAGCCAGCCTGGTTTGCGTTGTACGGATAGAAACGGAAGCATTCAACCGCCTTGTTTACATTTTCGTTTAAAGATACCTATTAAGCCACTAAATAACAAGGGTTTTTTGCCAAAACCCCTCGTTTCTCTCTCACGCAATGCGTTGAAGCTTCACGTCCCGCAGACTCCCGCCGACCGGTCGCAATGGATTGAGGCTTGAACCTGCCGCTCAACGTAGGACGTTGTTCCGACGGTGCCACCCGCCGAAGCGGTGGACGTCACCCAGAAGATTCTTCTGTTGGTCACCCCTTCGACATAATCATTGGCCGTACAGGTCACCACGACTGCAAAACCATCCAGAAATGCCGGCGCGGCACCGGGGCAAACTCCGTTAGCAACAATACTCCCCGCCGCCCACTGGATGCCGCCCTTGGCCGCCCAGTAGGCGCGCGAACCCTGCACGTCCTGCGCCGAGGTCAGATGCTGCGTATTCGAGAAAGTCACCATGAAAGCGCCTAGCGCCGCCAGAGCGACAAGCAGGAAAATTGCCGACACGATGGCGAAACCGCCCTGGGATGCGCTGATTTTCCTCATGGCGTGTTATCCACGTGAACCTGGTGATAGAGATTCACTGTTTCACCGTTGGCCGCAATTCCCATCGACATCGACACAATGCCAAAACGGCTGAGCGCGGTTGTGACACCCGGCGGATCGTACCTCAGGCTACAGGCACCGGGATTAGCGCCGAGATTGGTAGCCAGTGTCGCGGTGGCCGCCCCGGCCACCATCGCCGCGCAATTCGCCGGCTGCGCCCACGCTCCTGCCAGTGCCCGTGTGTTGCGGGTGAGCGTGCCACCGATGCAGTTGTATGAAACCACATGTATTCCTGCCGGGATCACCTGAAAACGACTGTCCGGCGACGCCAGGGGTAACTGCTTGCGATTGAACGGACCAACTGCGGCAGCAGTGACAAGGGTAATCGCCGTCGTGCCTGCCGTCCCACCCGGCTCGGCCACAGCAGCCACCTGAATGGCGTTGCTTCCGGTATAGGCATTGCCGCCGACGCTGCCATCGTTGTACACGACCACCACATCGCCCGCCGCGATGCGGCTGTCGGGGGGAAGTGTGTTGTTTGTCCATAACATGTCGAACGCCCCATCCACAACCGTAAAGTCGAGCAAATCGCCGGCCCCCGCCACGCCCTCAGCCTCAGCGCGATAACGCGCACCGATTTTCGTCGGGATGAATTCGATGCAGGTTCCGGAGGCGTCCGCCGACATGCGCACGCTGTTCGGCAAGGCCAGGCGGATATCGCGCGCCATGCGCCGCACCGCCGTATCAGCAATATCGGTCAGGGCCGCCCGGCGCTGCGCGTCCATGTAGCCATCGACCGGAGCGCGGATGAAGACGGCGACCATGCCGGCAATGATGCCGGTGATAACGATCGCCACGATCGCCTCGACCAGCGTGAAGCCATGGGCATTGGCAGGAGAGCGGGAATCAATCATGGTCTAAGGTTCGCCGCGCGATAGCCAAAGAGCGTGACCGTCTCGTTCCCGCCCGTCACGGTCACGGCAATCCGCCGCATGGTGACACCACTGATCGGTGCTTCAGCGGCCACTGTAATTGTCGCCGTATAAGCAGCAAGCGCTGCAATTTCATCGGAGCCCAAAGTGACATCTCCGGCAATGGTCTCCCCGTCATAGTCGGCAATGTCGTCGTACAAAGCACGCGAAGCTTCCCGCGACACGGCACCGCTTGGTGGAACCAAATCGGGATCCCAATAGTTTTTCGACAGGACCTCATCCAGAACCGCCTCGGCCATCGCCATGGCCTGTTTGCGCACCAGCGGGTCGGCGCTCGCCCGCGTCGTCGCGTTCATCACGCCAAGAATGCCGACGAGGCCAACGCTGATGATGATGATGAAAACGATCAGCTCGATCAGCGTCACGCCGCGCTGTACCGAACGATGAGGGGGTAACTTAGCGAACATGACCGGTCGTCGGATCAACGGTGATGGTCGCCGTCGCGCCGGTTACATTGATTACTATGTTGGCAGCCTGATCGGTCGCCCCCGTGCTGCGAAACTGGAATGCGGCCACCGAAGGCACCAGCCCCGCACCGCCGCGTGGAACACTCGGAAGCACCAACACCGTATTGCAGACATTGACATTGGGCAGGTTGGCGATCGTCAGCGCCACGCCGCCCGCACCCAGCGCGACGCACACCGTTCGCCGCTGGGCCACCGCCGTCTTTTGCGCGAAACTGAGCAGGGCTCTCGTCTCGTCAAGGAATCCGCGGGCCTCGAAGACATTCTGGTCGAAGAAGCGCGGCAATGCTGCCACCGCCAGAATGCCGATGACCACCATCACCGTGATCAACTCAACCAGAGTAAAGCCGCGCGCTTTCATGGCGATCTCAATAGCCCTCTCTCAGGTAGATCTGCCGACCGGATCGGCTGAGGCCAAAGGTCGCTCGCGCCACAGGGTCCTTGTCATAGCTCGCACCGCACCACCTGCCGCGCAGATAGTCGGCGCTGGTCGGCGCTCCAGCCGGATAAGCGGGGGCCCAGGCCGGGCACATGCCGAGCGTCGGATTGAGCCGGACAACGAGGTCCGCGCTACCCGCCACATTCGGTGCGGCAAGAATGATCGAACCGGCACCCGTGGCAAACGGTCCCGCCGTAATGGACGCGACGGGCAGGCTGGTGGCGCTGAGTGTTCCCTGAAAATTGCCGATGCCGAAATTCGCGCTGTTCAACGCGGTGCACGTATCGAGCATATTCCGGACGAAGGCAAAGCCGTTCCAGAACTGGGTTTCATACGGCAGGGTCAGATTGAGAAGCTCCGAACCGTAGGCATTGCCCAACCACAGGCGGCCATAGCGGAAGCTGGTTGGTACGCCCGCCACCTTCTTGTGCGTACATCCCGAAGCACAAACCGGCGTTCCGGTCTTGAAATCGGTATCGCCGACGGTTACCTGGGCCGCCGTTGCACGCCCGATCACTGCTCCATCCACATCCGTTGCTCGGATTGCGACATAGCCTGTATTGACCGGCGCGCCCGGAGTCGCCCCGCGCGTGTAGGCGTCGCTGGTGGCCGTCGGGGCAAAGATGCCGTTAGTCCATGCGCCGGTGTTTGGCGATGGCGCGATATTCCCTGACAGATCCGCAGCGGCCGTCCCGTCGTAAAGACCCACGCTGACCGTCCCCGCACCATAGCGCGTCATCACCGCCGCGTCGGCGAGTTGTGGATTCGGGAAACTCATGGCGGCGACGGAATAGGTCAGCGTAAATGGCTGGCCGAAATAGTTGGTGTTGCCACCCAAGCACGCAGGCGTCAGCGTTCCCGAGGCAGCAAAATGGCTTGGGAAGAATCGGCCGAACAACCCCGTATCCGCCTGATTCGCCACATCGCAGCCGAACTTGCCGCCGCTGGCCGTATTCGACGTACTGCCGACGACACAATCGCCATTCGTCCCGTCATTGGCCGCAAAACTGCTGTCGAGCACGGCACCGGCCTTGAGACGGAACTGCCCGTAATCGTGGTATTGCACCGTTCCCGTCGCGAGGCCGCTAGCTACGGTCGCCGAACCGAGGGAAATGGTGTTGCTGCCCGAAGCGTCGCGCAGATTGCCCACGTAATCGGTTGCCAAGAGATGTGAGACCACCGTTTGTGCCGCCACCGTGCGCAGGATGGTCGGCGTGCCGTTGTAACCCGGCACGCCAGTCGCCTTGATCAGGAAATCCGAACCAGCCATCAGCTTCGGCGTGCCAGTTGAGAACGACGGATTGGTCAGCGCCGTCCCGCCACTAGTCGTCACGGCAAGCGTCAGACCCTGCGGTCGAACCGTAAAGTTATCGGTCGAGCAGACATTGATTACCCGTGTGCAGTTAGCCGCATCGCAGGCGAAATTCACCCGCACGTCCTTGTAGGCGCTGTAGTTCGGAGCGACGCTGCTGAAGGCGGTGGCCACGACGTTTTTCGTCGCCCGTCCATTAACAAAGGTCAGCGTTCCTAGCGGGGCCGTTGCGGTCGAAGCGGCTGTCGGGCAATTGGTCGACGGATTGACCGCCACACTAGAGAGATTGGCCTGCAAGCTGACAATGACCTGCCCGTTGAAGCCGGTATCCAGCGTTCCATCGCCTTGCAAGGCCACAAAATCGAGATCGAAGGCGGTGCTGGCGAGTTTGGTGAACAGGTGGTCATACTTATTCACCGGCGGTTGTTGCGGAACACACTGCGGTGCCGTTTTCTCGCAAGCATTGAAGGCCGAAATCGTGCACGTTGACACCACCAGATTGGGGTCTTCACCAATCGCCTCTACGGTCTGCCCGTCGGTAACGTTGATATTGACCGTGCCGGCATTGGTGTACGTCAGGCCGAACACCGCTTGATACTCGCCGTTGAAAAGATAACTTGCCTGACCGTCATTAGCCGTGCCGTTGTTCAAAACCCCGTAACCGCTGACCAGCGTCCAGTCGCCCAGACCGGTGCTGGTGGTCAGCCGAACCATCGTCGTGTTGTTGGGCATGACGATCTGCGCGTGCGCGCCGGTGTGCGCCTGTATCGTCACTTGGGTTGGATTGCAGGTAAAACCGGTCCCTGCATGCTGAATGGCGAAATGGTCGAGGCAGCCATTAGCCTGATTCATGTCGCGCAGGATGAGGGCCAACGCTCCGGCAAAGTTGTAGGCGCGAAATTCGTCAATCACGCCATTGGCCGAATTGCCATATGCCGCGTTCTCGACAAACGCACTGCGATTGTCGCCGATATGCAGCGTCCCGAGACTGGCCGAAATTCCGGCGTTGGTGGTGAACACTGTTTCCACCGCCCGCACACCGTTGACGTAAATACGCAGAAAGTCTGAATTGGCCGCCGCCAGCGGATTGAAACTCCATGTCAGACCGATATGTATTGACCCGTTGGCATTCAGCGCCGGCGCTGGCGCTGTCGCCACGCGGCTGTTCCCCAGACTGTCACGAACGACAAAGCGCAACTGCGGTGTCGTTCCGCTCATCGTCTTGGTCAGATAGAAATACTCATTGGCGGCAGTCGTCGCATCGAAAAGCATCGCCGGTACGGCGGTTGCCCCGCCCCAAGCAGCGGCGCTGGGTGGCTTGTACCAGAAGGTGAGGGTCCCGGAGCTGCCGACATCCGTTGATACGTTGATCGGCGTACCGACAGCTCCAATGGTTGCCGCACTG
>JBBQAT010000182.1:0-8164 GCA_038316625.1 Burkholderiales bacterium
CGTTAGCAGCGAAGGGGCGCATTATACAGTCGCTTTCGATTACGTCAACCCTTTTCAGAATCTTTTTTAAACCGCCTCAGCCGCCTAAAACAACGCAACCCTTTGATTCTTCTGCAAAATGTTTCGCCGCCTCAGCAACGAGGGGCAAATTATACCGACATTTTCAGCGATGTCTACTAAATTTGAATTTTCTGAACAATTGATTGACGCGATGATAACCGCGCATGATCTGACGGCGCTCTTGAAACAGCCAAAACATGCTTGAAATTGACCCGGCCAGCAATCTGCATTGCCTCTGGTGGGGTGGCTCAAACTCAATCCGGCCAAGCTAATATAAACCGAGCAAACAATAACTTACACAGTTGTAAAACGACATCGACGCCCCCCCCTTTCGGCAACACAAGATGGACGTAAGGAATAGCCCGAAGTCGTTACCAGGCCTCGGACAAGCGAACTGTAAACACCAGCATTTCCGTATAGGTCGCGTTGCCACCCCAAGCCAGCAGTAAAATACGGCCTATGAAAATCAACGACATTCCCACCCGGACCATCCGCCCGTCGCGTGATGCCTGTTCCGTTGAAATCATCGATCAGACGGCCCTTCCACACGACTTGCGCATTTTGCGTTTGACAACGCCCGAGGATGCGGCCCATGCCATTCGCAGCATGCAGGTTCGCGGCGCGCCGCTGATTGGTGTCGCTGCAGCTTACGGGCTTGCGCTGGCTATGGTTCGCAATGCCGACGATGCTACGCTTACCAACACCATCGCGGCACTTGCGGCTACGCGCCCAACCGCTGTCAATCTGTGCTGGGCGCTGATGCGTATGCAGGCCCGCCTCGCAGTGCTGGCCCCGGCGCAGCGTGCGCAAGCTGCCTGGCTGGAAGCCGGTGTCATTGCCGAAGAGGATGTTGCGCACTGCCGTCGCATTGGCGAGTACGGATTGGAACTCCTCCACCCGCTAGCCAAGAAGAACAGTCGTCTGAACATCATGACCCACTGCAACGCTGGCTGGCTGGCCACCGTCGATTACGGCACGGCACTTGCGCCGGTCTACGCGGCTTTTGATACCGGAATCGACGTCCACGTCTGGGTTTCCGAAACCCGGCCGCGCAACCAGGGATTACTAACGGCGTGGGAACTCAAACAGCACGGGGTTCCACACACGATCATTGCCGATAACGCCGCCGGTCTGTTGATGATGAACGGCGATGTCGATGCCCTTATTGTCGGTGCTGACCGGATTGCGGCCAACGGCGATGCTGCCAACAAGGTCGGCACCTATATGAAGGCGCTCGCTGCACGTGAAGCGGGGATACCTTTTTACGTCGCAGCGCCGCGTTCGACCATCGATTTCGCTTGCGCGAGCGGCGTGCTGATTCCCATCGAAGAGCGCGACGGTGACGAAATTCGCGTCGCGCATGGAATCGACACAACACAGCAAACCGCTTCTGTACGCCAGATCCGGGCCGATGAGGCAGTAAGCAATCCGGCCTTTGACGTAACGCCTGCACGCTTCGTTACCGCCATCATCACAGAGCGCGGCAGTTGCCCGGCGACAACCCAGGGGCTGCGCGCCCACTACCCGGAAAGTCAACATGACTGAACTTCGCCAAAAACTAATCGCCACCGCTCAGTGCATGGTGGCCGCAGGACTCAACAAATGCACCTCCGGTAATCTCAGCGTGCGCACCGAAGAAGGAGGCGAGCCGGGCTTTCTGATCACGCCGACCAGCATGGCCTACGATACACTGGAAGCGGCAGACATTGTGTTCATGCGCTTGGACGGTTCGCACGCTGGCCGCTGCAAACCGTCCACCGAATGGCGTTTTCATCGCGACATCTACGCCACCCGCCCGGAAGCCGGTGCCATCCTGCACGCGCATTCACCATTCGCCACCAGCCTAGCGTGCTTACGCCGCGAAATACCGTCCTTCCACTACATCATCGCCCGTTTTGGCGGAACCACGCTGCGCTGCTCCGGCTACGCCACTTTTGGCACACAAGCCTTGTCCGACGTTGCGCTGATAGCCATGAAAGAACGAAATGCCTGTCTGCTGGCCAACCACGGCATGCTCGTCTTCGGCCACTCGCTCAGTCAGACGTTGGACCTTGGCATCGAACTCGAAAACTTGTGCGAGCAGTATTGGCGCGCCTGCCAGTTGGGCCAGCCGGTGCTGCTCAGTGATGAGGAAATGGCGACGGTGCTGAATAAGTTCGCGGGTTACGGGCAACAAGAAGCGACGCCATGATCCGCATCACCGAACTCCGCCTCCCGCTCGAACATCCGCCGGAGGCCCTGCCCAGCGCCGTCGCAGCGCGCCTGAGAATCCCGGAAACGGCGATCCGAAAACTTGTGATCTTCAAGCGCAGCCATGACGCGCGCAAGAAATCGGCGCTGATGTTCATCTACACCGTCGACCTTGAGATCAACGATGAAGAGACCGTGATTGCGCAATTTTCCAACGATCCAAAAATTGCGCCAACGCCGGATACGAGCTACCACTTTGTGGCGCATGCGCAGGCCACTCTTCCCCAACGCCCTGTGATTGTCGGCTTCGGTCCGGCTGGCATCTTTGCGGCACTGATACTGGCACAGATGGGCTTTCGGCCGATCGTGCTGGAACGTGGCAAGGCCGTACGCGAGCGCACCAAGGATACGTGGGGCCTGTGGCGTAATAACGTTCTCGATCCGGAATCGAATGTGCAGTTTGGCGAGGGTGGTGCCGGGACCTTTTCGGATGGCAAACTCTACAGTCAGGTCAAAGACCCGCGCCACCTCGGGCGCAAGGTGCTGACCGAGTTCGTCAAGGCCGGCGCACCGGAAGAAATCCTTTACGTCGCCAAGCCGCACATCGGCACTTTCCGGTTAGTCAGCATGGTCGAACACATGCGCCGCGAAATTGAGTCACTCGGCGGCGAAATTCGTTTCCAGAGCCGCGTCACCTGCCTGCACATCGAGCAGGGCCGTGTTCGTGGCATAACGCTGTCCAACGGCGAAGAAATACCCGCCGACCACGTCATACTCGCACTCGGCCACAGCGCCCGCGATACGTTCGAGATGCTGCACGCCAAGGGCGTCTTTATGGAGGCCAAGCCCTTCTCAGTGGGCTTTCGCATCGAACACCCGCAATCGCTGATCGACAAGGCGCGCCTGGGCCCGAACGCCGGCAACCCATTGCTTGGTGCCGCAGACTACAAGCTGATACACCACGCCGCCAATGGCCGGGCTGTTTACAGCTTCTGTATGTGCCCCGGGGGCCAAGTAGTTGCCGCCACCTCGGAGCCCAACTGTGTGGTGACCAACGGCATGAGCCAGTATTCACGGGCCGAACGCAACGCCAACGCCGGTATCGTCGTTAATGTCTCACCCGAGGATTTTTCCGGCAGCACAAATGATCCGCTGGCCGGGATAGCCTTCCAGCGCAAACTAGAAGGGAGGGCTTTTGAACTGGGCGGTAGTACGTACGATGCACCGGTGCAACTCGTCGGCGACTTTCTGGCCGGACGCCCCTCAACCCGTCTCGGCGGGGTCATTCCCTCGTATCAGCCCGGCGTACATCTGACTGACCTGTCCACCGCACTCCCGAACTTCGCCATCACGGCGATACGTGAAGCGCTGCCCGCGTTCGGATGCCAAATCAGAGGTTTCGACCTGCCCGACGCGATACTCACCGGCGTTGAAACGCGCACCTCTTCACCGCTGCGCATCACGCGCGGCGAGGACTGTCAGAGCGTGAACGTCAAAGGCCTCTATCCGGCAGGTGAAGGTGCGGGCTACGCTGGTGGTATCCTCTCGGCTGGCATTGATGGCATCAAAATCGCCGAAGCTCTTGCGCTTAGCTACGTTGAGAAATAGCCGGATTTGGCGTATATCGTTCAATCAGGATGAACCGTCGTTGGTAATCATTGTCTTTTGCAATAGAACCAACTGATAATATCGTTATAGTGTTTCTGTTCCCATTGGAGATTTGTCGTGAGCCAACCTGTTGATCTGATCAAAGCGATCCGCACAGGTCTTCTTTCTGAAGTCGTCGCCGCCCTCAATGCCGGAGCCGCACTCGAACTGCACGATGGTCAAGGCGACCCAGGGCTTCCATTGGCCATGGCCTGTTTTATGGGCCACGCCGAGATCGTACGTGAGCTCGCCATCCGCGGCGCAAAGGTCAATTTCGCGAACAACATGGAACCAACCTCGCCGCTATCCATGGCGCTACGAGGTGGTAGAACTGAGGTCATCAAGGTTCTGATCGAGTTTGGTGCGGAAATCCCGGCAGACGTCAAAACAGGACTGACAGACCAAGAGCTTATGCTGGCACGATGGAAGGCTAAACACTTCGGTGCGAGCCAATCATCAAGCGATGAACAGAGCGGAGCACCGGTTATCGAAGAAATCCAGATGGTTGGCTGCTACGGCACTGATACCAATGTTCTGGAGGCCGATGTAATGCGCTATGCAAGGGAACTTGGCAACAAGAAGTAAGAAGAATACGCTGCTTGGCGAAGAATTTGTGGAAGCTGATAATCTCCGAAGTCTCGTCATGATCGTCATGCCCTTTGGCAAGTACAAGGGTCGTCTCATCGCCGACCTCCCCGGCAACTACCTCAACTGGTTTGCACGCGAAGGTTTCCCACCGGGGAAGCTGGGGCAACTTCTCGCACTGATGCACGAACTCGATCACAACGGCTTGTCGTCGCTGCTTGATCCCTTGCGCCCCCGTGGCAATAGCAGGCAGTGACCTTAAGAGGTCAAGAGGGCAACAGCGGCTCATAATCACGATGAAATTCGCGAAACTTCCAACCGACGAACAAATCCCGGCGCTGGGTATGGGAACCTGGAACATGGGCGACCGCCCTTCTCGGCGCACTGAGGAAATCCGGTGCCTGCAGCGCGGCATTGACCTGGGGATGAATCTGATCGATACGGCTGAGATGTATGGCGATGGAGCCGCCGAAAAGCTGGTCGGCGAAGCCATTGTTGGACGCCGGGAGAATGTCTTTCTGGTCAGCAAAATCTGTCCACACAATGCAACGGAGAAAGGCACGATAGCGGCCTGCGAGCGAAGTCTCGCGCGCCTTGGCACGGATCGTATCGACCTGTACCTGCTCCACTGGCGGGGAAGCGTGCCCTTCGCCGAAACCGTTGGAGCCTTCGAACGCCTGCAACGCGAAGGAAAGATTCGGCACTGGGGCGTCAGCAATCTGGACCGGGCGGAGATGGCCGAGTTGCATGCAACGCCCGGCGGCAATCGCGTGGCGACCAACCAGGTCCTCTACAACCTGGCTCGACGGGGCAGCGAGTGGGATCTGCTGCCCTGGTGTACCGAGCATCAAATTCCGGTAATGGCCTATTCTCCTGTCGAACAAGCAAGGTTATTGCAGTTTCCACGCCTGAAGAAACTGGCGGTGGAAATTGGCAAATCCCCAGCGCAAATTGCTCTGGCTTGGGTCCTGTCGCGACACAACGTGATCGCCATACCCCAATCCTCAAACGTCTTGCATGTTGAGGAAAACCATAGCGCGCTTGAGTGCGCACTCAATCCGGAAGCAATGACCAGACTTGATGCCCTCTTTTCGCCGCCACGTCGCGCCGTGCCGCTGGAAATGATTTAGCGCGAGCAGGCGATTTATCTATTTGCTGCAGGACGTGCCACCACCTTGTTTCATTCCCAGCTTGACCATGATCATCTCGGCGGGGCAGAAGCGGGTAAAGCCACTCTGAAACAGATTGGCACCAACAAAGGCAGTAAACCACAGGAAGTTTTTCGAGAAGAACAGCGGGCTGCCTTCGACACCAAGAGCGAGTGAAATCAGAACAAAAGCACCCGCCATGATGCGAATAGCGCGGTCGGTGGTCATTGTGTGTACTCCTTTTTGAATGCGGCGTAATAAAGCACCGGAATCACCACCAGCGTCAGTACGGTGGAAACAAAGATGCCAAAGATCAAGCTGATTGCCAGCCCGTTGAAGATCGGGTCATCAAGAATGAACAGTGCTCCGAGCATGGCGGCCAGCCCCGTCAGCGCAATAGGCTTGGCACGCACGGCAGCGGACTGTATGACCGCTTCGGCAAAGTCCATCCCGCTTTCAGCCTGCTGCTTGATGAAGTCGACGAGCAGGATCGAGTTGCGCACGATGATGCCAGCCAGTGCGATCATGCCGATCATCGAAGTCGCCGTATACTGGCTGCCAAGCAGCGCGTGACCTGGCATCACCCCGATGATGGTGAGCGGGATCGGGGCCATGATGATCAATGGCACGAGGTAACTCTTGAATTGTGCGACCACGAGCAGGTAAATGAGGATCAGGCCAACGCCGTAAGCGATACCCATGTCGCGGAAGGTTTCGTAGGTCACCTGCCACTCGCCGTCCCACTTGATGCTGAAGCCGGCATAGGGGTCGGACGGTTGTTTGATGAACCATTCTCCCAGCATACCCCCCTGTTCCAAAGGCTTGCCAGCAATATCGCCACGCGCACTGAACATGCCGTAAAGAGGCGAATCAAGCTTGCCGGCCATATCGCCGAAAACGTAGACGACCGGCAGCAAATCCTTATGAAAGATCGTCTTTTCGCGTGGCTGTTCACGCACCTCGACCACTTCGGACACCGGTACCAGTTGACCTTCCCTTGAACGCACCTTGAGTTTGAGCAGGGCATCGAGCGAACTCTGTTTCTCGGCGGGCAGCATGAGACGTACCGGAATCTCGAACTTCGATTCGGCGTTGTGCACTGGCGTCACGTCCTCGCCGGCTAGACCCATGCGCACCACGTCGACGATATCGCTCTGCGCCACGCCAAGCAACGCCGCCTTGCTTTGCAGCACATGCAGAACGGTCTTGTTGGCATCGGCCTGCACTGAATCGTCAATCGCCACGAGGTCAGGCGTGTTTTCGAGTACTTTGCGCACGCCCTTGGCCACCCCTATTTGGCCCTTGTAATCCGGACCGTAGACCTCGGCAACAATCGGCGACATCACGGGGGGACCGGGCGGCACTTCAACCACCTTGGCGTTGCCTCCGGCCTTGCGCCCGATAGCTTCGACGGCCTCGCGCACCGAACCGGCGATCTCATGACTCTTGCGTGAACGCTGATGCTTATCGGCCAGATTGACCTGAATGTCGCCCGATTCAGGAGCGGCGCGCAGGTAGTATTGACGCACCAGACCGTTGAAATTGATCGGGCTGGCAGTCCCGGCGTAGGCTTGGTAGTTCACCACTTCCGGCACCTTGGCAACTTCAGCGCCAATCTCGTGCAGGACCCGTGCGGTCTCTTCCAACGGCGTGCCCACCGGCATGTCGAGAATGATCTGGAACTCGCTCTTATTGTCGAAAGGCAGCATCTTGAGCACTACCAGCTTGAAACCTGCCAGCGACACCGAGCCCAGAATCAGCACGATGACAACCAGCAGCAGCTTCATTCGCGCCCGACCGCCTTTGACCGGATCAAGAAAAGGTGTCAGTACGCGCCGGAAGATCTTTTCAAGTTTCCCGCTTTTTGCTTCAGGGTGACTTACGCTCACCCCATGGTGATGCGTCTTCATCAACTTGACGGCCAGCCACGGCGTCACGACAAACGCTACGGCCAGTGAAATGAGCATGCCCATCGACGAATTGATCGGGATCGGGCTCATGTACGGCCCCATCAGGCCGGTGACGAAGGCCATCGGCAGCAGGGCGGCGATTACCGTGAAGGTGGCAAGGATGGTCGGCCCGCCGACTTCATCGACGGCACCAGGAATGATTTCCAGTAGCGTTTTATCAGGGTGCAGCGCCTGCCAGCGGTGAATGTTCTCGACGACGACGATAGCGTCATCAACCAGAATGCCAATCGAGAAGATCAGCGCAAAGAGCGAGACGCGGTTGAGAGTGAACCCCCACGCCCAGGAAGCGAAAAGTGTGGCCGCCAGCGTCAGCGACACCGCCACGCCGACAATCAGCGCCTCGCGCAGTCCCAGCGCGAAGAAAACCAGCAGAACAACAAAAGCGGTGGCAAAAGCGAGCTTGCCAATCAGCTTCTGCGCCTTGTCGGTCGCCGTTTCCCCGTAGTTGCGGGTTACCGTGACCTCAATCCCTTCGGGAATTACTGTTCCCTTGAGCGATTCAACGCGGGCAATCACACCATTGGCAATATCCGCCGCATTGACGCCAGGCTTCTTCGAAATCTG
>JBBQAT010000183.1:0-8161 GCA_038316625.1 Burkholderiales bacterium
ACCGAGAAACTGACACAGGCCATCGAAACCTTCGTGACCCACTACAACAAAACGGCGGCACCATTCGTTTGGAGAAAGCGTGAAGTCAAGGGCGCGCAGCTCAGAAATACAATTGTTAACTTACGCAATTAAACACTAGTAGGCAGTCATGTTGAAACGCGTAGATAAAAAACGCCGTCATTCCGGGCTTGACCCGGAATCCAGTGGTGCACTACTGGCTCTGCATTTCCTTCGGTCAGATTCCGGCTTTCGCCGGAATGACGGTTGCTATACGTTGATTTCTCCGTGATTGACTACTAGCTTCGTTTCTGCGAAGCACGGTTTGTAAAGAAGACTATCAAGAATTCGGGGGGGCTATGCGCGAGTTATCCGGGACATGGATGCGCCATTCAGGCGATTTCTGGGGCGGGTTTGCGGCCATGCTGGTTGCTTTGCCGGCGGCGGTCGCTTTTGGCGTTACCGTCTATTCGGCGATCAACCCCCATTACGCCGCGTTCGGCGCATTGGCCGGCATTCTCGGGGCAACGGCCCTCGGTCTCATTGCGCCCACCTTCGGCGGGACCGACCGCCTGATCAGCGCCCCGTGCGCCCCGGCGGCCGCCGTGCTTTCCGCCTTCGCCATCCAGTTGGTGTCGCAAGGTGTGCCCGCAGTTTCCATCGTTCTGATGATGACCGTTCTCGGCATCCTTACGGGTCTGATCCAGATCCTCATCGGTTTTCTCGGCGTTGGCAAACTGATCAAGTACATTCCCTATCCCGTTGTCAGCGGCTACCTCAGTGGCGTCGGGCTGATCATCATCGGCAGCCAATTGCCCAAGTTCGCCGGTGCCCCGGACGGTGTTTCCTGGTTTGAAGCCTTGATCAAGCCGGAGCACTGGGATTGGCGCGGTCTGGCCGTTGGTGTCGTTACAGCAGTCGTCATGATCCTGGCACCGAAGCTCACCAAGGCGATCCCCGGAACGATTCTCGGCATTCTGGCCGGCATCCTCACTTACGCCGGAATCGCCAGCAGCGATCCATCTATGCTCACTCTGGACGGAAACAACCTGGTTATCGGCGAGCTTGGTGCGACCAGCGAGGGTTACGTCGAACTGATTACCAAGCGCTGGTACCAGATCGGCGAACTCAAGCTCTCGCAAGTTGCAAGCCTGGTCGGCAGCGCCATCACGCTGGCTGCCTTGCTCTCCATCGATACCCTCAAGACCTGCGTCATTCTCGATCAGATGACCCGCACCCGGCACGACCCGAACCGCGAACTGGCGGCGCAGGGCTTTGCCAACGTTGTCGCTTCAACCATTGGTGGCATGCCTGGCGCAGGAACGATGGGTGCCAGCATGGTCAATTTGAGCAGTGGTGCAAAAACCCGGATTTCGGGGATTGTCGAGGGGGCCACATCGCTAGTGGTTGCCTTGCTGCTCGGGGCCTTTGTCGCCTGGATTCCCATCGCGACCCTGAGCGGTGTTTTGATCGTTGTCGGTCTGCGTATGATCGATACCGATCCCCTGCGCTTCCTCGAATCGCGCTCGACCGTGCTGGACTTCTCGGTTGTGCTGGCGGTGGTCGGCGCGGCGCTCTTTGTCGGCCTGATTGCCGCATCGGCCGTGGGCGTTATCCTGTCCATCATCCTGTTTCTGCGCGAACAGGTTGGCGGCAATGTCGTTCGTCGCAAGAGCTTTGTCGGCCAGCGTTCCTCGACCTGGTATCGGCCCGAGGCCGAAATGCAGCGTCTCGAACAGCTGGGCGATACCGCCGTTATTTTCGAATTGCAGGGCAGCCTGTTTTTCGGAACGACGCACCAGCTCTACCTGACGCTGGAGTCGGAACTGGCGACGACCGACTATATGATCCTCGACCTGCAGCGCGTGCAGTCGGTGGATGTGACGGCGGCACACATGCTCAATCTGGTGCGAGATGCTCTGGCCGAACGCCATGTACCACTCCTGCTCTCCAATGTGCGGGAAAGCCTGCCCAACGGCCGTAATTTGCGCGAGTTTCTTGAACTGGCGGGACTGGCACCGGATGGCGAAAAGGTGCTCATCATGCCAACGCTTGAAGCGGCCATCGAGTGGGTTGAGGATCGACTGCTCGGCGACGTCGGCAAGGCGGATGTCGATCAGGCACCGCTGGAACTGCACGAGATTGCCCTGTTCAAGGGCAGCAAGCCCGATACGCTGACCGATCTCAAGGACTGCATGGAATCACGTTCGTGCAAGGCGGGCGAAACCATCTACTCACGTGGCGACACGGATGCGAACCTTTATCTGGTGCGCAGCGGCGAGGTCAAGATCATGGGCTGCGTCGGCGGTAGCCATCGCATGCATCACATCGCCACCTTCGGTCCGGGCGAGTTTTTTGGCGGGCTGGCGTTTCTCGATCATCAGCCGCGCGGCAATAGCGCGGTCGTTTCCGCCGATTCGGAGTTGTACGTGCTGTCGCTTGAGAAGTTCAATTTCCTGGCTGAGGAACACAAGCGCATTGCCTTTGTTCTCGTTTCGCAGCTAGCCCGTACGCTGGCGGTTCGCTTGCGGCATACCGATGAAGAACTTACCCTGCTTCAGGAACATTGATGCCCAACGGCGAGAGGTGATCAGGCCGCGCCGCCCGGTTTGACTACTTCATCGAGTCGACCAGCTCCGAGAGTTTTTTCCGCAAGTCATCCGCGGGCTGCCCCTGGGCTTCGGTCAGTCGAATCTGGCGCATGGTTTCTGCAATTTGAGCCTGCGTGGCGCGCTGATTGATCGGTGTGACCGTGATTGAACCCGGCTTGGCGGGTGTTTTCGACGTGATTGCCGGTTTGCTGTCGACCATGACCTGTGCACGCTCGGCCCCCGGCTTGCCGCGCTTGGCTGTAATCACGATCGATTTCGGCTGGTAGGGCAAGGGCATCGGGACGCGAGCGAAGCGCTGGGCCGCCGCTTTTCGGCGGAAGGCGTTGACGGCGTCCAGCAACTGCTTGTGCAACTCTTCGCTGGGCTTTCCTTCGGCTTCAGCTTCACGGATCTTTCTCAGCAGTTCCTCGATTTCGCTCGGGGCCGACGCCGAGCGTACCGGCTCGCTGAATGTTTCCTTGGGTGCCTTGACGGCAATGGCGAATTCCTCGGGTGAGGCGATCATCTTGCCCAGGCGGAAATGGTTGTAACGCATGGCTGTGCTCAGCGCCGTATCGCCCCAGTCATTTTGTGACTGGGTGTCAGCACCGGATTCGAGCAGGATTTTGGTCAGTTCTTCGCGGTTTTCGCGCGCCGCCAGCATGAGCGGTGTTGAGCTGTTGGGTGAGCGGGCATTCACTTCGGCACCCTGTGCGATCAGGTAGGTCGCGATTTCCTGGTGGCCATTGAAGACGGCGTAATGGAGCGCGCTCCAGTGGTTTCCATCGCGGTTGAGTGCCGCACCGTGATCAAGCAACCATTTCACCGCTTGCAGATGGCCGTTCCAGGCCGCCAACTGCAGGGGTTGCTCGCCGTTTTGATTGGCGCGCCGTGGGTTGGCACCCCGCTCGACAAAAAGCGCCATCATCTCGATGTTGCCTTTCCATGCGGCAATCATCAGGCCGGAGCCAATCGACTTGGCCTGGAATTCGGGGTCCAGGCCTTCGTCGAACCATCCCTGGATTTTCTTGAAGTCGTTGTTCTCAACCGCCCAGCCAAAAGTGACTTGATCAGGCAGTGCTGCCCATGCCGTTCCGGCAAGCAGACACAGTACAAAAAACAGCGCTCGGGCGCGTGTGGTGATTCCCTGCATTGAAAACATCTTCTACCCTCGTTGCGTCACGGCAGATGTTACGCCAAGTTTTGTTGCACAATACGGCGTTGATGCCGCTTCGTCTGATTCTCGCCCTTGCGCTTTCGCTCGCCCTGCACGGTGGCCTGCTCCTTCGGGACATCCTCAAGCGCCCTTCTGTTGCCCCGCCTCCACCGGCGCTACAGGCCTCGTTGCGCCTGCCGCCGAAGCCGGAAGCAGTACCATTTGACCCATTGCTCAAGAATACTCTAGACGTTGAAGAATCGCCCAAGACCGTCAAAGAATTGCCTCTACCGCCCGTGCAAAAAAAACAGCTGTCGAAGCCTCAGCCAAGCGTCAAACGTGACGCACAAGTTGCGCAGAAGAAGCTCTCGGAATATGTGTTCTATCCAGCAGAAGCTAATTTGCGTGGAATTGAGGGTACCGTAGGGCTGCTCATCATATTGTCTGCAGACGGCTCGGTTGAAGATGTGCGGATTTTTGCCACAAGCGGCTACCCGATTCTCGACAACGCCGCAGCAAAAGGCGTCTGGGCCATGCAAAAGCTACCTGGAACGAAAACGCGGGAAATTCCGGTGAGTTACACGTTTAGGCTTGTCCACTAGACGTCCTGTTTCTTCCTGAAGATCACGTCCCAGACGCCGTGTCCCAGCCTCAATCCGCGCTGTTCGAACTTGGTCAGCGGGCGGTAGTCAGGGCG
Organism: Burkholderiales bacterium; assembly: GCA_038316625.1. Taxonomy (GTDB): domain Bacteria; phylum Pseudomonadota; class Gammaproteobacteria; order Burkholderiales; family Rhodocyclaceae; genus Propionivibrio. Next base: position 4,442 of record JBBQAT010000183.1, read on the forward strand.
CGGGGCAAAGCCATTCGCCGTATTCTCCAGCATCGGTTCGGCTGAAAGCACGGCGAGCATCTGTTCGGCGTAGTTTTCCCAGTCCGTGGCGCAGTGAATATAGCCGCCCGGCTTGAGCCGGCTGGTCAGCAGCGCGACCAGGGGTGACTGGATCAGTCGCCGCTTTTGCTGGCGCGCTTTCGGCCACGGGTCAGGGAAGAAGACGTGCACGCCAGCCAGCACGCCGGGCTGGATCATGTCGCGCAGAACCTCGACCGCGTCGTGCTGGACGATGCGCTGATTGCTCAGCCCTTCCTCGGCGATCAGCTTGCACAAGCTGCCAACCCCCGGTGTATGGACTTCGATGCCGAGATAGTCGTTCTGCGGGTTGGCGGCAGCGATTTTTGCCGAGGTTTCGCCCATGCCGAAGCCGATCTCGAGAATCTTCGGTGCCACGTCGGAACCGCGGCCAAACACCGTATCCAGATCATGCGGTGCCGGAACATAGGGCACGCCGATTTGCGCCATCATTTCTTCGTGGTAGCGCAGTTGTGCGCTGGACACGCGGCCCTGACGCAACACGAAGCTGCGGATATGGCCGTGCGTGTTGCCAGTCTCGCCGGTCGTCGAGACGTAGTCGTCCTGTGTTTCGTTTTCGCCGTTCATGCCTGGTGCCACTTCATTCGTGATTATCGGGGTTCGAAGGGGCGCTGATTTTATCACGCGGCCCTCGGCGGCCATTGAGGCAATCACTGCCTAAAGGTAGGTTTTGGCAAAGTAGATGAGCGTCAGCACCGCACCGACCACGATCACCAGCCGCTTTAGCCACAACGATGGCAAACGGCGGGCCAGTGAAGCTCCGGCATAGCCGCCGACAAGGGCTGTAACCAACATGAGCAGCGTATGCGGCCAACTGTTGGCCCCGGCGATGATGAACGTGGCGGCCGCGACGGTGTAATTTGCAGCCGAAGTCAGGTTCTTGAGCGCGTTGAGTTCCTGCATGTCCTCGAAGCCTTGAATTGACAGGGCCGCAAGGGTCAGGATGCCCATCCCGGCGCCGAAAAAGCCACCATAGACGGCGACGACAAACTGGAACAGCGCGCCGGCTGGGCTTCCTGGCTTTCGTTCGCTGCTGGTTTTAGCGCCGAGTTTGACCTTGCTCCAGGCTACCAGCCGTGAAACCTGAGTGGAAAAGGTAAAGAGTGCGGTGGCAACCAGTAACAACCAGGGAATCAGTTTTGAGAATGCCGCGTTGGACGTCGATAACAGAAGCAGTCCGCCGGTCAGACCGCCCAGCATCGAGACGATGAGCAATAACACGGCCAGTTTGCCGTGACGCATGGCTTCGCGCCGATACGCCCAGGCGCTTGAGAGGCTGGCCGGCCACAAGGCGACCGTATTGCTGGCGTTGGCCATGACCGGCGGGACGCCGGCGGCGAGCAAGGCGGGAAAGGAGAAAAAGGTGCCGCCTCCAGCCATCGCATTCATGCCTCCGGCCATGAACGCGCCAAGGGCGATGATCGCGTAGGAGAAGATTGGTTGGGTTTCCAAGGTGTTCTTTAAGGTTTTTTACAAGTTTGGATTTCCAGAATTACTTTGGAACTGTAATCGGTGAAACGTCGCGACGCATGATCATGTAATCGGCGTTTGACGTCGGTTCACGATGGGTTGCGACATGCCTGAATCCGAGGCGCTCATAGAACGCCGGATTTCGTGACGAAAACGTTTCGAGGTAGCAACTGACGCCGGCGTTCTGTACCTCATCAAGCGTGGGCGTCAGCAGGCGGGCCCCAACCCCCCGGCCTTGTGCCGTTGGCAGAACGCCGACAATCGAAAGATACCAGGCGTCGCCCGGTACAACAGCTTCGGCAAGCGGTGCCATGAAGCGAACCATGCGGTGATAGTTTTCGTTGCCGCGCGGTCCGAACAAACCCGACAGAAACCTCGTCTTTGCCGCCGATTCAAGCGCGTCCACGCCTTGCGTTCGGGGTAGAAGCCATGCCGCCGCGCCCAGCTCGGGTTCCGCGTTGACGACACAGCGGCCAGTGCGTTCCGCCTCGCCCAGAGAGTAGTCAAAATAGTCGCTGAGAACGTGTTTGCGGGCGGCAAGGTCGCCGCTGAAATCGATGCTGATCGCCTGATAGAACGGATCGTCAAACAGTGACTCAACCAGAGCGGGGAGGGAACGGGTAAATGGGTTCATGGTGAGGAATTCGGCAGGAGAGAGGCGTGATTCGGACGTTCGCAGGATACGGGCGCGACTTGTGGATGTCCACTGGCGCAAATGATGGCGATGCTTCAAGACCCGCATGGATATTGGCTTGCGCCCGACTATATCGCGAAGAGTAACGTGTTTATTGGCCTGCAGCTCAGTGCCGGGAAACGAATGTGCTTGAGCTGGCCCGTCAGGCGCTTTATCTCGTTGATTCTCCAAGGGCCGGTTTGGAGATATTGGTTCTGCGGGGTTGTGTTCGACGCTCCTCACTTGATGAATTCCACGAGCTTCTGCGGCAGGTCGTTGACGGCCAGACTGACCGCGAAGCCCAGGGCGAAGGCTTGCGCGTAGTCAAAGGAACGGGCACCGAAAACGTCTTTTGTCGAGCGGTAGCGCCAGAAATGGAACAAGCCCGCGACAAGGAGCGCCAGCGCAAAGCGCAGGTTGAAAAAGATGTCGGCGAGCCGGCTGGCGACCGATACGGGCGAGGGCTGTACGACGAGGTTTTGCAATTGGCCTTCGCCAAGCGTCTTGCGCGATGGCCGCATCGCATCCGCCTCCAGCGTTTCTGCCGCAACGACGGCCAGCGTATAGCTTTTCGGCTCCGCATAGGCGTGCGTCACCGCATTGTTCTTGCGCAAGTCTTCTGCCGTCTGGGTTTTGTCGTGTCCGTCGCCGAAGTCGATCCTTACGTTGACGCCCAATCCCCAGATGGGCTCGATGTTGCCGATCCTGAATTCGATCTGGCGACCGACGTAGCGCTCTTCAGGAGCGGTCGTGACTTCGATATGTAGCGGGCGAGTATCGCTGATCAGGCTTTGCAGAACGTCCGGGGTCAGGCTGCCGCCGAGTTCTGCGGCGAGATCGTGTTTTGTTGATTCCGGGAGTGTGGCCGCATTCCACATGGCGCTGGTAACGTCATTCGACACCTTGTAGGCGCTTTCAAACAGCTCGCCCATGAGGTCGAGGCAGTTGATCGGCATCTTGACAACGGCATCGGGAGTTGATTGCGTTTTCATGCGCAGCCGGTCGAGCTCACTTTCCCACTTCCGGAAACTGGAATTGCCTTCGAGGCGACGCATCGTCTGTTGTGTCGCCTCCAGGCTGACCAGCGTGTCGTCACGCAGGCGCAAACAGAACGGCGCAGTCGCTTTGAGAATCATCGCTGTCGCGCGAGCGCTCCCATAGCTCGCCCATTGCTCGAACAATCCTCGTGTATGTGCGCTGACCGCGTCGAGATTGCCGGCATCGATAGCCTGCTCAAGCGCGTCAAGCTCGGCTCGAAGAGCGGGTGGATCGGGGTCGGGCAAGGTGGCAAGGCGTTCGCGCCAGGCCGCCACACCGCGTCGCAGCCACGCTATCTTGGCTTTCGCATCGATCTTGCCATCGGCTCCGCGCGGCAGTTTCGCGCCCTCATCAATGATCTTCTGGATACCCTCGATGGAATCCTCTTTTTCTTCCTGCGCGCCCGCCATTTTTGCCGCTGCAACGGTCGCTGCCGCTTCAGCTCGCATCATTTCCGTGTG
>JBBQAT010000184.1:0-8140 GCA_038316625.1 Burkholderiales bacterium
GCCGATCACCCCTGGCACCGACCCTTCAAGCCCGATTCAAAGGCCGGCCAATTGGCCGGCCTTTGAATCAAACCCAAAACAGCTCACCGGACATTTCTATCTTGCCCAATCAGCGGACATTTCTACTTTGCCTTGACAATGTTTCGGGTTTGTATGGCAAACGTAAGAAAAATCATTTAAGCTACAAATTCCCCCACCAATAACGAAACATGGAGTTCTAACCATGAGTAATAAAGGGCAACTGTTACAAGACCCCTTCCTTAATGTCCTTCGCCGTGAGCATGTGCCAGTGTCGATTTATCTGGTTAATGGCATCAAATTGCAAGGTCAGGTTGAATCCTTTGACCAATACGTTGTTTTGCTCAAGAACACCGTTACCCAGATGGTCTACAAGCATGCCATCTCGACAGTGGTACCCTCCCGCCCGGTCAGTATTCCGCAGGATGGTAGCGACGAAGTCTGATCGACATTCTGCTGTCCTGTTTCAGTCTTTCGCTTCGGTGGCTGTTTGTGTTGTCGATGCACTGAAAGTTCGGCATTTTTCAACGTCGTTCGTAAAGCTTTTCAATGATTGAACGTCCAGCCGCTGGCGAGCGTGCGATCATTGTCCAGCTGGATTTTGGTCGCGATGATGTTGCTGAACAGCTCGACGAGGTTCGTTTGCTTGCCGAATCAGCTGGTGCGTCTGTTTGCGCAGAAGTCTATGGGCGGCGACAGAGTCCGGATGCTGCGTTGTATGCGGGCAAGGGCAAGGTTCAGGAGGTGGCGGCCGAGGTTGCAGCACATGCGGTTAATCTGGTTATTTTCAACCATGAGTTGTCTCCTGGGCAGGAGCGCAATCTGGAGCGTGCGCTGCAGTGCCGCGTGATCGGCCGGACCAGCCTGATTCTCGACATCTTTGCGCAACGCGCTCAGAGCTCGGAAGGCAAGTTGCAGGTTGAGTTGGCGCAACTCGATCATCTCGCGACCCGACTGGTTCGTGGCTGGACCCATCTGGAACGTCAGAAGGGCGGTATTGGATTGCGCGGTCCGGGTGAAACTCAGCTTGAAACTGATCGCCGCCTGCTTGGCAAACGGGTCAAGCTGCTCAAGGAGCGTCTGAATAGACTTGAGCGCCAGCAGGGCGTACAGCGCAAGGCGCGTGGCCGTGGCGAAGTATTGAACGTTTCCATCGTCGGCTACACCAATGCTGGGAAATCGACACTTTTCAATGCGTTGACCCATGCCGGGGCTTACACGGCGGATCAACTGTTTGCCACGCTTGATACCACCTCGCGCAAGCTATGGCTGGGCGAGGCTGGGAATATAGTCATTTCTGACACCGTTGGCTTTATCCGTGATCTGCCACACGAACTTGTAGCGGCTTTTCATGCAACGCTGGAGGCTACTTCCCGGGCTGATCTCCTGCTGCATGTAGTCGATTCGGCCAGCTCTACGCGCGATGAACAGATTGCTGAAGTCGATAAGGTTCTCGTCGTAATCGGAGCCCGTGATGTGCCGCAACTGACGGTGCTTAACAAACTGGATCTGACTGGATTGCCGCCGGCTGTCGAACGGGACGAGTATGATAGAATCACACGCGTTCGGGTCAGTGCGAAACGTGGCGATGGCTTACCACTGCTGCGCGAGGCTCTGACCGATATTGCTCTTGATAAGCTTCGCTTTACACGTCCCGTCTTGGCGGGTGACGTTCCTCTCAACCCTGGTATTGTTCTGGATCCAGTTTCTTCCTCCCTATGATTTTAAGCATTGGAGTACTTATGTCGCTCAATGACCCACAGTGGGGTAACCGCGGCAATGACAACGGTGGCGGCAAGCGACCGAATCAGGGGCCGCCCGACCTCGAAGAGTTGTGGCGCGATCTGAATCGCCGTTTGTCCGGTATGTTCGACAAAAAAGGTGGGGGTGGTAACGGTGGTGGCAATCGGCCGCCGGTCGAGTTCAGTCCAAAGTTCCTTGGTGGAGGCATCAGCCTGATTGTTGGGGTTGTCATTCTGGCTTGGCTGGCAAGTGGTTTCTACATTGTTGATGCCTCACAACGTGGCCTTGTTCTCCAGTTCGGAAAATACAAGGAAAGTACGGAATCCGGTTTGCGCTGGCGTTTGCCTTACCCGATCCAGTCGCATGAACTGGTCAATATTTCTGGTGTGCGCACGCTAGAGATCGGCTATCGCGGCAGCGAGAAGAACAAGGTGCTCAAGGAATCGCTGATGCTGACGGATGATGAAAACATCATCAATATTCAGTTCGCTGTTCAGTATATTCTCAAGGATCCCGTTGAATACCTCTTTAACAATCGTAGTTCCGAAGAAGCAGTAATGCAGGTGGCCGAAACGGCGATTCGCCAGATTGTCGGCAAGAACAAGCTGGACTTCGTACTGTATGAGGGGCGCGAGCAAATAGCAGTCAATACCTCGACGCTAATGCAGCAAATTCTTGACCGCTACAAGACCGGCATCCTGATTTCAAAGGTGACGATGCAGAACGCCCAGCCACCAGAGCAAGTACAGGCCGCATTTGCTGATGCCGTGAAAGCCAGTCAGGATCGTGAACGCCAGATCAACGAAGGCCAAGCCTACGCCAATGACGTGATTCCGAAGGCTCAAGGTACAGCCGCTCGCTTGAAGCAGGAAGCCGATGGCTACAAGCAGCGCCTGATTGCAACCGCTGACGGGGACGCCAGCCGCTTCAAGCAGATCAATGCCGAGTACGCCAAAGCGCCAGAGGTTACACGCAGCCGCATGTATCTTGAAACCATGCAGCAGGTTTACTCCAGCACCAGCAAGGTGATGGTTGATGCCAAGGGGCAGGGGAACCTGCTCTATCTGCCGCTCGACAAACTGATGCAGGCCGCCGGCGCAATTGCGGCGTCTCCAGAAAGCGTTGGCAGCAGCGCCGAGATGCCGGCTCAGGTTCGATCCGGATCGGTAAATTCCAATGATAGTCCGCCGTTGGTGGATAAGGCAGACACGCGTTCTCGTGATACTTTGCGCTCGCGGGATCGGGAGGTACGGCAATGAAAACCGGTTTGAATTTTGTGGCCGCTATCATTGCGGTGGTATTGGTTGTTCTGGCGATGACGATCTTTACGGTCGATCAGCGGAAGCACGCTATCGTTTTCCAGTTCGGTGATGTGCGCGAAGTGATTTCCGAACCTGGGCTTTACTTCAAGTGGCCGATGATCCAGAACGTTCGTTACTTTGACAAGCGGATATTGACCCTTGATACGTCGGAGCCTGAATCTTTTCTCACGTCGGAAAAGAAGAATGTGCTGGTCGATTCCTATGTCAAATGGAGGATCGTCGATCCAAAGCTTTACTACGTTTCGGTTGAAGGTGATGAAGTGCGTGCCAAGACGCGTCTGTCGCAGACCGTCAATGCCGGACTGCGTGAGGAGTTTGGCAAGCGCACGATTCATGACGTTGTCTCGGGCGAACGCGACAAAGTCATGGATCAAATGCGCGAAAAAGCTGATCTTGATGCGCGCACGATTGGTGTCCAGATTGTTGATGTCCGGGTGAAACGTGTCGACTTGCCGACGGAAGTCAGTGAATCGGTTTACCGGCGCATGGAAGCAGAGCGCAAGCGTGTCGCTAACCAATTGCGTTCGGAAGGCTCCGCTGAGTCCGAGAAAATTCGCGCCGACGCCGACAAGCAGCGTGAGGTGATTGTCGCCGAAGCCTATCGCGATGCCCAGAAAATGAAGGGTGAGGGGGATGCCAAGGCTACCAGCACGTATGCCGAGGCCTTCAACCAAAATCCTGAGTTTTATGCTTTCTATCGAAGCCTTGAGGCCTATCGTAATAGTTTCAAGAACAAGAGCGACATTATTGTCGTGGAGCCCAATTCGGATTTCTTCAAGTACATGAAGAGCGTCGGTAGGGGTGGCGACAAAGCGGGTAAATGAACACGAATCTGCTCCTGGCTTTTGCGTTGATGCTGGTGCTTGAGGGCTTGCTTCCTTTCCTTGCCCCGGGTACTTGGCGTGAGACATTTCGTCGTTTGATCCAGCTTACTGACGGGCAGATACGTTTTATCGGCCTGACGTCAATGCTGGTTGGCATAATTTTGTTGATGATTTTTAGATGAACTGGTTATTACCCGAATACATAGCTGATGCGCTGCCACATGAAGCGGCTCAGATTGAGCGGCTTCGCCGAGCGGTGCTGGATCTATTTCGTGTGCATGGCTACGAACTGGTCATGCCCCCCGTCCTTGAGTATTTGGATTCTTTGCTGACTGGCTCGGGCTCTGATCTTTCGCTGAGAACGTTCAAGCTGGTCGACCAATTGTCCGGTCGTACGCTCGGTGTACGCGCAGACATGACGCCACAGGTTGCGCGCATCGACGCGCATTTGCTCAACCGTCAGGGAGTGGCACGCCTTTGTTACTGCGATAGCGTTTTGCACACACTGCCAGCTTCACAGGCTGCGAGTCGCGAGCCAATTCAGCTCGGCGCGGAGCTCTACGGATATGCTGGAATAGAGGCTGACCTGGAGGCTATTCGACTGCTGGCGGCGGCACTGGAAACGGCTGGTACACCGGCTTCTCGTATCGATATCGGTCATGTCGGCGTGTTTCGTGCTCTGGCGAATGCTGCGGGTCTCGATACGAATGATGAGGCCAAAATTTTACAGCTCATGCAAGTCAAGGACATTCCGAGCTTGCGCGATTGTTGCGCAAAGTTGGCGGAACCTTATCGCTCTGCACTTATGCGCTTGCCAGAGCTCTATGGCGGTGCTGATCTGCTTGATGCTGCTGCTCACGAATTGCCCGCGCTTCCTGAAATAAGCTCCGCACTGGAAACAATGCGTCAGTTGCAGTTGGCCATGCCAGAACTTCCTCTTTCGTTCGATCTCGCCGATTTGCGCGGTTATCACTATCATAACGGGGTTGTTTTTGCTGCCTACTACCCGGGATTCCCCAGTGCAATTGCACGAGGTGGGCGTTACGACGGGGTTGGCAAGGACTTTGGACGAGCACGGCCGGCGACCGGTTTTTCAATGGATTTGCGTGAGGTTGCGCGGCTTGCGGCGAGTTGCACACCCGCGGGCGCAATTCTGGTGCCCTATTCAACACCGGGCTCCTCATTGGCGACATGCGTAAGCACCTTGCGCGCGCAGGGCGAGGTGGTCGTTGAATTGTTACCAGGTGAATCCGGATGCGAAGGACCGCTTTGCGACCGGCACCTTGTCGAGAGCAATGGACAATGGATTACTCAAGTGATTAACAAGGACTGATCGAAATGGCTAAGAACGTCGTAGTAGTAGGAACGCAGTGGGGCGATGAGGGCAAGGGCAAGATCGTCGATTGGTTAACCGATAACGCCCAGGGCGTCGTGCGATTTCAGGGTGGCCACAATGCTGGTCATACTTTGGTTGTCGGTGAGAAGGTCTACAAGCTAAATCTGGTTCCCTCGGGCATTGTCCACGAAGGTGTCAACTGCTACATCGGAAACGGTGTCGTGCTCGACATTCACCATCTGCTTTCCGAGATCAAACAACTTGAATCCGGTGGTATCGAGGTGCGTTCGCGTCTCAAGATCAGCCCGGGATGTCCGCTCGTTCTTGCCTATCATTCGGCACTTGATCGCGCTCGCGAAGCGGCCAAGAGCGCTGATTCGCGGATCGGGACCACCGGCAAAGGGATCGGGCCGACTTATGAAGACAAGGTCGCACGGCGTGCTCTGCGGGTGTACGATCTCTTCTATCCCGAGCGCTTTGCAGAAAAGCTCAAGGAAAACCTCGACTATCACAATTTCGTCCTGACCAAATATCTTGGTGCAGAGGCGGTCGATTATGAAACTGTGCTGGCGCAGGCGATGGCCGATGCCGAGTTCATCAAACCGATGGTGGTTGACGTTTCTGCGGCCCTGCATGCGGCCAACAAGGCCGGGCAGAATTTGCTGTTTGAAGGCGCTCAGGGCGCTTTGCTCGATATCGATCATGGGACCTATCCCTTTGTGACGTCGTCGAACTGTGTTGCCGGGCAGGCGTCTGCGGGCGCTGGCGTTGGCCCGGGCATGCTGCACTATGTTCTGGGTATTACCAAGGCCTATTGCACGCGCGTTGGTGGTGGCCCATTCCCCAGCGAGCTTGATATTGAGGCGGTTGGCCAGCCTGGGCATCAGATGTCGCAAGTCGGCCGTGAATTCGGCACGGTGACGGGTCGCAAGCGTCGCTGTGGCTGGTTTGACGTACCGGCGCTCAAGCGTTCGATCCAGATCAATGGTGTCACTGGCGTGTGCATCACCAAGCTTGATGTGCTCGACGGTCTGCCTGAGCTGAAGATTTGCACTGGCTACAAGCTTGACGGAAAGGTTATCGACTTGCTGCCAATGGGCTCCGATGAAGTCGTTGGTTGTGAGCCGATTTTTGAGACCATGGCCGGCTGGAGTCAATCCACGGTGGGTGCAACCACGTACGAGGCGCTTCCCGCCGCTGCACAAGCTTACCTCGCACGTATTGAGACCTTGTGCGATGTCGTGATCGATATCATATCAACCGGGCCAGAGCGTGATGAGACGATTCTGCGCCGTCATCCTTTTGGGTGATCCTGCTGCTCTGACATAGGCTTGATTTTGAATCATGAAAGCGGTGGCCCAACCGGCTTTCATGATTGATCCGCATTATTCGTCCCAAAACCATGTCATCGCCGAACGGCCCATCGCTATACTGACAACCGTTTTTTTCATCGCGGAATGACTTAGTTCATGGGTATTCTCGATTGGTTCAAGAATCGTCAAGCACAGTTCGACCCTGATTGCCTCTCCGATGAGATGACGGTGCGGGCAATCGACAAGGCAGTTACGCTTACCAATCCGCGATTGAAACTCGTCCGTTCGTACCAGGAGCGTCTGGCACCGGCAGTGGAAATTAGCGTCCGGTATATAAGGGAGGTGGTCTTCGCTCTGCCACCGCCGATTCAAGTGTCGACCGCTAGCTGGTCGGCCGATCCCGCGTTGAGGGCTTTTTTTGTCGCCGCTTCAGACATTTCTTCGTCGGTAGGCCGCTCGAATAATCTGCGAACGTTCTTCGATAAATACCCAGCGCTGGATGAGGCCTGTTTCATCCTCGGTATGGTCTATGGTGAACAGCATGTGTTCGGCATGTCCGTGCAGGGTGATGTCGTTCAACGTGAGGTGGCGCAAACGGTTATTGGCTTTTCGGAGCATCAGGCGCGAATTTGCGGGCATGAGGAATCGGAAATTCGGCGTTTGCTAGGAGCACAGGCCTATGAATATCTGGTGGCTCAAGCGCTGTCAGAAATCGGTGAAGAGCGGTCCGAACGTCGGGAACTCGAAGAAAAGCGAGCGTTGATACGTTCCCGACTGCGTTTGTTACAGCAGCATGGGCCGGGTCTCGGCTCGGTTTTTGGATCGGCACCGGCTGCACAAGGTGAACAACTGGTGCTTGAAACAGAGCTTTTGGCAAATGAGCGCCAGGTGGAAGCGCTGGGCAGTCCTCAGTCAGCGCTGGAATCCGAACTGGAGTCTCTGCGCGAAGTCCTTGAACATCCAGATCGCTACGTTCATGTTGAACCAAAAAAGATGCGGCTGAATACGATGAACGTTGTTGTCGATGAAAAGAGTAGCGATGTTGCTTCTGATATCGCTTTTTCATTGGCCCAACTGATGGGGGTGCCACAGATTCAACGGGCATTCGTTTTGGCGCGTTTTTCTCGAGCCGATCTGCCAGAATCTAGAATAAATTTCGAATACGCTGCGCGTTATCTTTGAGCGGGAAAAAAGCTCCGCCATTTTTAATCGTTGGGTGTAGTGGACTTGAATCGTGTCGAGAAGTGACTTGCCATCCTTGCAGTTCGTTGCGGTTGCCCATGCCCGAAGCTGGCCGCATGTATAGGGCGTTTTCAACTAGAATCAGACGTGCGCCTTAAGTATCGCCGGATCTCTCGATGGATGCGCGCTCCTGGATAGTGCCTGATCGTGCAGGCGCGCAAACTCTACCTTGGCGACAGCTTTGGCATAGAACTGGAGAACACGACCTACGCACTGGACTCGACGACTATCGACCTTTGCCTGTCGCTCTTTCCTTGGGCGCTGTTTCGCACGACTAAGTCGGCGGTAAAGATGCACACACTGCTCGACTTGCGCGGCAACATTCCCAGCTTCATCCACATC
>JBBQAT010000185.1:0-8128 GCA_038316625.1 Burkholderiales bacterium
AGTTCGCCGGAATCCTTGCCGACGATCAGACGAAGTGCATAGCGCTTGACGTCCAGATCACTTTGCGCCGCAATTTCCTGGGCGCTGGCCAGATCGAAACGTGATTGCGCCTCCTGTGAATCGGTAATGGTCGCGGTTCCCACCTCGAAATTCTTCTTGGCCTGTTCCAGCTGCTGCGTAATCGACTGCTTGTTGGCACGAACGGCCGTGAGGTTCTCTTGCGCATTGAGCACATCGAAATACGCCTGCGCCACACGTAAAACCAGATCCTGCGAGGCTTGCGCGAAAACGGCCTCGGCCTGCACCACCTGCAACTTGGCCTGCCCGTATTGCACGTAATTCTGCCAGCGGAACAAGGGCTGCGTGAGGTTCAGATTGTAGGCGTTGGAATTGAAACTCCGGCTGGCGCCGGGCGGGTTGTAGGTGTTGTCGTTCCATGTCGTATTGGCGGTCGCGCTGACCGTCGGCAACAATCCCGCCAGCCCCTGCGGCGCTTTCTCGCGCCCCGCCTCAACCGTGGCGCGCGCGGCGGCGTACTGCGCATCATTGCCCAGCGCATCACGATAGACCTGCAGAAGGTCTGCCGAAAACACCGGCACAGCAAAGAACAGACCTCCAAGCAGAAGGGATAGACGACTTGCTGATGGCTTGAATATCATGGTGCTAACCTCACGGCGCAACTTAGGAGAATTTGGTTCATCTAGGGAATAGTTCATCAAACAGGATGCGGTTCGATGGCTTCAACCGGTAATGATCGTTTCTTGGCGACTAATACCCGTAGCCGTTCCATGTAAAGAAACAGAACAGGGGTGATAAACAGAGTGATCAGTTGGGAAAATATCAAGCCGCCAGACACCGCAATTCCCAATGGCTGTCTCAGTTCGCCACCGTTGCCAAACCCAATCGCCAGCGGTAGCGCGCCCATCAGCGCGCAGAGTGTAGTCATGGTGATCGGGCGGAATCGTCTTAAACACGCATCGCGTATCGCCGTTTCCGTAGGCTGCCCCTGACGTTGTGCTTCAAGTGCAAAGTCAATCATCATGATCGCGTTTTTCTTGACGATACCAATGAGCAGCAACACCCCAATACTGGCGACGAGGGTAAGTTCGAGGCCAAATAGCTGGAGCGCGCCCAAGGCACCAATCGCCGCCGACGGCAGACCAGACAGGATGGTCAGTGGATGCAGGTAGCTTTCATAGAGTATGCCCAGCAACACGTAGATTACTGCGATGGCTGAGAAAATCAGGATAAGTTGCGAGCCCTGCGATTGCTGGAAAGCGGCTGCATCGCCGGCGAAACTGGCCAAAATTGTCGTCGGCATGCCGATCTGCGCTTTGGCTTCATTGATGGCCTGGGTCGCAGCCCCCAGTGTCGCCCCAGGATTCAGATTGAAGGAAAGCGTGATCGCCTGCAGTTGCCCAACATGATTGATTGATGTGGGGCCAGCCACTCGGCTGATGGTTGTGACGTTAGAGAGTGGGATCAGTTGTCCTTGCTTGCCACGCACCTGAATCAAACTGATGGCGGTCTCATCTTTTCTGAACGAATCGGCGACTTCCAGAACGACTTTGTAGGTACCGCTCGAGGTGTAGATGCTGGAAACGCGTCGCTCGCCAAACGCGCTAAAAAGTGCCGCCCGGATATCGGCGATTGAAACGCCATAGAGATTGGCTCGATCGCGGTCAACTTCAACCTGAGCGCTCAAGCCATTCAGCTTCGAGTCCGTCAGCACATCCCGAAAAGCTGGATTGCTCGCCAGGGCCTGTTGCAAGCGCTCCGACCACAGGCTTAATGCGCCTCCGTTCACGCTCTGCAAGACGTACTGATATTGGCTCTTTGACGGGCGCCCGCCTATTCGCAGGTTTTGCACCGCTTGCAACGAAACGTCCACGCCCGGTTCTGTGCTGACAATTTTGCGTAACTGCGCCAGGACAGCGGTCATTGCCGGACGGTTCTCTTTGGGTTTCAACGTAATCTGAAGGCGTCCTGCTCCGTCATAGACGCTGGACACCACCGTTTCAACCGCCGGATGTTTCATCACCGCGGCTGTGATCCTTTCGAGACGCTGGGCTACATTATCAAAAGACGCGTCGGGGGCCGGCTGTACGCTCCCCTGAATCAAACCGATATCCTCTTGGGGGAAAAAGCCTTTCGGGCTGGTTTGAAAGAGCCAGACGTTTCCAAACAAGGTTGCTATGGCGACGCACAGCACCACGACCCGATGTTTGAGTGCAAGGTCGAGTGATCGCTCATAGCCTCGCAACAAAGACGAGAATCCAGACTCGAATTTTCGTGATAGCCAATTCTCGTGCTGTTCATTGTTCGGTTTGATCAGACGACTGGCCAGCAGGGGAATGAGAGTCAATGAAACAATGGCTGAGACCATAACAGCCAGCATGACCACGACGGCGAATTCGTGGAACAACAATCCGATCACGCCGGGCATGAAGAAGATTGGGATGAATACGGCCACCAGCGAAAGTGAGATCGAGATAATCGTGAAACTGACTTCACGAGCGCCTTTGATTGACGCTTCAACGACAGGCACTCCGTCCTCGATGTGCCGCATTATGTTTTCCAGAACCACAATGGCATCGTCGACGACCAAGCCGATAGACAAGGTCAGACCAAGCAAGGAGATGTTGTCGAGGCTGTAGCCGAGGACATAAAGCAGGGCCAGCGTGCCGATCAGTGAAATAGGCAAGGTCACCGATGGAATCAAGGTCGCAGTGAAATGGCGTAGGAACATGAGGATAACCAGCACGACGAGTGCGGCAGTGAGCGCTAGCGTGAATTGGACATCGCGCAAGGAATCCCGAATGGAAATCGAGCGATCATTGATCGCCTGTACCTTGACTGAACTGGGGAGCTGCTCGAGAACACGCGGCAAAGTCTGGCGTATGGCATTGACCGTCGCAACGGTATTTGCGTTGGGCTGTTTCAGTACGGAAAGAATAATCGCTCGCTGATTGTTCAACCAACTCCCGGTCGTCGTCGATTCAATGCTGTCCTTTACCAGCGCCACATCGGAAAGCCGCACAGGCTCTCCATTTTGGGTTGCGACAATGATGGGATTGAATTGCTCAGCGCGAAGTAACTGCTTATTGCTGTCGATGGTGAGCATTTGTTGTGGGCCGCGCAAGACCCCCAGAGGCGAGTTGCTGCTCGCGGTACTGATCGCTTTCGCGAGATCGTCTAGTGTCATGTTGCGCGCTGCAAGCTTTTTCGGATCGACCTCAATTCTCACCGCAAATTTCCGGGCGCCGATTACCGCCACCTGGCCGACACCACTGAGCGTCGAGAGCGAAGGCGCAATCACGTTTTCAGCAAAATCATTGAGGTCCGAAACCGGCATGGAGGGCGACGAGATGGCCAGTTGAAGAATCGGCGCATCGGCCGGATTGGTCTTTCGATAGGCCGGCGGCTCGGTAATCTCGTTTGGCAGATCGCGCTGAGCCCGGAGAATTGCAGCCTGGACGTCAACGGCAGCTGAATCGACGTTACGGCTAGGGTCAAATTCGAGCGTCAGGCTCGTGTCGCCCTGAATGCTGCTCGAGCTGATGGTGGTGACACCCGGTATGGTGGAGAACTGCTTTTCGAGCGGCGTAGCGACTGAAGCGGCCATCGTTTCCGGGCTCGCCCCGGCCAGTGATGCCGAGACCGTAATCACTGGCGAGTCGTAGCTGGGCAGCGCGGCGACAGGTAGCTGCCGATAGGCCAGCGCCCCGGCCACAATTAGCGAAAGCGAAAGCAGGACGGTCATCACCGGCCGACGGATGCATAGCTCAGAGAGGGTCATTGCGCCGCCTCCCTGGGGGCCGCTTTTTCGCTGCTTGGGGCCACCTTCGCTTCAGCTATTTTCAGTCCCGGTCTAAGATTTTGTCCGCCTTCCGTAACAACCCGGCTACCCTCCTTAAGGCCACTGACAGCGGCTCCCCCGGTCGCGAGGTACTCGATCTTTACCGGTTGTGCCGTGACTTTCTCGTCTTCCCCAATAACATAGACAAACTGACCGGAGGGTCCGACCTGTACCGCCCGAGGGGAAATGACGATAGCCCCAGTAATGGTCTTCAAGGTAAGCGAGACATCAACCAGAGCGCCTGGCCACAGAATCATTTGCGGGTTATCAAAAACAGCGCGAACCTTGATACCCCCAACGGTTGCGTCAATCGCGTTGTCGATGAATGACAGTTTTCCGTCCAGTTTTTCGTCGCCCACCTGCACCGTTACTGAAACAGTTCCGGCGCGTTGCTCGGCGAGCAGGGACCGCACGTAGCGCTCAGGGATGCTGAAGGTAACGTTGATTGGATCCATCTGGCTGATAGTCGTCAGCGCATCCACTCCACCCGGTTGCACCAGACTACCGACATGCACCTTGATTTCACCCACTCGGCCAGTGATCGGCGCAGTGAGGCGCCGGTAGTCGACTGCCACTTGCCCAGATGCCAGAGCAGCGCGATCGGCTTTGAGTGCGGCTTGAGCGGCTTCAACGACGCTACTTGACGTATCCACTATGCTTTTGGAAACAAAGTTTTTGGCAAACAGTTCAGTGTTGCGCGCCAGCATGCGTTGCGCTTCATCGATTGCGACCTGGTCCTTGACGAGTTGGGCGGCGAGTTTTTCGCTATCGGCCCGGGCCCCCCGCTCATCGAGAGAAAAGATGCTCTGTCCCGCTCTGACGGTTTGTCCTTCAAGTACATTGACACTCTGCACGGTGGCGACGACTTGAGAACGGATATCGACGGTCTTGAGCGGAGTTACGAACCCCGTCACCGAAAGCACTTCTGGAAGATCACGTTTGACTGCCACTTCGCTCTGCACTTTGACAAGTTGCTCCGGCTTGTCTTTTGGCGTAGTGCTCTGGCCCTGAACGGGTGTAGAGATGAACCACCATCCGCCAGCCATTGCGCCGGCCGCAATTAGCAAGAACAGGGTGATTTTCAGCTGCTTCGAGTTGGTTGACACATTTGGCTCCCAAAATTTTCAACTTGATCTAGCTCATGTCTGTTCGTTGACGAAGAGTGGGGCTCTTACATTTCGAAAGAATCACGAGACTCAATTTCGATCCCAACGACGCAGATAACCGAGGCATCACTTTTCGTCGTATGAAGCTCTGATTGAGGTCATGCCTGATGATTCGAAACCTTCAAACTGAACGGGTATATTTTGTGCCAGTGACGTGTAAAGTTGCGTCTGGGAGGCGTTAAGATTTGTAAGGAATTGACGTTTCGTGCGGAATCATCAATGGTTTGCCAGAATTTTCTTGGCCAATCAATACCACCCATTGCTCCCAGCAGCAGCGCTTTATGACGGCAATAGTCGAAAAGGATCACGGAGAGAGCTGGCACGCCTGAGCGTTGGGAAATGCGACGCGCCAACGCCAATTGGCGGAATCGTCCTGCCGCCGATTTTGAGCCGGGAAAATCAGCGCCTTCCCGAAAATCCGGAAATTCATCAAAACAAGCGGACGACGTACGGGCTGCCATAGCACGGCAATCAAGGCTCTCCATGTCGATTGGTCTGAAGGGCAATGAATACGGGCATCTCAGAGGGTTGTGCCGCGCAAGTCAATGTTCATGCGGCTCTCGGGGCGGTAGTTTGCGGAGATCGACGACGGTGATTACATCTGCCTGAACAAGTGTGAATAGCTGCGGCTTACCGCGATCTTCTCCGGCCGGTCGCGCAGGGTGAGGGTGACTTTGCCCAGCACGCCGTGGTGCGCGGAGACGATCTGCCGCACATTGACCACCGAGCCGCGATGCACCTGCCAGAAATCCTGGGGGTCGAGTTGCGTGATCAGTTCCTTGAGCGGTGTGCGCAACAGCATTTCGGCGTCGCGCGTTAGCAGGAGCGTGTATTTGTCGGCCGATTGCAGGCAACAGACATCCTCAACGGCGACAATGCGTACCGCTTGCCCGACCTGGGCCCGCAGCCAGCGCAGGGGCTCCGGTTTGGCCGGTGCAGCGAGTAGCTGCTGCAGCCGCTCCAGCAGGGCGTCGGGCGCGGCTGTGGCGTGTTGCTTCAGGCGTGCAACGCAGCGGGCCAGGCGTTCGTCCGAGACCGGCTTGAGCAAATAGTCGGCCGCCGCCTGTTCGAAGGCCTGAACGGCGTGGTCGTCGTAAGCGGTCACGAATACCAAGCGACAGTCGGCGGGGGCGGAACGTGCGACCTCCAGCCCGCTCTTGCCCGGCATGCGGATATCGAGAAAGGCAAGATCCGGTTTGTACTCGGCCAAGGCGGCGGTTGCCGCAACGCCGTCGTGCACGATGGCCAGGATCAGCAACTCCGGCCACAGGCGCGTCAGCCGGCGCTGGAGATCATCCGCCAGGTGTTTTTCGTCTTCGGCAATGATGGCTCTCACGGCTCGATCTCCTTGCGTGGCAATTCAAGTGTGGCGATCACGCCGCCCCCGGCGTTGTCCCGCAAGGCCAGGGTTCCGGCGTCGCCGAACAGGGCGCTCAGCCGCGCGCGTATGTTGGCCAGGCCAGTGCCTCCGCCCTGCGTTTCGCTCAGGCCGACGCCGTTGTCGCTGACGTCGATGTGCAAACCCGTGCTTTCGATTCGGCACTGGATACAGATCAGGCCGCCGCCGATTTTTGGTTCGATGCCGTGGCGCAAGGCGTTCTCCACCAGCGGCTGCAGCAGCATCGGCGGAAAGGCCGAACGACGGGCGTCTTCAGGCACCTCGATGCGCCAGCGCAGGCGCTCGTCGAAGCGGACTTTCATGATTTCCAGGTAGTTCTCCAGCATGTCCAGTTCGTCGCCGAGCGTGCTGTGCTCGCTGCGCGCACGCGCCAGTGCGACGCGCAGCCAGTCGTTGAGGCGTTCCAGAAGCTGTTTTGCCAGTATCGGATCGCTGTCGATCAGGCTGCTGACGTTGGCCAGCGTGTTGAACAGGAAATGCGGTTCGATTTGCGCCTGCAGCAACTTGAGATGCGCTTCGATCTCGCGTTTTTCGCTTTCGCTCCTGATCAATTGCCCCCGCTTTACTTCCGCTTCGATCCGTTCGTTGAGGAGGTAGGCGATGGCGCCGATCAGACCGAAGAATAATCCGATGGGCATCGATTGCCAGGCGTGCGGGTCACTCCAGCTGCCCACGCCGGAGATCGACTGTGCCAGTGTCACTCCGATGGCCACGCCAATCGGCAAGCACAGCGCCAGAGCAGTGATTCGCATGCGTTTGCGTTGTATTCCCGCAACGACGAGGTAACTGAGAAACGAGATAGTCAGGCCGATGCAATGGGAATAGATCAGATTGTGAACGAATGGAACATCCGGCATCATCAGGCTCAAGACGCCAGCGATGGCGGTGTTGAAGGTGAGCGTGGCGATCAAGTAGATCAGTAGTTTTTTCATGACTTGATTATCCGTGTGCTTTCACGGCAGGGCAATCTTCAATCCCAGGGTGATGCTTCGCCGTGACAAGGCGGAGAACTCCTGTCTGGCGTTGCCCTGAGGCAAAGCAGCCAACAGGAAGGCGCTGATCCGGTTGTTTACAACGGCCTCGCCATAGGCCGCGACCTCGCTGCCGCCATCGGTGAGGTTGCGTGTATACATCAGGCGCCAATAGCCGTGTTCGTCCATCAGGTTGCTCTGCCACACTAGATGCACGTAGTCGCGCCCGAGCAGGCGTGGCTTCAAGCCCAGCGCCAGGCCGGGCTGCGATACGGCGCGCTGGAAGTAGGCGCTTTCCTGTGCCCGCGTGTAGCCGTGGCCATCGTGCAGATACTCAGTGGCCAAGGATTGTCCGTCTTCAAAGGTGTAGGAGATGCCGGCCAATGCGCTTGTTCGACGTGGCGAGCTATCTTGCACAGTAAACGGCTGAGCGACATCGGCGCTTGATTGCAGTTGATTCCTGAGCACGGAAGACCCCACTTCGCCGTAGACCATGAGTGAATCGCTGAGCGTCGCTTGCCCATGGGCACCAATAAACGGAACTTGATTCTGCGCCTTGGCGGCCACCAGGCCATACGCCCACTCGTTTCCACGCCGGTCGAATTTCATTAGCCAGCTATCGCGCCAGACATCGGGGGATGCCGCCCCATCACCCGAGCGAACGACGCGCACCAGGCTGACGCTGTTTTGCATGTCCGGTGTCCAGGTCAGTTTTGCGGAGTCCATGCCGACC
>JBBQAT010000186.1:0-8100 GCA_038316625.1 Burkholderiales bacterium
AGGATCAAGTCGACATCTGAAGCGTTTGCCAACTCATGCTCTCTATATCCGCCAGGTCGCACTTGGTATATATCAACAAATTCGGCTCAGCATTTTAAGACCGGCCAAACTCATGCATCATGGCTCCGGCGGCCACAGGCAATGCTTGCAATTTCGCTCGCAGCGGCCATTTCTGCTTCGCGAAAACGCCTTTTATCGACCCTTCCGCCGGGGAAAAAGCGCATTGAATAGCTGACACATCCCATGTACAGCGATTCCATCAGCTGCGGCTCGATTTTCCTGCCAATGATCAATTCGGTCGAGCCACCACCGATGTCGACCACCAGGCGTTTGTGATCGACCGCCGGCAACGAGTGCGCAGCTCCGATGAAAATCAGACGCGCTTCTTCACGTCCGCCGATGATTTCGATGGGAAATCCCAGGGCATCTTCGGCAAGCGGAAGGTAATCAGCTGAATTTTTGGCTACACGCAGCGTATTGGTCGCCACCACGCGTACGGCCTCCTGTTCGAAACCGCGCAACCTTTCCCCAAACCGACTTAGGGCGGCCAAGCCGCGCTGCTGCGAGGACGTATCGAGGAGTTTTCCTGCCGTTAAGCCAGAAGCCAGACGAACAGATTCCTTGAGCGAATCCAGCGGGTAAATCTGGTTATCAAGGACACGCCCGATCTGTAGGCGAAAGCTGTTGGATCCCAGGTCAACTGCAGCAATCTGTTCGTAGCCCATACTTCTATTCACTGAGTTGCGGCGAATGCCACTCGGCATTCCCTATATGTCAAACCACGGCGACTGGAATACGACGGCACACCAGCAAGCAGTCGCCACAAGTTTTGTGGATTAGCGCAAAAAAACGTTCAAATCAGCACGACCTCGGATGCACCTACGGCAATCCTTAGATTGGCACCATAGCAAATCAATTTACGCATTTCCCGGCTTACAGCAGCAACCACAAAGCAATTCTCCAAAGAATCCTTCTGGCATTTACTTCGTTTGGTGATCTCTTGAAACGCTTGCTTGTTTAGACGAACGATGCGTCCAACGTACTTTTCCAGCCTTTGCATTCTGAAATCCTTAATCTTCTCTTTACTGGGAACAATCCAGCACTTGACTGTATCGTTCCGTAAAACGGCACGTCCCGTCGGTTTTGACCGCAAAAACTGGGCATGCGACTGATGCAGGTATTCAGTTTCACTGGGTAGTCATCATCTGCAAAACACGCGGCACAATGATCGTTCCATATCAAAACGACTCGAACCGATTCGTCAGTCTCCCCTTGTCGTGTTACAGCTTGATGACTTGCAAGCAGAGGAACGAGGCGAGCAGATTGACCTCGACATCGTCGACAAACCCACCGCCCCACTCTCCATGAATCACCATGTCGTAATAATTCCGTAATACGGGAGCACTAGACTTCTCATGGTCCAAGGCTGTTTGGCGACATTCATCCGTTCATCGGGTGACATTCCCCCTACATGAGCCCCCATGAGTATCGGCGATACTTCTCAAAGAAGCGGTTGTTGCGAGAACCAAAACGTGAACACGGTACTTGATGGATATCCAAGCCTGGATTCAGACCATTTCGTCTGTGGCGTACCGCGTTGGGTTTTGACCGCTTTGCGCGGCCTTCTCCTGCTCTGTGGATGCGGACTGGCGTATTTCGTGACCCAGACGCCAAGTATTTCATTTGCCAAAACGTTGTTGTTATGGGCCGTCTCCGGTTTGGCGATTATCCTGGTGGTGTGGCCTATGCGCGGTTCAATCAGCTTTGCATGCGATCCAAAGGGCGCCTATTTCCCGTCACGGAAAGGGCTGAAGAATTTTGCATCGACTGAGCCCCAAAAGTGGCTGCTCGTTCCCTGGTCAAATGTTTTCGCTATAAACGTGCAACTAGTGCCGGACGAATCAGGAGCAAAAAAGCTTGTCACGTTTCGCCTGCGTGCCAATGAGGATGAACGGCAAATGTTCTTTTCTGGAGCATCCACGTTGAATTTTGAGACAGGAGCGCCTAATGGCAGACGTAGCACGTTTGTTGTAGGTTACCCGAGCGCATTCAAATCTCCGTATAAGATCGTTGCGATTCTGTCAAAACTCAAACGTCGGGAGAGCATCTACAGCGTCAAACCGGATGACGCAATATTGCCGAATAAATTTTGAGCTATCAAAGTGCATGGCAGAGGAGAGCCTCGCGTTATATCTCGAACTTTTCAGGTTTTATTACCTCAATTCTCAGTCTTGGCAGTAACTTTTTATTCCGTGCTGACCCGGAACTCATGGGTCGATTGACGCTCGGTTGTCGTCCCACGCAGTCCAGCATCCAATGAGGCTTGCAGGCAAAAGTCATGGCCTGTGCTACCGCATTCTCGGCGAAGCTTGCGAGTAGTCAGCGCGCATCTGGCTCGAAATCACCCGTGTGCGGCGATTATTCGCTGATAGCGAAAGCCCCTGCATAGGCCCCTAATTATTGCGAGACACCAACGCCCTGTACACCTACTCTTCGGTCAATCGTTCGCAAGAGCAATACGCCACCGCCAAATCGAGGCAAACCGCATGATCTCCACCGCGCCGAAGACCATCCAGTACAACCTCGGTTGGTGGTCTGTCGGGGTTGCAGGGGATGATCTCCGGGGGCACCTCTGCGGCCACCGTTGGTAACGTCTCCATGGGGAACGTCGGGATGGACCAGATGCAGTTGGCGCCCAACCGCACGCCGGCCTTCATGGGGAGTTGGCAAAATGACCTGAGCGGAAACACCTTCTTATCGAATGTGCTGACCGGACGTACTGCCGTCAGTCTGTTGCGCAACCAGGGGTTTGCCTCGCGGATGGTTTCCATGAGTGTGTCGGAGCAGGACGTGGCCCAGGCCAGTCGACAAGTTGATGCGGTACAAAACGAGGTCGTCGCCGCCAGTACGGAACGCTCGGCCATCTTGTCGGAAGCGTTCTCTCGCGGATTGAGCAAATCGCGCTCTTCACGCAACAGCAGCGGCTCTACGTCCAGCAGCTTTGAGCAGATCGGCGAAACCCTCAACCGACTGGACCAGATATCAAAGAGTGTGGCCAACAGCACCGGACTATCGCAATCTCAAGTTACCAGTATCGCGTTCGGCGCCACGGGCTACCTGGGATTAAACGCTGGCGCGGTTGGAGGTCGCCTGAACACCAGCGCGGACAAGAGTTACCTATCGGGCTTATCGGCCCAGGAATAAAAGGTCTTGGGCAGCAAGAGCAGCGAACGGTTAACAGAGTTCAAACAGGTCGGCGACAGGGTGTCGCGCGATGCAAGCTTCATGAGCATGATCGCCAACGATGTCTGGCATCGCTGACCTGCATCAATCCAACCGAGAATAAACCTCAAAGTTTGGAAACGTCAAACCGTCGCAGGGAACCGCTCCCACGGTTTCGCCCATTCGAGAGGAGATTCGTACCCTCGGGGATCAAATCCGCACCGGTGCGGAATCGAGCCGTTCAGACTTCGACGCCAAGGCCGAGATGGTGCCCGAATCCAATTCATCGGCACCGAAAAGGGCGCGAGCCGTTTCAGTTCTTCCCGCACCAACCAGTCCGGCGAAGCCAAGGATTTCTCCCTGACGGAGTTCGAAAGAAATGTTCTTAAGGAATGAGGTATTCAGGCAATCAGCCCACAGGATCGGTTCGCCGATTGCATTGTCACGTTTTGGGAAGGTACCTTGAGCGAATTCGCCGGCCGTTAGGGTTTGTCTGTCCGCGCTGCGGCGTCGTCGAAGACGCTTTTCGGTCAACACACTCCTCGGTTGGTTCTATCGGTTAATGGAGCAAGCAGTTAAGAGCGAGCCGGTCACGTTTCGCGAAATCGGAATACGATGATGTGACATACATAGCACATATATTGCAATACATTATTTAATGTGAGATATTTATCACATGGACATCGCAGAAATCAGAACTACGATCATTAACCGACGAAAAGAACGCGGTCTGACCCAAGAACAGCTTGGAAAGGCAGCCAAAGTTAGCCGGGAAATGGTGTCGCGCTTTGAAAACGACGCCCACGATATTGGTCTGCGCCGCCTGCTGCGTTTGAGCGAAGCCCTCGATCTTGAATTGATGATTCGCGCGGGTCGCGGACGCCCAACGCTCGAAGAGCTTGACGACTTGTTCAAGGATGAAGAGTGACCATGCTAAAAATCAAGAAGCTCAATATCCTCACGCCCCAAGGTTTTGGTGGTGAGCTTACCCGTGAGAGCCAGTTCGTTTTTAACTATCGAACAGATGATCCTACCCGCGAAATCGCACTGACCATGCCGCTGCGCGCGCAGAGTTACGCGGCAAATCTTTTGCCGGGCGTAATGCGCCAGAACCTTCCTGAAGGTTTTTTGCTTGACTGGATCAAGGAACGTTTTAGCAAAATCACAAAGATGGACAACATGACCATCTTAGCTATTTCTGGACGTGAGGTAATCGGTCGTGTTCGGTCGCTTCAGGATGGCGATGATGGCACATCGAAGATGCCCGGTGAGCATCTAAAGACTCTCCTGACATGGAAGGGAACGGAAGACCTTTTTTCACATCTTGCAGAGCAGTATGCCATGGCGTCCGGCATTTCTGGAGTACAGCCAAAGGTAGTGGTGCCGGTCCAAGTCGATAGCGGAAAGGACGTGCTGGAAAAAATCACGATCAAGGACAGGAGCGTGATCGTTAAATCGAGTGGCGAAGATTATCCGCTTCTAGCAGAAAACGAATATTTCTGCATGTCCATCGCAAAGGCAGCGGGGCTTAACGTCCCGAATTTCTGGCTTTCGGATGACAAAAAGCTATTCATCGTTGAGCGCTTTGACATTGGCGACGACGGATATCTTGGATTTGAGGATATGACCGCCCTGATGAATAAGCAGAACGATGAAAAGTACGACGGCAGCTATGAAATGGTGGCAAAAGCGGTCTCCATGTTTGCCTCGGAAGAGTTTAAAAGCGACTCACTGGAACAATTGTTCTCCTCGGTAGCTCTGTCTATCCTGCTTCGAAATGGCGACGCCCATCTAAAGAATTTTGGGCTGCTTTATTCCAACCCAACAACCAAGGATGTCCGACTCTCTCCCCTTTACGATGTAGTAAACACGACAGCTTACATTCCAAGGGACAGTTTGGCTTTGAAACTTGGCGGATCGAAGGCGTGGGCGACGACCAAGGATTTGATCGAGTTTGGCAAGGTCCATTGCCGTGTCGATCATCCAAAGAGAATCATCGAGCGCATCGCGACCGCCGCCATGGAATATCGACCGCCAGAAGATTCTGAAATCTGGCAAAAGATGGCACCAGAAATCGAGAAGGGCTGTCTTGGACTGGCGGCCAAGAAAACAGTATCGATTGCCAATCTAGCCGAAGAACCGAAAATCAAAGGCACGATCAAGGCAGCAATCAAAAAGCCGGAATCCAACAAAAAGGGATCAACGTCGGATGACTTGTGACGGCAAGAGGCTGAGAAGTCATTGCCATGAAAGGCAATATCCACGGCACTCTTCAAGCATCGCATCCGGAAGATCCTTTATCCATGCGGCTTTCAGCGATGCTGCTAGAAGAAAAGTCGCGCAGTGAGTTCCAGCCGACTGCTTGAAGCCTTTTCGCCGAATTCGGTATTCGACCGACCACCAAGGATGATGACCCTGGCGCGCAGTTCGACGTTGGTAAAGCCGGTGTAGCTGACTTCCGGCGTGATCTGCCAGCTACCGTCGCGGAGATTGGTCATGGTGGCCAGCGAGGCGGCGCTGTACAGCCAGTTGAACGGCTCGCTGACGCTGGCTTTCACGTACAGGTAGTCACGCCCTGGATTAGGCTTGCCGTAGCCGGATTGCGCCACCGTCCGCGCCTTGTTCGCCAGAGTGGCGGATGCACCCGGCTCAAAGGCGGTATCGAGGAACTGATAATAATCGCCCAACTCGTCGGCACCGTAACCGCTGCCGTTGCGGTAGTACTCGCCGATCCAGGTAACCTCACCCGGCGTGAGATAGCGCACGCCGAGCAGCCAGGAGGTGAAATCCGTCGTCTGGCTGCCGGTAACACCATTGGCGCTGACCGTGTTGCGCGGCGCATCAAGCGTGTGCGACCACTCGCCATGCACTTCGAGTGCCGTGGTGATGTTGCGGGAAAAATCGACGCCATAACTCTGCGGCCTGGCACCCTTGCCACGCCACATGAAGTCGATGTCGGTATCCATTGCCAGCAGGTAGAGTTTGGCGGCCGGATTCAGGTGGCGGGTCTGGCCAAAATCGGCGTTCATGCTGTCGTTGGTCGGTACGATCAGGCCAGTGAAGCCGATGGTACTGATGGGACCGCTCAGGCTTTTCGTCCACTCAGCGCTGGCCATTTCAAAGCCTTCACGTGCCGCCGTCGGGTCGGTCGAATCCTTGGGGCGTTCGACAAAGCCAACCGTCGTCCATGCGTAACCCTTGCCCCAACGCTGTAAGCGCTTGCCCACGTCGAACGTCAGACCAGGACCGGCGCTCCAACGCACGCCGCCTTCCATGACCTTGGGGTTACTGGTCGTACTGACCAGTGGGTCCGTCGCGTAACTGGCCTGCACGCGCAGATCGGCAACCAAAGGATCGAGGTTGAGTTTGGCGCTGGCGTCGAGCGTGCTGGTGCTGCGCAGGAGCCAGTTTCGGTCGGCTTCCCCCGGATAGGCAAGTTTGTACGCCGGCGTACCGTCACGCAGTTTCAGGCCCTCTTCCTTCTGTTCAATGTAGCCGGAGAACTCGACGGTCTTTTTCTCGAATTCGCTGGCGTCAAACTTGAATTCCTCTGCACCGGCCAGACCCGCCGTCAGCATCAACGCCGCGGCCATCGTCCTTGCCGGAGTCTTCATTTGCGCAACTCCTCCATGCGCGCCATGAAGCCCTGGGTGAACACCTCATCGGCAAACTCTTTCTTCTTCAGCCCCGAATAGAGCATCACCGACTTGAAGTCCTTGTACAACGGGCTGTCGGTCTCTATCGTTGCCGGACGCTTGATGCCGCCACCGAAGTCCTTGATGTCCTTGAAGCGCAGCGTTTTCATCAACATGCCGCTGGAAGCGTAGGCCTCGATTTCGGTCGGCAGGACGAGTTTCTTGTCGACCTTCATCTTCAGGTTATCGTAGGCCACTTCACCCGTCTTGGCCTTGAGGTCGAGCAGGTAGAGATCGCCCTTTTCCTCAATCGACTTCACGTCGTATTCCACCGCGTAATCCAAACGCATGATGTCGGCGTTGTTGAATACGCCGCCGGTAATCGACTGCAGGCTGGTGATGCGCATCGGCTTGCCGACACTGGGGATGTACAGCCACATGTTGTCGCCCTGACGCAGGGTGCTGCGCCCCTTGTCGCTGGTCGGTGAAAGAAAGAGCGTGGCGACCTGATCCTTTCCCTTCTTCACCGAGTAGATGACGAATTCCTTCTTCGTCCCGTCCGGCTCGATGTTGATCAGCTTGCGATACGACTCGTAGGATTCCGGTTCAAGGTTGCGGTCGACCTTCTTGAGTATTTCAACGCCATCGAGCGCCAAGGCCACCATCGGCAGGCAGAGCGCGGCGATGGTCAGCAGTTTGGTGATTTTCATTTTTGTGCTCCTGATGATCAAACGTGGCGAAGTGCCTGAATCGGGTCCATGCGCGCGGCACGCCAGGCGGGCTGCAGACTGGCCAACGCCGAGACAAGGACCGCCAGACCGAGCACACCGCCGACTTCCATCAACTGCAAGCTCGGATGCAAGGTAATCTGCTCGCGGCCAAAGTTGAAAACCAGCGGACTGATATTCAGGTAGGCCACCACGGCGTAACTCAGGCCAATGCCGACGACCGCGCCGGCCAGACCAAGCAGCAGACCTTCGCTGAGAAAGATGGCCATCAGCTTGCCCGGTTGCGTGCCAATGGCCGCCAGCGTGCCGATTTCGCGAATGCGTTCATAGACAGCCATCAGCATCACGTTCATCACGCTCACCAGGACGATGGCGACCAGCATGATGCGGATGAACAGCGTCATCAGATCGATCATGCGCACGATGTTGGCAAAGGGCGAAAGGTCGGACCACAGGTGCAGTTCGGTTGCCGGCTTGCCTTCCTTGTTCTGGATTTCGTCCAGCTTGGCGTTCAG
>JBBQAT010000187.1:0-8061 GCA_038316625.1 Burkholderiales bacterium
CGCGGCACCATGAAGGCCGTGCCACGCAAATCACGAATCTGGGCAATGTCCTCACCCGCCGCCAGGCGGTGCGACAACTCGACCAGCGCCCGCTCGGCGCTGCCGAAGATCAGCAGGTCAGCCTTTGAATCGGGCAGGACCGAACGTCGCACCTTGTCCGACCAGTAATCGTAATGCGCGATCCGGCGCAGACTGGCTTCGATCGAGCCGATAATGACATTCGCCTCCGGATAGGCCTCGCGACAGCGCTGGGCATAAACCACCACGGCACGATCCGGCCGTTTGTTGGCTTCGGCATTCGGCGTATAGGCATCGTCCGAACGGATTTTCCGGTCCGAGGTATAGCGATTGACCATCGAGTCCATGTTGCCGGAAGTCACGCCAAAGTACAGATTGGGCTTGCCCAGCGTTTTGAAGGCTTTGGCCGACAGCCAGTCGGGCTGCGCGATGATGCCGACGCGGAACCCCTGCGCCTCAAGCAAACGCCCGACCAGCGCCATGCCGAAACTCGGATGGTCGATGTAAGCATCACCGGTGACCAGGATGATGTCGCACGAATCCCAGCCGAGCACATCCATCTCGGCGCGCGACATGGGCAAAAAGGGCGCAATGCCGAAGCGTTTTGCCCAATATTTGCGGTAGGAGAAAAGGGATTTGGGGACGTCGGCCTGCGCGTCCATTGGGGCGGTCATCATAGGGGGCGGATTCTACAGGGATTTCGAAGGGCTGAACCTAAGGCACGAGGGCGATGGTTTGGTTCAACCAGTGCGACGTTCCGGTAACACAAAACCGCCAAAAACCGAGGCCGAATAATACCATATCGCTGCAAAGCCGCATGAAATGGCGCTCTACAGCATAGCACCCCGAAGACTGCCGTAAACATTGACCTGCAGGGTACCCAGCTTGCAGATCGCCAATCGACGGGCGTTGCAGACCGATCCTCTGGCGAATCGCTCATTCATGAAACCAGATCGCATCGCCGCCAGCAGACTTGGCTCGATACATGGCCCGATCGGCCCATTTGAGGATGTCGATCTGGCTGTCGGCATGGTTGATGAACAGCACCACGCCGACGCTCACCGTGCATCGATGTTCGACGACGATTTCCGATTGCTCTACGTACCCGACCGCCAGCCGATAGGGTTCCGACAAGGTGGCCAGGATTTTTTCTGCAACGATCTGTGCCTGGGCCACCGAGGCGGCGTGATCCGTGTCGAGCTCGCTGATCATCACCACAAACTCATCGCCACCAAAGCGCGCAACCGTGTCCACCCCGCGAACGCAGGCTTTCAAGCGGGTTGCTGCCTCGATCAGCAGCAAATCGCCCACCACATGCCCGTGCGTGTCATTGAGCAGCTTGAAGTTATCCAGATCAAGAAACATCAACGCGCCATAACATCCACTGCGCGCGCTGGCGGCCATCGCCCGACTCACGCGATCATTGAGCAAGCGACGGTTTGGCAACTGCGTCAGCGCGTCGTGGAACGCCAATTGACGCACATCCTCTTCCAGTTGCCGGCGCTCGGTAATATCCTGCGCCACGACCACCACGCGCGCCACCCGGCCTTCGCTATCGGTGATGACGTTGCCGCGTGATTCCATTTCGCGGATGTGGCCGTCGGCGGTAACAAAGCGATAGATGAGGTGCCGTCCGATCCCCGTTTGTACGGTATCCCTGAAGACCTGACTGACACGCTCCTTGTCGTCCGGATGGATTTCGACGAAGGAGTCCGTACCGCGCAAGTCCCTGTCTTCACCGAAAAACTTGAGATACGACGGGCTGTTGTAGAGTCGCCGGCCCTGCGGGTCGAGAACGGCAATATAGTCGCCCATGTTCTCGGCAATCAGACGGAAAAAAGCCTCCTGCTCACGCAAGGCGTTTTCGGCCACTTTGCATTCAGTGACGTTCGTATGCGCGATAACCACGCCCTCACCCAAGGGCGTGACGCTCATGCTGAACCAGCGCTCCTGGTCCGGCGAATGGCAGGCGTACTCCAGGCTGAACTCGGGCAACCGGCCCTCCAGCACGCCACGAATCCCGTCGTGGGCGTCCCCTGCGCCGTCCACCCGGCAGACCGCCAGATAATTGCTGCCGATGCCGATCCGCAGCGCCCCCGGGCTGCTCCCGGCTCCATTGTCGAGCGCAAAGCGTCGCCAGGCGCGATTGATCGCAACAATCGTTCCCTCGCGGTCGAGAACGGCAATTTCAGCGCTCAGCGAGTCAAGCACCGCGAGGTTGAAGGCCTCACTCTTCTGCAGCATCGCGTCCGCCTGCTTGCGGGCGCTAATGTCGCTCAGGACGATGCGCAGTACCCGCGCGTCAGCGTCCTGCGCCATGGTGGCCGCCAGATGCACCCAGATCGGCGAGCCATCGCTCTTGCACAGGCGCAACTCGCCGGACTGCGGCTCGCCGGTCGCAAGAAGCTGCTTGCGTAACAGGTAGTAGCGGTCCTGGTCGTCCTTCAGAACGAGGCGCGAGAACCCCTGACCGATCAGCGTGTCCCGGCCTGCGCCGAGCAATATGGCCAGCGTGAGATTGGCCTGCACGATCAAGCCCGTTTCGCCGACGCTGCAATAGCCCGCCGGTGCCAGATCATAAAGGTCGAAATAACGTGCCCGCGACACGTCCAGATCGGCCTGCGCAGCGCGCAACTCCTCGTTCTGCATTTCCAGCTCGATCTGCTGCACACGCAATTCGTGCAACATCTTTCGCACGGCCTCGGGCGGCAGATTCTCAAGCGGCACGGACGCCCCGGTTTCAGGCGCCTTCATGGCCGCCTCGGCCCGCTGGCGTAATTCTGTGGTGTCCTCGGTGCTGTCCTCGGGGCGTTTGTTCATAACATCCCTCATGAGTAATTCTGCTATCTACACGTCGTATTATTCGCCTTTACCAGCCACGGAAGCAAGCTCGAAAAAATCTGCGCGGGGTCGATGGGTTTGACGAGATAATCATTCATCCCGGCTTCGAAGCAGCGCACCTTGTCCTCGGTAAACGCATTGGCCGTCATCGCCAGAATCGGCGTTTCGCGGTGGCCGGGGAGCCCGCGAATCTGTCGCGTTGCCTCCAGGCCATTCATGTTCGGCATTTGCATGTCCATCAAAATGGCCGCGTAAGCCCCTTCGCTGGCCATGCGCACGCCTTCTGCCCCATCTTCAGCGGTATCAACACACAAACCACCATCTTCCAGAAGATACTGGGCGATCACCCGATTGAGCGGGTCATCATCGACCAGCAGAATGCGGGCGCCGTGATAACGCTCGCGAATCAGCGTCTCGGCATCGACGCGAAAATCGCCCGGCACGACCAGAGCAGGACGAACGCTTCGCTTCAGCCGCGCGGTGAACCAGAACGTGCTGCCAACCCCCGCCGTGCTCTCAACGCCCGCCTCACCGCCCGTCAGCTCAGCCAGCCGCCGGGTAATCGCCAGCCCCAGCCCGCTACCGCCATAGTGGCGTGTGATCGAACTATCCGCCTGCTCAAATACCCTGAACAGGCGAGGCAGGATGTCAGGCGAGATGCCGATACCACTATCCTGTACCTCAAAACGCACCGTGATCGACTCGGCGCGCTCCTCCTGCACGCGGGCGCGCAGCGTTACCGAGCCCGCGTCCGAAAATTTGACGGCGTTGGTGGCGAAATTGAGTACCGCCTGCTGCAGGCGCGTCGGGTCACCCAGCAGAAGCGGCGGGAAAACGCCGCATTCCACAAGCCAACCGAGCCCCTTGGCATGCACCCGCTCGGCCATGATCGAACTGACGTGATTCAGAATGGCATCGATAGCCACTGGGGCCTCGTCGATGATGAACTTGCCCGCTTCGATCTTCGACAGGTCGAGAATATTGGTGATCAGCCCAAGCAGATGCGCACTGGCGACGTCGATGCTGTCGAGTCGCCTGGCCTGCCCGGCGCTGACGCCCTCGCGGCGCAGGATGTTGGCCATGCCCAGGATGGCATTCATCGGTGTGCGGATCTCGTGACTCATGTTGGCCAGAAAAGCGCTCTTGGCGAGATTCGCCGCTTCGGCCGCGTTTTTCGCCTGCACCAGTTCGGCCGTACGCGAGGTGACAAGCTCTTCAAGGTGCTGGCGGTACTGTTCCAGCTCAGTCTCCGCCGACTTGCGCGCAGTAATGTCAGCCAGCACGAGTCGGATTTCGGGCGCGCCCTCGTTCTGCGCCACGCTGCTGGCAACACTCGCCCAGAATTGCGTGCCGTCACTGCGGACCATGCGCAGCTCGAACGAAAGCGGCTCGCCTCCTTCGATGAGTTGTTTGTGCCGCTGGTAGTAGCGGCCCTGATCCTCTCTGAGAATGAAGCGGCTGAACCCCTGTTTGACCAGCGCGCCGCGCACAACACCAAGCAGCGTGGCCGCCGCAAGATTGGCCTGCACAATCAGCCCGCTTGCGCTGATCGTGCAATAGCCCACCGGTGCCAGATCATAGAGCTCGACGTAACGCGCTCGCGACGTATCGAGTTCAAGCTGCGCGCAGCGCAGTTCCTCGTTCTGCATTTCCAGCTCGATCTGATGCACGCGCAAGTCGTGCAGCACGAGCCGGCTGGCGTCCGGCGACAGAAGATCAGAACCCTCTGGCGACTGCGCGTCTTTTTCCCGCAGCAGCGCTTCGGCCAACTGGCGAAGATCGTCGGCAGCCGTCATTTCTCTTCTCCTCTGATCACTCGCTCGGTGGTCGCCACCGCATACATTTGTCCTGCTTCGTTGAGCAGGGCCGTGGAAATGATCGAGACTTCAACGAGCGCACCGTCCCGGGTGATCCGCTGCGTACGATAGGGCTGCAGAATTTCTGCCCGGCCCAGCTGAACCAGCTTGGCCAGCGCGCCCGCGCGTTGCTCCGGCGAAATCCGGTCCTGCACGTTCATGCGCAGCGCCTCCGCTTCGGTCCAGCCATACAGGCGAACTGCGCCGGGGTTCCAGGCCAGCATGCGCCCGTCCAGATCCTGTACGGTAATCGCATCTTGCGCGTCGTTTACAACAACCGTCAGGCGACGCAGCGATTCTCGCACCCGCACCATCTCGGTCACATCGACAAAGGTAATCACCGCACCTTCGATCACGTTATTGAGCGTCCGGTAGGGCAGGATGCGCAGCGAGTACCACCGGCCATCCGTGGCCTCGACGTCGATTTCCCGGGTAATCAGGGTCGCGAGTACCGCCTTGATGTCCGCGGTCAGTTGGCTGTAGTTGAGGAGATTGAGGACGACGTGGCCCACCGGCCGGCCGACATCGCTCGGAATCAGGTTGATGATCGTGTTCGCCAACGGCGTAAAGCGCAGGATGCGCAGCTGGTGGTCGACAAACACCGTGGCAATACCGGTGCCGGCCAGCAGGTTGTTCATGTCGTTGTTGGCATGCGCCAGGTCAGCGACCTTTTCTTGCAACTCGGCGTTGACCGTGGACAGCTCCTCATTGATCGACTGCAGTTCTTCCTTGGAGGTTTCCAGCTCCTCGTTGGTCGATTGCAACTCCTCGTTGACCGACTGCATTTCTTCATTGGCGGATTTAAGCTCTTCGCCGGAACTTTCCAGTTCTTCATTGGCGGATTGGAGATATTCCTCCTTGACTCGCAGTTCCTGCCTGAGCGCCGCGATGCGTGCTTCGACCGAGGGCTCGACGCGCACATCGGCGAGGGGCTGAGCCGCGTGCTCGTTGCCAAGACCCGGTGCCTCTTCAAGCAGAACGAGGTACAGCGCTGACTCGGATGTTTCGGCGGAATGCGCCCTGACCAGGCTGAGCGTGAGATTGACCGCCGTGAAATGGCCGTTGGTTCTGACGCTCAAGCCAGGGCTGCGCACGACCTCCTGCGACTGCACAACCTTGTGCAAGGCGACGCCCAACTCGTGCCGCAAGCCTTCGCGCGCCATTTTTAGAATATTGCTGACCCCGGCTTCCCCCGGAGCCGGTTCCAGGTACATTCCGCTGCGGCCGTGCAGATAGAGGATATCGCCCCGGCTATTGATCAGCGCGGCCACCGGCGCGAGTTGCTGCAATACCGCCTGCTCAGCCAGTTCGCGCAGGGGCCGCTTGCCGGGGAATCCCGGAATGCCGGCACGCCTTGGGTGCGCCTCCGATACCGTCGCGGGGGTAATGAATTGGCTCAAGGCCACCCCTTGCGCGCCGGCACTGTTCGCCTTGCGCTGATAGAGCTTGGCTTGACGGTCGAGCACGGCAAACAGGTCGTCAAACTCGCCAATACCTTCCGACGTGCCGAGAAACAGCGTGCCGCCCGGATTAAGCGCGTAGTGGAGCAAGGGAATGATCTTCTTCTGCAGCACTGCGCCAAAATAGATCAGGAGATTGCGACAACTGATCAGGTCCAGCCTGGAAAAAGGCGGGTCCTTGATCACGTCCTGCTCCGAGAAGATCAGCAGGTCGCGGATGACCTTATTGATGCGATACGCGCTGCCATCCGCCTCCAGGGTGAAAAAATGCGCCAGGCGTTCCGGCGAAAGATCGGCGGCAATACTCGCCGGAAAGAGCCCGGTGCGGGCCGTCGCGATGGCCTGGCTGTCAATGTCGGTGGCGAAAACCTGCACGGAATAGCTCTGCTTGAGCGCCTCCATGCGTTCCTGCAGCAGGATGGCCATCGAATAGGCCTCCTCGCCGGTCGAACAACCGGCCGACCACACGCGAACCTCGGCACCGGCCGGCTTGTCGGCAAACAGCCGGGGAATGATCAGCTCTTCGAGCCGCTGGAAGGCCTCCGTATCCCGGAAGAAATGGGTCACTCCGATCAGCAGGTCGCGAAACAGCGCTTCGACCTCGGCCGGCGTCTGCTGCATATACTTGACGTAGGTATCAATCTCTTCGATCACGTGTACGGCCATGCGGCGCTCAATGCGGCGATGGATGGTGCTCGGTTTGTACTGCGAGAAGTCGTGGCCGGTCTGAGCACGCAGCAGGATGAAAATCTTCTTCAAGGCCCCCTCGGTTCGCGGCGTCTGGGTCGCTGTCAAACGGGGGCGCTGACCAATCGCCTTCGCGGCGTAGGCCATGAGTTGTGCCGGCATCCCGGCCGCCTGCAAGGTGAAGTCCACCTGGCCAGTCGCAATCGCACTGTTCGGCATGCCGTCAAACTCGGTCGATTCCGGAGCCTGCGCCATCACCATGCCGCCTTCGGCCTTGATCGCGCGCACGCCCAGCGTACCGTCGCTGCCAGTGCCGGAGAGCACGATCCCAATGGCGTGTTCGTGCTGATCCTGCGCCAGTGAACGAAAGAAGAAATCAATGGGCAAACGCAGACCGCGCGGCACGCAGGGTTCGAGCAATTGCAATGACCCGTTGAGCAAGGCCATGTCGTAGTTCGGCGGGATGATATAGACGCTGTTGACCTGCACCGTCATGCCATCTTCGACCTCAAACACCGGCATGCGCGTGTAGCGCCGGATCAGGTCGGCGAGGATGCTCTTGTAATCCGGTGCCAGGTGCTGCACCAGCACAAAGGCCATGCCGGGATCGGTGGCGGTCGGCATGCCGGAGAAAAAGGACTCAAACGCCGCCAGTCCGCCCGCCGAGGCACCAATGCCGACGATGGGAAACGCACTGGGCGGAATCTGTTCTGTCGGCTTTTCGATGCCCGGCGTGGGCTCGACCGGTTGCCGCGCGGCTTTATTGTTCGATTTTCTGCTGGCCATGTTCTTCCCCGACGCCTGAAGGACGTACCCTCAAAGCATAGTACGGAATGGGAACGCCGGGGCTGGTTTCTACAGTCAGCGCGCACTTTCGCGCACTGACCAGCGAATCGCTTCCCTGGAAGGCAATAAAGACGGGCATCCGCGACATCAATGCCCTGACACCCAATGGTCATGCGGCTCTCCGGGCGATGTGCAACTCACGGACAAATAAAAACCCCCGCAAGCGTTAGCTTGCAGGGGCTTTTATTTATCTGGGGCGACGTACGGGGCTCGAACCCGTGACCCTTGGAATCACAATCCAATGCTCTACCAACTGAGCTAACACCGCCATTGTTCTGGCACGCCCGGCGAGACTCGAACTCACAACCCCCGGCTTAGAAGGCCGGTGCTCTATCCGGTTGAGCTACGGGCGC
>JBBQAT010000188.1:0-7894 GCA_038316625.1 Burkholderiales bacterium
CCCGTTTGGTTAAGGGTCGACAATGGATACTTTGCCACGAGCGTGGGTTTTGTTATCGTCATTTTTGGTACTCGCCTTGGCGGTTAAGGAATTCGCGAGTTATCGATGGCCACGTTCATGCCGTCGCCGTCTTTTTCCATCTTCATCATGAAGGGATAGCGATCGGCCAGTTTTCTTGGCAAGCTGTCATTAACGTTGTGCGCCCGACTGGCGCGACCAATGGATACTGCGTGGAGCCTAGTATTCTTCTGGTCTTCAGTTTCATTCCAGGCCATATTGATTCTCCCGTTGGCACTAACTTTTATTGTTTGGTTTTCCCGGCTGGTGCAAAAGATCAAATGCGCCGAGATGACTTTTGAGAATAATAGTTAAAACTCTTCTGGACGTATGTGCGGCGACGCACATAGACAGAAGCGTTCCGACGAACCAAGATTGGCTAGCGTTGCCCAGCTTTGCTGGAGATGAAATCATCATCCTTCTCGGGGAACTCAACGAAGACAAAACGCCTTCAATTGAACAGACCGAGCGAGTTGCCGAGAAGATTTGGGAGGCCATGAATGAACCGCACCTCCTGGAGATCAGAGCGGAAGATGGATCGCCCGACCTCATGGATCAACAGTGCACCGCCCGTATCGGCGTCGCATGGTTTCTACGCCATGAATACACGGAAGACGAGGTGCTCAAGCGGGCCGATCAAGCCATGCATCGTGCGAAGGTTGAGGGTCAGGACAGGATTTGTCTTCGGGACGTTGCAACATGAACATTTTCGCGCCGTTCTGCCGCTATGTTCGCCAGCGCACATACGCCGTCTCGCCGCCGGTCTAGTCTTCGTCTTTCGCCCTTCCCACTCATCGGGTGATACGGTTCGTTGGGCAAAGGAGATGGCCCTCTCGCTGGGGGCTGTGAAAACGAACTAGCTTGGTCGTCCAACGCAGATACTCACAATAAAAACGGAGTTCTCAACTCATGAAACAAACCTTCGGTAGCTCCAATGCTCGGCAAAAGATGGATGCCGAAAATGAACATTACCACGCCGAAAAACTCGGCATGGGGAGGCTTGGCGCCCATGAAGGCTGGACCAAGGCCGAAGAAGTTGTCATGAATGCGAAGAGCAGCGTTAGTGCAGATACTCGCCAAGAAATGATTGCGGTGGCTGCCTATTACCTCGCCGAAAAGCGTGGTTTTATTGGACAGGAATGCCTTCAAGACTGGATCAAGGCGGAAGCAGGAATCGACGCCATGCTTCACTGAAGTGTTTTATTGCCGTCACGGGTCGAGCAGCCGTCGCCATAGGAGAAAGCTAATCAGCTCCAGTTGGTTTCGGCAATACGCTCGCCGTTCAAGGTCGTTGTTCGTTTTGAACCCAAGAATCGTGCTGGATCGCTAGGAGATTGCCCTTATGGTGGACACCCATTTTTCGGTACGCTCGCCGGCTAAACGTGCCAAACGATGCCTCGTGAGTTTGGTCGTTATTCTGGCTGTGGTGGCCGGGGGGTCGGTAGCACTCCGTTCTGATCGTCCGCCATTCTTAATCAAGAGATCTATCGCTAGCCGTTTGCATCTGGTTTCTGAACGCAAGCCGCCAATCGCTCCGATCTCGATGGTTCGCGATGAGGATTATCAACCAACTGGACCACTCCCTTCATTCTTAGCCGATAGCGTGGTTTTGGAGATACTGATGGCGAAAAGCCACGACCTTGAAATACCGAGGATTCCCTAGGCAGGCAGAATGAATGGATTCCCGAGTTCGCATACGGTGCCGGGCGGATTTTCAGTCCAGTACAGGGCTATTTCCCCCTGGGCGTGGTACTAAACTGCATCTCGCGAGCGATGTCGATGTGATCCTCTAGTTGGACCCTTGATCGTAGCGCACGTTGATTCGTTCAGATCACTCGAACGCACCCCTTCCAGGGCCGACCTCAATGCCTATTGCCGTTGAAGGAGAGGGGAAGGTCTCGCGCTTGGTTTCTGGACCGTTCAACTGTCTTCCTGATTTCAGCGAGTTCAGCCTTAAGTTCCGCGTTTATCGTCGCCTGATCCTCGCATGACTGGCAAATCTCGGTGGTGTTCAACAGCTCATCGCGTTCAACCAATTCGAGGGAGTCAGGATGGACCCCGAAGGCATCCGCGACTTTCTGGATCATTTCGATTCTTTTGTCGGCCCCACCGTAACCCGGCGATACGTTGCCGGTGAAGTAGGGCTGCAGTTCCTCGACCGTCTCAAGTCTGCGGTTTCCTGAGTTGTTACGCCGTTCATGTCCATAGCGGTAATAGATGATGTACTCCCGACGATCTTCGCCCGTTCGTCGCTTGTGCTGAACATCCATTATTTCTCCTCTTGCACCTGATGCATTAATGCGCAGGGCGCGCTACTCGGCACGCGCGACCCGTTCACTCGGGTCGTAAGCTACGCCCCGTTGGCTCGCTGGTATCCGCCCATTTCTGACCGGCGTTCATCGATACAACGACGTTCTGTCGCTCGCGGCGATTTCGGTCCCAGTAGCCGACGATCATACTGACGTCGATTCCCCTGCTGAAATGACGATTCCAGCGCCGCGTCAATTGCACGCATCAGCGCGTCTATCTTGTAGGGCTTGGTAATGTAATGAAAGAATCCTGCCGCCAAAGCGGCTTTAACATGCAGAAGGAAAGCGTCGGACGACAGCGCAATGACGGGAATGTGGACCGTCATCGGGTTGTCCCGCAGAAATCTCAAGGCGGAATAACCGCTGATATCGGGCAAGTTGATATCAAGCAGAATCACATCCGGTTGGTTCATGCAGGCCATGTTGATACCTTGATAGCCCGTGACGGCCGTCAACAAAGTCAGATCGCTACGCCGTTCTAACAATTGCTCTACGAGCGTCGCATTGGCAGAATTGTCCTCGATTTGCAGCACAGTACGCAGTCTGCGGCTAGGTTTCAGGCTATTTTCGTCCATGATCGTAAATCCGGAGGTCGTTAAAATCGGTGGCTAAACGGGCGATGGCGACATTTCTCTAGTTGAACGTTACGCCGATTTTTACGCCTCTTATGTGCGCTGGCACACATAGCGACAAAACAGTGACGCCAGTTTCCACGTCGCGCCGCCATCAGACCCGTCCGCCCGGCATCGGAGACTTGTCCGAAAGACCTTGTTTAGCTCAAGGAAGGTGCCTAGTATCAGCGTATTCGAATAACACCTCATTCTCAGGCAGACTGCATGCCCACTCCTCGCTCAAGCACTAAAGTCGGCATCCCGCCGGCTGCACGTCCAAGCCAACGTGCGGTCAAATCCAAAGTCACCCCGGCAGCAAAGGATGAACGTCCTTTGAGCACCGATTTCCCCATCGTCGGCATCGGCGCTTCCGCCGGCGGACTGGAAGCACTGGAACTGTTCCTCAAGAACGTGCCGCCCGCCAGCGGCCTGGCGTTTGTCATCGTCCAGCACCTCGACCCGAACCACAAGGGCATCATGGCCGAGCTGCTGCAGCGCACTACGTCCATGCCGGTGACCCAGATCACCGAACGGATGCCGGTTGAACCCGATCACGTTTATGTAATTCCGCCCAACCGCGACCTGTCGATTCTGCATGGCGTACTGCACCTGCTCGAACCCACTGCGCCACGCGGACTGCGCCTGCCGATCAACTATTTCTTCCGGGCGTTGGCCGACGACCAGCAGGAACACAGTATCGGCGTCATCCTCTCCGGCATGGGTTCGGACGGTACGCTGGGGCTGCGCTCGATCAAGGAGAAAGCCGGCGGGGTATTCGTGCAAGACCCGGCCTCGGCCAAGTTCGACGGCATGCCGCGCAGTGCCATCGATGCCGGGCTGGCCGACGTGGTGGCGCCGGCCGAAGAACTGGCCAGCCGCATCGTCGCTTACCGGCAGCACGTCCCGCTGCTGGCCCCACGCACCGATGCCAAACTGGAGGACAAGGATCAGACTGGCCTGGAAAAGGTCGTTATCCTCGTGCGCGCGCAGACCGGTCACGATTTCTCGCTGTACAAGAAGAGCACCCTCTACCGCCGCATTGAGCGGCGCATGGGGCTGCATCAATTAGCCAAGATCGCCGATTACGTCCGCTACCTGCGCGAGAATCCTCAGGAAACCACCTTGCTGTTCAAGGAACTGCTGATCGGCGTCACGAACTTCTTTCGCGATCCGGCGGTCTGGGAACAACTCAAAACCGAGGTCTTCCCGGCACTGTTTGCCAGCCAACCCAACGGCGGGATGCTGCGCGCCTGGACGCCGGCTTGCTCGACCGGCGAGGAAGCCTATTCGCTGGCCATCATCTTCCGTGAGGCACTGGAACAGACCCAGCCCACCGTTCATTACGCGCTGCAGATCTTCGCCACCGACCTCGATTCGGACGCCATCGACAAAGCCCGTGCCGCGACTTATTCCGCCGCTATGGCTTCCGATGTATCGGAAGAACGTCTGCGCCGATTCTTTGTGCCGGATGAACGTGGCTACAAGGTGAGCAAAGAGATTCGCGAGACGGTGATCTTCGCCCCGCAGAACCTGGTGATGGACCCACCGTTCACCAAGCTCGACCTATTGTCCTGCCGTAATCTGCTCATTTATCTTGAATCGGACTTGCAGAAGAAATTACTGCCGCTGTTTCACTACAGTCTCAATCCGGGGGGCTTCCTGCTGCTGGGCACCTCGGAGACCGTCGGCCAGTCGGCCGAGTTGTTTACCCCGCTGCCCGGTAAAAACCGTTTCTACCAACGTCAGGAGAACAGCCTGCGCGCGGGTCAGGTCGAGTTCCCCCTGGCAGCCCGCCGCAGCCGGGGCGATGAGCTGGCGCAGGCCGCCTTCGCACCGCCTCAGACGACGATGATGCAGGCCGCTCATGACCTGGAGGCGCAGACCGATGCGCTCTTGCTGCAGTGTTATTCCCCGGCCGCTGTGTTAGCGACCGTTCAGGGCGACCTGGTGTATATCAGTGGAAAGACTGGAAAGTACCTCGAACCGGCCGCCGGCAAGGCCAATCTGAACCTTTTTGCCATGGCCCGAGAGGGGCTCGCGGGGCCATTGCATTTGGCTTTCGCTAAGTCGATACGGGAAAATACGGTTACGACGCTTAAAGGCCTAAGAATAGGAACCAACGGCGGCACCCAGTCTGTTGATGTGACCATTCAACCGTTGACCGCACCGATGGCGCTGCGTGGCATGGTGCTGATCGTGTTTGCGGATGTCAGTATGCCCCTTGCCATTCTGCCGACCAGCAAGGTCCGCCCGTCTTCATCTCATGACGCCCAGCTGGCTGCATTGGCTCAGGCGCTGCAGCACTCCCGCGAGGAGCTTCAGATTGCCCGCGAAGAAATGCAGACCTCGCAGGAAGAACTCAAATCGACCAATGAGGAGCTGCAATCCACCAATGAGGAATTGCAGAGCACGAACGAAGAACTGACCACCTCCAAGGAAGAAATGCAGTCGATGAATGAGGAACTGCAGACGGTTAACCATGAACTGACGGCGAAGGTGGATGCCTTGTCACGGGCCAGCGATGATATGAAAAACCTGCTCAACAGCACCGACATCGCCACCCTGTTTCTCGATGATCAACTCAAGGTGCGGCGCTTTACCACGTCGATCACCCAGATCATCAAGCTGATCCCCGGCGATGCCGGCCGTCCGATCACCGATCTGGCGTCTGAACTGGACTATCCGGCATTGGCGGACGATGCACAGGAAGTCCTGCGCTCGCTGATCTTTCAGGAACGCGAGGTGGCGAGCCATGACGGGCGCTGGTTCACAGTACGCATCATGCCCTACCGCACGCAATCTAACCGCATCGACGGCGTGGTCATCACCTTTATCGACATCAGTGTCGCCAAAGCACTGGAAGCGACGCTGCGTGAGACCCTCACGGTCTTGCAAAGTCGCGTCACCCTGCAGACCACGGCGCTGGATAAGGCCAACGTCCTGGAAGCGGTCGTCCACAAGGCGCAGACTGTTCTGGAACAACGCTTCACCGACCAGAGCGAAGAACTTCGCCTGTCTCGTTCGGACTTGAAGAAGGAAAGGGCGAGGAAAGCATGAAACCGGATTCCTCCCTGCGTTCGCCTGCTGAAACCGCCGAACTGCGTCGCCGTGCTGAAGAAAAGTTGAAATGCCAGCCGCTGATTGAGACACCGCTGTCGGCGCTCGAAACTCAGAAGCGGGTCAATGAACTGCACGTGCACCAGATTGAGTTGGAGATGCAGAACGAGGAACTGCGCGAGGCCAAAATCGCGCGGGAAGAAGCGCTGGCGGGCTACACCGACCTCTATGATTTCGCCCCGGCAGGCTACGTCACGCTGAATCGCCAGGGTCAGATCCTCCAGACCAACCTGGCCGCCGCACGCTTGCTTGATCTGGAACGTGCCCGGCTGATCGGCAGTCGCTTGGGCGGCTTCGTGACCGAATCTACGCTCCCCGCCTTCAACGTCTTTCTGCAGGAGGTGTTTTCCGGCCAATCCCAACCCGGCTGCGAATTGGAACTGGTGCGCAAGAACCAGCCGTCGTGCACCGTGCACATCGAGGCCACGCTTTCCGCCGATGAACTGGAATGCCGCGCCGTGGTGGCGGACATTACCGAGCGCCAACGAACCCATCAAGAACTTGAACAGCACCGCCACCACCTTGAGGGACTGGTATTCCTGCAAGGCTGGAACCGATTTCTTCAACACCAGACTGTCAACGCGTTGCGCGTCAGTTTGGCGCCTCAACTTGCTTTCGTTAAGGCCCGACTGTCGCCCGGCAGCTATCTGGGGCTTCAACTCACGACCGGCGCCCTGGTGTTGATCGGTGCGAGTTGGTTGTTCGGTGGCGTGGCTGAAGATGTCGTTCATGGTGACCCGCTCACCCTTGTTGATGTACAGGTCGCCCAATGGTTCCACGAACATGCCACACCGCTGGTGACCCGGATCATGCTGGTCATCACAGATTTGCATGGCTCACTGGCGGTGACTTTGGCCGTCGTCCTGATTGCCAGCTACCTTGCCTGGAAGCGGAACTGGTATTGGCTGATTTGCCTGATGCTCACCGTCCCGTTCGGGATGCTTCTCAATATCATGATGAAGTATTCGTTTCACCGCGCCCGCCCCAGTTTTGAAAATCCGCTGCTGGTGGCATCGAGCTACAGCTTCCCCAGTGGTCATGTAGCCGGAGCGACTCTGCTCTATGGCATTGTGGCCGCGATGGTGATTACTCAAATTGAGACTTGGCGTTGGCGTGTGATGATTGTGCTAGGTGCGATTGCGCTGGTGGTGCTGGTGGCGCTGACCCGCATGTACCTTGGGGTCCATTACCTCAGCGATGTACTGGCCGCTTTTGCTGAAGGCATCGCCTGGCTGACTCTGTGCCTGACGGGAATGAATACGTTTTGGCACCGTCGCGCCACTAAAGTTAGCCCCAGCTAACCATCTGAGTCGTAAGTTGCGCGAGGAGCTTCCAATGAATCCGTCGCCCCTTTCGGACCACACGCGCGGCCAGTCCCTGGCAGATACAAGGATTCACCTTCCGGGTTGGCTTAGCGACAAGGATCCGCTCAACGAATTGTCAGTAAGCCGGTCAATCCAACTTGAGGGTCGTCGCCCGCAGGCGTAACGCGTTGCCGACGACCGACACAGAACTGAGGCTCATCGCCAGTGCGCCGATCATCGGTGACAACAGCCAACCGGTGAAGGGGAACAGCACCCCGGCAGCAAGCGGCACGCCGAGCATGTTGTAGACGAAGGCGAAGCTGAGATTCTGTTTCATGTTGGCGACCGTCGCGAGCGACAGCGCGCGCGCCGTCGCAATACCACGGAGGTCTCCCTTGACCAAGGTGAGCTGTGCACTGTTCATCGCCACGTCGGTTCCGGTGCCCATCGCAATGCCGACGTTTGCCTTGGCCAGGGCCGGCGCATCATTGATGCC
>JBBQAT010000189.1:0-7863 GCA_038316625.1 Burkholderiales bacterium
GCCGCTGACGCTCGCGGATGTCAGGCAGATGCTGCTGGGGCACTGGGGAACGACCCCAGGGCAGAATTTTATTTACGCGCACTTGAATCGGATCATCAAGAAATACGACCTCGACATGATTTACGTTTCCGGTCCCGGGCACGGTGGAGCGGCCGTCGTGGCCAACACCTATCTCGATTGCACCTACAACGAGATTTACCCCAATGTCAGCCAGAATGAGACCGGGCTTCAGAAGATATTCCTTCAGTTTTCGTTTCCTGACGGTATTCCCAGCCGTGCCTCGCCGAAGTGCTGTGAATTTCCGGCACTATGGAGCCATTCCGTTTCCGGCGTAATGGAGCCACCGGATTTCCGGCATTAAGGCGCCACCCTATCGCCGGCATAATGGAGCCAGTGAATCGCCGGCGTTAAGGCGCCACTTTGATACATCAGATCAGGGATTCGAACTTTCATTGAATGGCTAGACTCCCGGCATTTTGCCGGGAGAGGCCATGAGCAAACGGAGGTTCGAGATGTATCAATATCGTCAAATTCTGGTACGCATGCGCCAGGGTGATTCTGACCGGGATATCGCCCGGTCAAAGGCCATGGGGCGCAAGAAGATAGCAGTG
Source organism: Burkholderiales bacterium (assembly GCA_038316625.1). Taxonomy (GTDB): domain Bacteria; phylum Pseudomonadota; class Gammaproteobacteria; order Burkholderiales; family Rhodocyclaceae; genus Propionivibrio. The sequence continues at coordinate 612 of JBBQAT010000189.1, forward strand.
GTTCGCGACAAGGCGAATGCGCATGGCTGGCTTTGCCCCGAAAGTGTTTTACCCGAAGACAAGGAATTAGCCACCATACTGGCACGCAAGGAAACGTTGCCGCCCAGTTGTATTTCAACGTTGGAACCGTGGCGCGAGCAGATTACCCGATGGCATAATGCTGGCATCCAGGGAACCACCATCCACGCCACGCTGGTGCGCAATCACGGCTACACCGGCAGTTACTCGTCGATGTATCGCTTCCTGAGCCAAATCATCGTCGAGAAAGCACCGGACGTACCCTTGCGTCTGATATTCAAACCGGCAGAAGCGAGCCAGGTCGATTTCGGCACCGGCCCGCTCATCACCGACGTTTATACCGGGGAGATATTCAAGACGTGGTTCTTCGTAATGACTTTGTGTTGGTCTCGCCACCAATATGCCGAATTTGTGCGCGACCAGACAGTCGCCACCTGGTTGGGCTGTCACCGTCGCGCCTTCGAGTGGTTTGGCGGTTGTGTATCGCGCATCATTATCGACAATGCCAAGTGTGCAATCACCAAAGCCTGCGTCTTTGAGCCGGAAGTGCAGCGGGCATATGCCGAATGCGCAGAAGGATATGCCTTCAAGATAGACCCTTGCCCGCCACGCGATCCACAGAAAAAGGGAATCGTGGAATCGGGCGTCAAATATATCAAGGGCAGCTTCCTCCCGCTGCGTGAGTTTCGCGATCTGGCCGACGCCAACCGCCAGTTGCACTCGTGGGTGATCGTTGAAGCAGGCAGCCGTATCCACGGCACGACCCGCGAATCTCCACTCAAGAGATTCACCGAAGTGGAGAAGGACATGCTAATTGCATTGCCGTTTGTGCCGCCAGAGTTGGCCACCTGGGCCAAGGTCAAGGTTCACCGCGATGCGCATATCCAATTTCAGAACAACTACTATTCGGTGCCATTCCGACTGATGGGACAGAATCTGTGGCTGAAGGCAACCGATGCCATGGTGACGCTGTATCGCGAACAGGAAGCCATGGCAACGCATGTGCGACTGTCCGGGAAGGGGCGGCGTGGCACCGTCGCCGACCATATGCCGCCAGAAGCCCAGGCGTGGCAATTACAGGATGCGCAGTGGTGCCTGAAGCAGGCCGAACAAATCGGCTCGGCCTGCTATGCCTTGGTACGCGCCATGTTCGAGGACCATGTTCTGATCCGGATGCGTGCGGTTCAAGGCGTGCTGCGACTCAAGCAGAAATACGGCGCACCCCGTCTCGAAGCCGCCTGCTCACGCGCCAACCACTACGGCACACCAAGCTACAAGGTGGTCAAGACGATCCTGGAGAAAGGGCTGGATCAGCAAACCCTGCTGGCGGGCTTCGATGCCTTGGCCTCCACATATACCGAAGGCGGCCGCTTCTGCCGCGACACCCAAACCATTCTGCAATGAGGCCCACCATGCATTCAATTCCTGAACTGACTCCGTTACTCAAACAACTGCATCTGTCTGGCATTCTTGATTCCCTTGAGGCACGCAACCGCGAAGCGATTGATCGCAAGCTGGCTTTTACCGATTTCCTCAGCTTGTTGATTCATGACGAGGTCGCCCGGCGGGATCAGAAGAAGCTGGACTTGCGAATGCGGCGTGCCAATTTCCGCAACCAGAAGACCCTGGAAGGTTTCGACTTCGACCGGTTACCCAATCTGAATCGCGCCGCAGTTCATGACCTGGCGACGTGCAGATTCATCGAGGAGAAGGTGGCGGTGCTGATCGTCGGGCCGACCGGCACGGGGAAAAGCCATCTGGCGCAGTCCCTGGGGCATGCTGCGGCGCGCCAAGGGTACGACGTGCTATTCATCACCCAGACCCAACTCATCAACGACCTGCGCTCCGCTCGGGCGACCGGCAGTTACGAGAGGCGTTTCAAGCATCTGGCTAAGATTCCACTGCTTGTCATTGACGACTTCGGACTCAAACCGCTGCGCGCTCCCGAGGACGAAGATTTCCATGACTTGATTGCCGAGCGATATGAGCGTTGTGCAAATATCTTGACCAGCAATCTCGATCTCAGCGAATGGGGTGCTGCCTTCCCCTCAAACAAGATGCTGGGGGCTGCTACCCTGGATCGTCTCGGTCACGGCGCGTACCGGATCGTTCTGGATGGCGATAGTTACCGAGCGTTGAGGCCGTCATTGGAAAAGGCAAAACCGCCGCCGGCAAAGAGAGGAAAGACAATACCGTCGTAGCCGTCCCGTACCCACGCGAGCCGGGGGTACGCCCGACCAAAGCGCAATCGTTGGCTGCGTGAGCAGCCGAACTCACCATGCATCATGATCTTTGCACTGTGGATTTGTGGACAGTCGGCTACGCCGATTCCCGCCTAACCGCGCAAGCGCGGTTCCCTATGGACAAGCCGTGGAAAACGCGATGCGGCACTGCGTTTCCCACCACTTGCCCACAGGTCGGCGGCTGCCCACAAGCTCCACAGCGCATCATCCATTTTTTTAATTTCAGGGAAAGTCAAAACCGCCCCCGGCCACCGGCCTGAGCTTAGCCCAACGGGGGGCTGTTCAGGCTGCCGGAGCCTTCGCACACCGGTCGAATTGGAGCTTTCTGCACCGCTCTCAAAAGCTGCAAAAACTGTGGTTGCAAAAACACCAAAAATAACGCATTCTCAACCCCCAGTTCGAGCCCCTGATTTGCCTGTTCAAAGTGGCGCCATTACGCCGAAAATAGGTGGCGCCTTAATGCCGGAAAGTGACACCGCGGCGATGCCGGCCGTTTCTCCTGTCTGACGCCATTTATCATCGGGACGTTGATTACGCAGTATCGCGAACATCCCGGCTGGACCATGCAATTGCATTTCGATAATTTGCGTATCGCGCAGAAGGGTGGCGATGCACATCTGCCGTCCTACCCGACGATCCGTCGCTATCTGCAAGCACAAGGCATGTTCCGTCAGGCCCGGCCCAAGCGTGCCACCGCCGGCGCGATGGCCGCCCGCGATCGTCTGGAGCGGCTGGAAGTGCGCAGCTTCGAGGTCGATCATGTGAACGCCTTGTGGCATCTGGATTTCCATCATGGCGCGCGCCGCGTGCTCACCCGGCAAGGCGCGTGGGCGACACCGATGCTGCTGGGCGTGATCGACGACCGGGCGCGCCTGGTTTGCCATCTGCAGTGGTATCTCGATGAGACTGCCGAGAGTTTGATCCATGGGCTCTGCCAAGCGTTCATGAAACGCGGTTTGCCACGGTAATCGCGAGCTCGCGATTACCGTGGTAATCAGCAGGACTCGGTAATGCGCAGGAGGGTGAACGGGCATCGACCCCACGCAGGTTGAGTGTCATTTTTGCTCCGCATTATTTTCTGGGTGTCACCCTTGTCACGGGAATCAACCCGCCAAGGAGATACGTGATGTCAGACGCCACATCGCAGCGCAGCGTGCTGCTTGCAAAGTTCAAGGAACATATCGCTCAGGCACAGTACGGCTCAAGTACTGTTGGAGCCTACGTCGCCGTAGCGGGCCACCTCTTCGAGTATCTTTCGAGCCGGAAGGTGCCGATTCAAGAGGTGTGCACAGAGCACGTTACGGCGTTCCTTGTTTGTGAGCTACGTCGATTTTCACAACGCCATGGGCATCCGCCAGCCTCTGTCGACGATTGGCGGTGTCAGCATTCATCGGCCGTCCGCCAGTTGCTACGGTGGGTCAACGGGCGATTGCCCGTGACGGGTGCAGCCCGACACCCTTTCGATGCGTTCTCGCAAGCGTTGTGCAACGAGTACGCGCAATGGCTCGATACGCAGCGCGGATTAGCCGCCGAGACGGTCGACGGCCTGGTCGGCGAGGCGCGCCGTTTCTTGGCGTGGTATGGCGATGGCAGGAGTACCGACGATCTCTCAGCTATCGCGATCCCCGATATTGACGCCTATCAGCGAGCGCGCGCCTTGTCGCTACGGCGCGTCTCGCTCAAGGCTCTCGCACAGCAATTGCGCTGTTTTCTGCGTTTTGCCCATGCCACCCGAAGAACCGAGCGTGACCTCGCACCCAGCGTGACATCGCCAAGGCTCTATGCACTCGAATCGATCCCGTCCTGCCTGAGCGTCGAGCAGATCCGTGCCGTGGTCGATGCCACCCGTACGGACCAGTCCCCGAAGGGTCTGCGTGACTACGCCATCCTGCTGCTGCTCTCTACCTATGGACTGCGAGCCGGTGAGATCACCCGGCTGAAGTTGGAGGACATCAACTGGCGTGCCGATCGCATCTGTGTGCGCCATACCAAGACGGCAACGCAATCGCTTCTTCCCTTGCTGCCAGCCGTGGGTGACGCAGTGCTCGCGTACCTGCGTCAAGGTCGACCCGGGACCGACGCCCGAGAGATATTCATTCGTAATTTTGCCCCGTATCGGGGCTTTGCCAACGGCTCTAGTCTCTACACGACGATACGCGGACGCCTTGATGCGGCCGATGTGCACCCCGTTGGCAAGCGTGGGCCACACGCCTTCCGGCATGCACGTGCCGTGAGCCTGCTTCGCGCGGGCGTATCCAAGAAGATTATCGGCGACGTGCTCGGTCACCGATCGGCGGCCTCCACCACACCGTACTTGAAGCTCGCCACCGAAGAGTTGCGCGACGTCGCACTCGAGATCCCGATGCACGCCAGGGAGGTGCCGTCATGATCGCCTGGCCCGAGGACAACAGCGACGCCATCGAACGTCATGTGCGGCGACTTCGGCCGCTTAGTCTCGGCACTGTCAGGGTCTACCGATGCATCCTGCTTGGCTTCCAGAGATTCGTCCAGCAGTCTGGTTGTGTCGCTGCAATCAGCTCAGCAACAATCGAAGCATGGCTGCGCGACCGCAGCGAGCGTTGGCCGATGCATCTCGTGCTCCATCGAGCGCGAATTGTCGACCGGTTTCTGGACTTTCTCGCATCCGAGGGCTCAATCCCCAGCAACCCGCTCGAGCAGCTTCGAGTCCACTTCGGTCAGCGCGCTGGAACGCCGATCGTGCGGGCATTGCTTGCGGCCGATCCCCTGCAGGCCCTCGAGGCACAGCGACCGGTACCCCGGTTCGCCAGCTTCCACGGCCCCTTCATGCGAGAACACGTCGAGCGCATGCAGACCCTAGGTTACCGCTACGCAGCCGAGACGGCGCGCTTCCTGCGCTTCGATAGATTCCTTCAGGGCCGTCTCGGTCTTGCGGACCAACCTCTGGCAGTCTTACTACGACAATGGGCGGCTGAATCACCTACATTGAACCACGCTTGTGAGTGCCAGCACGTTGGCCGCAGCCTTGCCAAGGCATGGCGGCGCCTGGATCCGAGCGTTGAACTGCCTGAGCTCGATCGTCATCTGGTTCGCCAGCTCGCACAGCAACGGCGACGCCCGTACATCTATACGCCCCAAGAAGTTCGCCACCTGCTTGATACCGCTCTCAAGTTTCCCTCACCTCGTTCGCCGCTGCGCCCGCTCACACTGTACACGATGATCGTGCTGGCCTATTGCGCCGGACTGCGCCTGGGCGAGTTCGTGCGGCTCACCTTGCATGACCTCCATCTGGATGAGGGTGAGATCGCGATTCGCGAGACCAAGTTCTTCAAGTCCAGAACGCTGCCGTTGACGGCCAGCGTGATGGCCGCCTTGCGCAAGTATCTGGAGGTGAGGCGGCGCGCAAGAGCATCGCAGGACGACTCGAGCGGATTGTTCTGGCATGGGCCTGCCGCCACCGCAAGCTATTCGTACGTGATGACCGAGCATCTCCTTGTGAGCGTACTGCGTCGTGCCGGCTTGAAGCCCGAGAAGAAGTGTGTCGGGCCGCGCGTACACGACCTTCGACATGCCTTCGTCGTCAATCGCATGCTGGAGTGGTACCGCGATGGAATCAATCCCCAGGCACGTCTGCCGTATCTGGCGACCTACCTCGGCCACAAGGATATCAACTCGACGCTCGTCTATCTGACCATCACGCAGGAACTGCTGCAACAAGCAAGCAAACGGTTTCGAGCCTTTGCCGCGCACACTATTGCAGGGGGCCACCAATGAAGCCGACCGATCCCTTTCCCGGACTGCTTCATTGCTTCTTCTACGAGCGCCTTGTGCAGCAACGCAACGTTTCCGCCCACACGGTACGCTCCTATCGCGATACTTGGCGCCTGTTCCTTCGCTTCGTCGCCGCGCGCCACAAGCGCACCGTTGCCCAGCTCACGCTGACCGAGCTCACCGCGATCGAAGTTGCCGCTTTCTTGCATCACAGTGAGGTCGAGCGCAAGGTCTCGATCGGCACGCGCAACTGTCGACTCGCGGTGCTGCGCAGCTTTTTCACCTTCACCGCCGAGCGCGAACCGTCCGCCATCGCCCAGTGCACCGAGGTGCTTCATATTCCAACCAAGACGGCCACCAAGCCCGCGCCTTGGTACCTCGAGTCAAGCGAAATTGAGGCCATCCTCGACCAACCCGATCGCAAGTGCCTCGAGGGCCAGAGAGATCACGCGCTTCTGTCCTTCCTCTACAACACTGGCGCACGCATTCAGGAGGCGCTCGACGTTTGTCCGGCGGCGATCCGTTTCGATGCCCCGTTGTGTGTGCGCCTGTTGGGCAAGGGGCGCAAGGAACGCTTTTGCCCGCTATGGCCAGAGACCGTCGCGCTGCTCAAGGCGTTACTCAAACGACAACCACGCGCCGACGATGAACCGCTATTTGTGAATCGCTACGGCGCGCCGCTTGGCGCCTCCGGCGTGCGCTTCAAGCTTGCGCAGTATGTCCAGGCCGCCGCACGAACCGTCCCGACGCTGTCGGCGAAGAAGATATCGCCGCATCGATTCAGGCACGCAACCGCAGTTCACCTCGTCGCCGCAGGAGTCGATGTAACGGTGATTCGCAGCTGGCTCGGACATGCTCACCTCGACACCACCAATCACTACGCCCAAGCCAACTTGGAGGCCAAGCGGGAGGCACTCGAACGGCTCGGCCCATCGTCAACAATCAAGAAGCCGCCGCGCTGGCGGCGCGATGCGAGCCTGCTTGCCTGGCTCGATTCGCTCTGAGGAATCGAGAAATTAATCAGCAGGAACCGCCCCCTACAGTGCGTGCTCGGACTGGGCAGTACCTCCTTCCTGCGCATTACCGAGTCCTGCTGATTACCGATCAAGCTCATCGTCGACAATGGCGCCGCTTATCGGGCCAACACCTTGCAGGGAATCTGCGTGCGCCTGGGGATCCATCTGATCTACTGCCGACCTTACGCGCCAGAGGGCAAAGGCAAACTGGAGCGCTGGCATCGG
>JBBQAT010000190.1:0-7862 GCA_038316625.1 Burkholderiales bacterium
ACGGCCGCAGTGAGTTGATTGGCATTGTTGATGCGATCCCAGCTGGAGAACTGGTTTTCGGAGAAAATCTGCGCAAAGTTGAAATCCGCCAGACCCGAATCGAAGATCGGAATCAGGTCCTGATTCTTGTAGGGAATGTTCAGGTAATAGAGCCGGGGTTCCAGCGTCTGCGTGTAGTCGCGTCCAAACCAGTTGCTCGGGCGCTCAAAGGTCATGCCCGAATCGATGCTGAAAATCGGTAGCGTACTGTTGATCGAATTCGGCGTACCCGCCGCCTGTCCCGAAAGCGAGTAGTGACGAACATTCAATCCGACCTTCGGGGTGACATACCAGCCCGGTGTCACGTAAGGCAATGCCACCTGCGGATAAAGAACAGTACGCTGTCCACCGTCATTGCCTTGCCTGATGCCGTTGATGGTCTGCTCTGCCCGGGTGAAGTGGGTGTATTGCCCCATGAAACTGCTGTCGGTCTGGTACAGATCCGGCTTGCGTGCGTTGACCGTAAACTGCGGAAGCAATCGGTAGGGTTCGCGTACCGGATTCGCAGAATCAGGCTGCAAGGTCTGATACTGCTGGAAATTGGCCGTCGCATTCCACCAGCCACCGCCGCCATAGCTCAACACACCCTGCTGCAACAACTGGGTCGTCGAGGTCGAACTGACCCCAGTTGACAGGTCGGTGTAATAGTTATCGTCGGATACCTTGTTGTAGTTGATCGTGCCGCTGAAGCCATTGGCGGTTGCCTGCTGATGCTGCAGGGACAACGCGTAACGATTTTCACTGTTGCGCAACTGGTCGCCAGAAAGAAGGTCAGCACGCGCCTGGCCCTGGTACAAACCACCGTAAGCCGTATTGAGATAGCGGAACTCGTTGCTCACCTGAAGACCGCGCTTGGTCATCACGCGCGGCGTGATCGTCGCATCCATGTTCGGCGCGATGTTCCAGTAATAGGGCACGGAAAGCTCGACACCGCTGTTGGTGCTGGTACCAAAAGACGGCAACAGGAAACCGGATTTCCGCGCGTTGTTGAGCGAAAACGATAACCACGGTGTATAGAAAATCGGCACGTCCTTGAAATACACCGTACCGTCATCGCCACTGGCCACCTCACGGTCATAGTCGAGCTTGAGATTGCTCGATTTGGCATACCAGTCATCATTGCCCGGACTACAGGTGGTGTACGTTCCGTTGATCAAACGAAACTGGTTCTCGCCCTCGAAATTCAGGCGATCCGCATCACCCCGGGCTTCGGTCGTTACCGAAACCTTATTGGCCGAATCCTGCGCCGGGGCTGAAGAAAAACCGGAATTCCAGAAATCGACGTTCTGTTGCACGGAATAGTTCGCGGCGTACGCCTTGTCGCTTGCCGCCTTGCTTCCAGGCTGTGGCTGACGCTTGATGGTATATGACGGCTGCTCGAAATAGCCGATCTGGTCTTCCAGCTTGAGCCGCATTTTCGGCCCGGTGACAAGATCATCACCCTGCTCAAGGCGGACATTGCCCTCGGCTTCGACTTCATCGTCGATCGGCCAGTAGGTCAGGCGGTCCGCATTGACCACCGTGCCGATCTTGCGCAACTCGGAATCACCTTCGGCGATAAATTCCCGATCAACCAGTCCGCCCATGCGGTGGGCGCTGAGGAACACCGGCCGTGGAGCCTCGCTTTCTTTTGGCTGCGATACCATCGTTTTTGACAATCGCAACGCGAGCGGTGGCAAGGTATCCGGCAGCGTGTCCTCGTCGCGCGCGCCCATCGCCGCTACGAGCGGCGGCTGGGTCTCCGCCGTGCCAGAAGCGCTCCCGCCGACTACCGATGCCGGGCCGTACGGAACACGCTGATCGGCAAGACGAGTCTCCGGACCAAAGGATGAACTGACCATCTGCGTCGGTGCTGGAGGAAGCGGACGTGCCGGCGTACCAATGGCTTCGCCTGTCTTGCCCAACTCCCACTTGGCCCAGATGAAAAAGATGTTGCCGTTACCCTTCCCGCCAGGGAGAAAAATTCCTTCCAGATTGAAATTCTTGTACGCCAGCGAAGCCATCGGCAGGACGGCAGGAAACGGGACATAGTGAAAAATATCCGTTCGCGACATCAGGCCGGCGGCATACCCCAGGCCAACGCGCACATCCTCCGCCGGACGCCAGATGGATTTCCATCCGTACCCGAGCATGTACATCGGCTTGAAGTGCGAATCCTGGAACGCCATCCCATAGACGCCATCCCAGTTTCCTTTCTCGTCATACACACCGCGACCCACGCCAAAACCCAGGGGCTTTTCCTGAAAGTTGGCGATCTTTTCAGCCGTGTATTGACTGCGCAAATGGTAGGTTTCCAGCGGCAGGTAAAACTCCCAGTCGCCATTATTATAGGCATTGCTAAGCGGGTCCCACATCCGCTGGTACCAGGAGCGGTCATCACGCGCTGGTTTTGCCGTGGACACTGCCGGACTCGCCACCCCGGATTTGGCAACCACCTGACGAACTTGCCCGCTGGCGACTGCGGTCTGAGAAGGCGTTGCCACGGCAACGGGTGGCATACCCAGCAATGCCGGATCTACGCGCAAGGTCGCCTGTGCAGGAACGGTACCGGCCGAACCCGATGAGGCTTGCGGTGCCGGGGCAACAGGAACAGTTTGCTGAACGACAGCCTTTACCGCCGGCTTTTGCACTGGCGGCAAGGGGTCTGCCTGGTTGACGACCGGGCGCACCGGCGCAACAGGTGCGGCAACAGCGGCAGGCGCAGGTACCGGAGCGGCGACAGACGGCGTCACAGGACGCGACGGAGCGTCCTGCACCGGACTCGTGCTGGTCTTGGTCGGTTTGACAATCTCAGGTTCGGGATCGACCGGTTTTGTCTCGACAACGGCCGCTTCGACCGGCTTGATCTCGACGCGCGATTTTTCAGCCGGTGCCGGTGCCGGCGCGTCGGCCGGGCTCGCTGGCGGTAGCCCAAGCAATACCGGATCGACACGCAAGGTTGTAGACGCCTGTGCCTGTGCCTCGATGCCATAAGCACCGAAAAACACGCTCGCGAAACCGTAGCAGAAGATCAGCGCGAGAGGTTTGCGCCGGTAGGGAAAAGTCATCCGGAATTATCAGTTATCAGGTGATGCGAACTTGCGTTGCTAATTTTGCGCTGCATTTGCCAGTGCCGCGTGCAACAGGGCGAGTGGTAAAATCGTCGCATTTTAGCACCATAGCTCAAGGAGAAGCGGCATGCCGCGTACCGTCCTGCTGCGCGACTGGCTCAATCGTCACTTCTCGCGGCTGCATCCCGACCAGGAATTTGCTCTGGAGCCGGCTTCCGCCGATGCCAGCTTCCGTCGATATTTCCGCATCACCCTGCCCGACGGCAGCACCCGCATCATCATGGATGCACCGCCGGAGCAAGAAGACTGCCACCCTTTCCTGAAGGTCGCCGCACTTTTCCGCGATGCCGGCGTGCATGTTCCCGAGGTGTATGCCGAGGATCTGACGCAGGGATTACTGCTGCTCTCCGATCTGGGCACACAAACCTACCTGAATGTTCTCAACGGTGACACGGCACAGGGGCTCTACCACCACGCCAACGCCGCACTGATCGGCATCCAGTTGGCCAGCCTGCCCGGCCTGCTGCCCAACTACGACCGCGCGCTGCTAACCCGCGAACTTGATCTTTTCCCTGACTGGTACGTCGCTCGCCACCTCGGCCTCTCGCTTGACGAAACCCAGCAGACGACCTTGCGCTCAGTGTTCGAAAAAATTCTCGTCAACAACCTCGCGCAGCCAAAGGTTTTCGTCCATCGCGACTACCATTCGCGCAACCTGATGATTTCCGGCGAAGACTACCCGACGAACCCCGGCATCATTGACTTTCAGGATGCGGTCTACGGCCCGATCACCTACGACCTGGTTTCTCTCTACCGCGACGCCTATATCAGTTGGGAAGAAAAGGAAGAGCTCGACTTCGTCATCCGCTACTGGGAAATGGCACGCAAGGCCGGACTGCCGGTTCATGCCGATTTCCATGATTTCTACCGCGATTACGAATGGATGGGCGCACAGCGCCAGATCAAGGTGCTTGGAATCTTCGCCCGACTTTGCTACCGCGATGGCAAGGATGCTTACCTCAAGGACATGCCGCGCGTGATGGCTTATCTGCGGCGGACCTGCGAACGTTATCTGGAATTGAAGCCGTTTGCCCGACTACTCGACCAGCTGGAAAACCGGCAAGCCGCTGTTGGCCTGACGTTCTGATGAAAGCCTTCATTCTCGCCGCCGGACGCGGCGAACGCATGCGTCCGCTCACGGACCACACGCCCAAGCCCCTGCTCTGCGCCGGCGGCAAGCCGCTCATCGTCTGGCACCTGGAACGACTGGCGGCGAGCGGTTTCCGCGACGTCGTCATCAACCACGCCCATCTCGGCGAGCAGATCGAGGCCGCGCTAGGCGATGGCAGCTATTTCGGTCTGAGCATACGCTACTCGCCCGAACCGCCCGGCGCCCTTGAAACCGCCGGCGGTATCGCCAACGCCCTGCCTTTGTTGGGCAACGGGCCGTTCCTCGTCGTCAATGGCGACGTCTGGTGCGACTGGGATTTCAAGCGGGCTCACGCGCTCGCCGACCGTCACGCTCACCTGATCTTCGTCGACAACCCGCCGCAACATGCGGGCGGCGACTTCTGTCTCGACGGAGAAACCGTCCGTTACGCCAGTGCAGAAATCGGGCCAACGCTGACCTACGCCGGCACCGGCGTCTTTTCTCCGGACTTTTTCGCCGGCGTCGCTGTCGGAACGGTAATAAAAATGCGTCCGCTACTTGACGCAGGAATCGCCCAAGGCATTATTACAGGTGAACGTCACTCTGGACGCTGGGTCGACGTAGGAACCCCCGAACGCCTAACCGAACTCGACCATGAATTGATGCCCAAATGAAACACAAACCCTACTCAACGCGCCGTGCGGCGCTGCTCGAACTGATTGGCGACGGCATCGCCATCATCCCGACCGCTCCGGAACGCGTGCGCAACCGCGACTCGCACCATCCCTACCGTTTCGACAGCTACTTCTGGTATCTCAGCGGATTCCCCGAACCCGACGCCGTCATCGTCTTGATCGGCGGCAAGGAGCCGCGCAGCATCCTTTTTTGCCGCGAAAAAAACGAGGAACGCGAAGTCTGGGATGGCTTCCGCTTCGGCCCCGCCGCCGCGCTCACGACTTTTGGTTTCGACGAGACCTACCCCATCGCCGAAGTCGAGGCTAAACTCCCCGATCTGATGGCTAACCGTGGCACGCTATGGCACGCCCTAGGTCACGACGCCTCGTGGGACACGAAAATCGTCGCCGCGCTGAACCTGGTGCGCGCCCAGACCCGCGCCGGCAAACACGCCCCGGCGGAAATTCGCGACCTGCGCGAACCACTCGACCGGATGCGCCTGCTCAAGGACGAGTACGAAGCCCGCATCATGCGCCGCGCCGCCGTTATCGCTTCGGCCGCGCACAAGCGTGCGATGCGTACCTGCCGCATCGGCATGGCTGAATTCGAACTCGAAGCCGAAATCGGCTACGAATTCCGCAAACGCGGTGCCGATGGCCATGCCTATTCGCCCATCGTCGCCGGTGGTGCCAACGCCTGCGTGCTGCATTACGTCGAGAACAACAAAATGCTGGGCGCGAACGACCTGGTGCTAATCGACGCCGGCTGCGAGGTCAAGGGTTACGCTTCCGACGTCACGCGCACCTTCCCGGTCAACGGCCACTTCAGCGGAGTACAGCGCGACGTCTATGAAATCGTGCTGGCCGCTCAGAACGCCGCGCTCGCCGCGATCAAACCGGGGGCACCGTTCATCGCCTATCACGATGCGGCGCTGCGCGTTCTGACGCAAGGCATGATCGACCTTAAACTGCTGGCCGGCAGCGTTGACGGTGCCATCGAAAGCGAAGCCTACAAACCCTTCTACATGCACCGCACCGGACACTGGCTCGGGCTGGACGTGCATGATGCCGGCGAATACAAGTCAGGTGAGGACTGGGCACCACTGGCTGCCGGCATGGCTTTGACGGTCGAACCCGGCCTCTACATCCGCCCCGGTGCCGACGTCCCTGAGCACCTGCATGGCATCGGCATCCGCATCGAAGACGACGTTTTCGTCACCGAAAGCGGCTGCGAGGTTTACACCACCGCACCGAAGTCAATTCACGAGATTGAAGAAGTCATGCGTCGTGGCTGAACATCCCGGCGATTCCACGCTGAACACCGACATCCTCATCATCGGTGCCGGGCCGGTCGGCATGACGCTGGCGTTGGCGCTGGCCGACAGTTCGTTGCGCGTGACGCTGATCGACCGCCGCTCGCGCGGTGCCTGGGCCGACGACCCGCGTGCCCTGGCGCTCGCACACGGCAGCCGGCAACTGCTGGAACGGCTGCGGGCGTGGAATGCATCCGTCGGCACGGCGATCCACGAAATCCACGTTTCCCAGCGTGGCGGCTTTGGCCGCTCGCTGATCACCAGTGAAGACTACGGTACGCCGGCGCTCGGTTACGTCATGCGCTACCGTGACCTCGCCGACGCCCTGAACGCCCGTATTCCGCCGGAACAATTGATCGAAAACTGCTCCGTCGACTTGATTGAAACCGGTAGCGCAGACGCCATCGTCACCGTCAATCACCAGGGCAGCACTCGGTGCATCACGGCACGGCTTGTCGTCCATGCCGAAGGCACACCGCAGAACGACCCCGCTATCAAGGTACGCGATTACCACCAGCACGCTGTTATTGCCGAAGTCCGCCCGGCCACGCCCCATAACAACCGTGCCTGGGAACGCTTTACCGCCGACGGACCGCTGGCGCTGCTGCCCATCGGCCCGGACTACGCGGTGGTCTGCACCGTGCCGCCGGAAAAAGCCGAATACTTGCTCGGCCTCGACGATCAGGGATTCCTCGCCGCCCTGCGCCAGCAGTTCGGCCAGCGCATCGACTTTGTCAGCACCGGGCCGCGCGCCAGCTACCCGCTGTCCCTGCGCGTTCGTCCACAAATCACGCGGCATCGACAGGCGTGGATCGGCAACGCGGCGCAGGCCCTGCACCCCGTGACCGGCCAGGGCTTCAATCTCGGTCTGCGCGATGCTTGGGAACTCGCCGAAATCCTGCACAAACACACTGACCCCGGCAATCCAGCCGCACTGACGGCCTACGCACGCGGCCGTAGAAACGACCGGCACGGCAGCATGGCGTTTACCGACAGCATCGTGCGCCTCTTCTCCAACGACTTCCCGCCGCTGAAGCTGGCCCGAGGCCTCGGCCTGCTCGCACTCGATCTTGCCCCGCCGTTACGCCATTTCGTCGCCAAGCGCATGATCTGGGGCGCCCGAGCCTGGCCCTGAAACCCTCATGGATAGGCGATCTTCGAGGCTATTCCCCGAAGAAGCGCGTGAACATTGGCCTTCAAAGCAGTGCAAAAGAATAGCCCCCAAAGCCTTCACGATCAGCCGTGGCACGCAATCCAAAATAGGCGTTCGTAGCGTGTGACATGCGTCGCATTGCGCACCGAATCAGCGATTAAAGACATCGTATCCGGCGAGCCATGCACAAGCGGCATGAACTTGCGCCACGACTATTACTCAAACGTTGCACTTGGGTTTTGTGTTCAGCTACAACCGCTTTTGTAAATGAGCCATTTTCCAGGCAGCAAGCGCTTAAATTTTAGACGTCGCATGTGTCGCCATCCAAAACATGCAAATGCCAAAATACCGCCTGATATCAAAGACGAATTGTCACGTGCTTTCGCTGATTTTCAGGAACAGTTCGTTTCCCGCTTCAAGCTCTCAAGGAGATTTTCATGTCCAAAGTCCTCGTGCTCTACTACTCAACCTACGGTCATATGG
>JBBQAT010000191.1:0-7827 GCA_038316625.1 Burkholderiales bacterium
CGCCGATATCGACGAGTTACGCCCCATGGCCAGTCGATATCAGGACGCAGTACAGCTCCTATCGACCAGCGCCCGCCAGTTCAACTCGATTGTTGGACACCTGAGCCTGCTGGCCAGCTTTGTCCAGGCACGCCATGGCAAGAATGACGCGGCACGCGCTCAAGCACTGGCCGATATCGCTCATCAGCTGGATCCCGATGCTGCCGCGAACAAATTCAAGCCAGAGCCTGCCGAAACCATTGAGCTCAATACGAAACGCCCGCCGCGAGGCAAAAGGAGCCGAAAGACATGACCGGTTTCAGAACTGACTGGACAAAATGCCCGACCGACGCGGTCGACACCGTATGCACGACATCGGCGCTCGCACTTTTCATCAACTGACGGGAGGTAATCACCATGGGTTTCAAACTCGGCACCAAATCGTTGAATGAGCTGGTTGGCGTTCACCCCGAACTGATCGCCATAGTAAAGCGTGCCATCGAACTCACCGTGCAGGATTTCGCAGTGCACGATGGCATTCGCACGCTAGAGGAACAGAAACGCCTGGTCGCCAGCGGCGCATCGCAAACGCTTGATTCGCGCCACATTAGCGGCCACGCCGTGGATCTGGTGCCGGTAATCAACGGCAAACTGCGCTGGGAATGGGAGCCGATCTACATGATCGCCGACGCCGTGCGCATCGCCGCCAGGCAGTTCGGCGTCCCCATCCGCTGGGGCGGTGCCTGGGACGTGGCCTTCACCGCCAGCGACGAGACACCGGAAGACCTGGTGCTCGACTACAGCACCCGCCGCAGGCAGGCCGGCAAGAAAGCCTTCATCGACGGCCCACACTTCGAACTGCCCAAGGACAAGTATCCCGGCTAGATGCCCTCTGCGGGCTCGCACAACACATTGTAGGTTGGGCTGAACTTGCGAAGCCCAACGACGCAGCATAAATAATTCCATGTTGTTTATTTACATGCCCTAAGCAAGCCATCAAACAAACTATCGAACAGCAGAAGCCGCCAGCCAGGGTGCAAGCCTGCAGCCTGGTAGAAAGGGCCCAACAATGCTTCCCTCCGGTGCCGTCTTTTTCATCCTGATTGCCGCCGTAATTCTGGCGGCGGGGCTGGCGTGGGCCGTTGCTGGCATGTACGAACGCCGCATGCTGGCGCTGATGAGCAGCGGGACCGCACCCGCGCCAGCGGCAACAGCAATCGAACCTGCCGCGCAACTGACCGCCCCTACCTCGTCCTGGAGCGCAGGAGTCAATCTGGCCGCCAACCGCAAGGCCACGTCCCGCCTCATGCTCTATCTGGGCGGTCTCTCTCTGCTCATCGCCTTCACCCAATCCTTCCTCAATCTGCTGTTCATCTACCCCAATCGCCAGTTCAGCCTGAGCCGCCTGCTCTTGCTCAGCGCCATCTACGCCTGGCCGATGGTGCTGGCCTGGGGACTGGCGCGGCGCTGGTCGTGGCGGCGCATCCTCGGTTACATCGGCATGTACATGCTGGCGATGCTGGTGCTGGTGATGCTCCGCTCGACCGCCGCCCAGTCTTTATCATCGGTGAGTGTCTGGCTGTTCAGCCAGGTCGCCGTCCCGATGACCATCGTCCTCTTGATCGGCGCCAGCGGCCGCATTCGCGCCGTCGCACCGTATCTGCTGCCGCCGGCCCTGCTGCTCGCCGGATCGTCGGTGCTGGCACTGCAATTCGCGACGCTGAGTGTGGGAGATCCGCCGCCCTGGATCATCGGTCTATTGCAAGCCATTGGCGCTTACCCGACCTTGTTGCTGATCGCGCTGGTGCCCTGGCTGGTTCTGGCCTGGCCGGTTTTCAAACTCGGCAAATGGCTGGCCGGTGCCTATCGGGCCAAGCGGTTTTCTGACCTGAGCTACCTGATCGCCACCTACTGGTTCCTCATCCTGTTTTCCAGCGCCCTGCCGGGAATGGAAGAAGTGCGCTGGCTGGCCTTCGTCGAAATCGTGCCCTGGCTGTGGATACCGGTATTCCTGGTGGCAATGCGCGGCCCCCTGACACCACCGCCCGGACCGCCGACCCTGCTGGTGCTGCGCGTCTTCCAGCGCGACGCGCAGGTCGAGCTTTTGTTCGATCAGGTCATCGAACGCTGGCGACTGACCGGCAACACCGTGCTGATTGCCGGCACTGATCTGCTCAGCCGAACGCTGGACCCCGACGATCTCTTCGTTTTCCTCAACGGCACGCTGGCCGAGCGCTTCATCGCCAGCCCGGCGCAAGTGGATGAACGCATCGCCGGTTTCGACTGGCGACCCGATCCGGACGGCCGCTACCGCATCAACGAATGCTATTGCTTCGACAGCACCTGGCAAACGGCCTTGCACACGCTGATTGCGCGTTCTGATGTCGTGCTCATGGAC
This sequence comes from Burkholderiales bacterium, assembly GCA_038316625.1. Lineage (GTDB taxonomy): Bacteria > Pseudomonadota > Gammaproteobacteria > Burkholderiales > Rhodocyclaceae > Propionivibrio. Next base: position 2,378 of record JBBQAT010000191.1, read on the forward strand.
TTGCGCGGATTCAGCGCGGAAAACAAGGGGTGCCGCTACGAACTCGGCGTGCTGGCCAAGGCCAGCCACCTGCACCGGGTGGTGGTGCTGCACGACAAGGACACGGCCCGTGCCGTTGCCGAATTGGACATAAATCCTGACATTGATCCGGCCGCAGCCGCCCGCTTTCATTGGCTGCCCGCTGACCGCATGGATTACAAAATGGCCGACCGCGTTCTGGCTGCCCTGTTCGCAACGGCGACCTGAGCGATGCCCGGAGTCTTCATCAGCTACCGTCGCGACGACCAGCCCGGCTACGCTGGACGGCTTGCCGACGCCCTGGCATCAAGCTTCGGCGCGGACAATGTCTTTCGCGACATCGAGGACATTCACCCCGGTGATGATTTTGTCCTCGCCTTGCAGAAACAGCTCAGGAGCATCGACGTCATGCTGGTCATGATCGGCCCGGCGTGGCTGACCACCGGCAGGAACGGTGGTCGCCGCCTGGACGAGCCCGAGGACTTCGTGCGCATGGAAATCGAAAACGGATTGAGATCAGGCAAACCGGTATTACCCGTGCTCGTCGGCGGTGCCTTGATGCCGACCGAAAAGGAGTTGCCCGCCACGATCCGTGCGCTGGCCCGGCGCCAGGCCATCGTTCTTTCCGACGCCGACTGGCCATCCAACGTGGCTCGCCTGGTCGAATCCATCCACCCCTTCCTGCCAACCCGCCGGCGCATTTCCGCGCGCCTGACACTATTCTGGGGCGTGGCTGCAATCGCTCTGATTGCGCTGTTGTACATCGGCTTGAAAAGCTATCGGCCAGACTCATCTGACACCGCTCCCGCAACAACCGCAGCTACCGCAGCGACTGAACTCCAGCTGACGGGACGCTGGACCGCCCGGATTACCTACGACTGGGGCGCGGTACACGAAGAAGTCTTTGAACTGAAGCTGGAGAACGGCGAGCTACGCGGCACCGCCAGCTACCTGCGCGTTGCGCGAACCGTGGAACAAGGCCAAGTGCAGGCCGACCGGCTGAGTTTCATCACTCACAGCCAGGAAGTGCTCGGCGAAATCAGCCGCGATCTGACCCATCGCTATCGCGGCCAATTCAAGGGCGACGCACTACATTTCGTGCTTGAAAGCAGCGGCGGCCAGTCACCGCATGCGCCCGTCGAATTCATCGCCCACCGAGCATCGAAATAACACCGCTGAACTGCAACGCCCGTCAATTGGCGATCCGCAAGAGGGTAGCTCCGAAAGCCGCATGCATTCTTTGCTTCAGAGGACATCGCTTGAAGATGCCCGTGTTCATTGGCCCGCAGCTCGTAGCGTTTGAATGAAACAAGGCTTTTAAACAAGGATCAATAACGCGGAGCACTACTTCATGCTTTGGGTAGCCGGCTTATCCGGGGGACACCGCGGTGAGGCAGCTTGCCTCGCACCTTTCGTTAGGGTTGCGCCAGTGGTGGAGGCCACCTTGTTGCGATGCAGCACAATGCGCCGTTTCATTTGCTTGGCTGTTCAGCGCGCAATGACTCAGAACGACCCTCAAAAGACATTCACCTCCTCGGCGAATCAGCGGCAAGTAACCAAGTACAGAAGACGCTCGGGCAGTCCGGCCACTGAGTGCTCCTCGGCCTGAGCCGACGTTGGACCTGTAGCCAGAGTCGGGCGGCAATGCGCCGTACAGTTGCCGTCCAGCCGTTGATGGTGGTCAATGACCGCTTCGCTGTTCGGTGAACTCGAACTTCCATCCCTTTGCGGACGGTCGAAAATCGGAAAGCTGACGTTCAGGGCGGAGTCCTAACTCCGTCAACTCGACCACCGTACCCTGCGCGTCGGGCCTGTTTCCGGGAATGTGCCGTACGCGGTGGTGACTCATCCTGTATCGCTAGGGCCAGCACTCTTGAGCTCCGCGAACTTGGCCGCCATCGTCGCGTTGCCGCGCGTTAGTTTCTTGATCGTCACATCTTGCGCTTTGTCGTTCGCCAGTCGAAGGTTCCGATTGGTGCCGAGCAGTGCTTCCTTCGTCTTTTGCAGGTGATCGATCGACTTGTCGATCTCGTCGACCGCCCGTTGAAAGTGCCCGGAGGCGAGGTCGTAATTCCGCGAAAATGCGTTCTTGAACGTCTCAAGCTCAGTCTCGAAGTTCGTGATGTCGATGTTCTGCGCCCTGACCAGCGCCAGCTCCGACTTGTATTTGAGCGAGTTCATCGCCGCATTCCGCAGCAGCGTGATGATCGGAAGAAAGAACTGCGGCCGGATGACGTACATCTTCGGGTAGCGGTGGAAGACGTCGACGATCCCGGTGTTATAGAGCTCACTATCCGGCTCAAGCAGTGAGACCAGCACCGCATACTCGCAGCCCTTCTCGACGCGATCCTTGTCGAGCTCCTTCAGGAAGTCTTCGTTCCTGTTCTTCGTTGCCGTGCGATCGTTCTCGTTCTTCATTTCGAACATGATCGAGACGATCTCGGTGCCCGCTTCGTCCGAGTCACGAAAGATGTAGTCGCCCTTACTCCCCGTTCGCGCGTCGTTATCCTTCTCGAAATAGGCCCGTGGAAAGGCCGTCGCCCGAATGCGGTTGAACTCGGTCTCGCAGTGCTGCTCAAGCGTTTCGCCAACCATCTTGGTCGACAGGCGAGCCTTCAAGTCCCGCAGGCGCTCGATCGCATCATCGCGATCCTTGATCTGCGTCTCGTATTTGTCCTTGAGCGAATTCTCGGCGAGCTGCTTTTCAAGCGCCGCTCGCCCAAGGCTGCCCTTCAGTTCGTCGCGCTCCTTCTCCACCGCGCTGAGCGCCTCTGTGATCGCGTGTTTCTGCGTCAGCTCGATGGCGTCGATCTTGGTCTTCAGCCCCTGAATCTCCGCATCCTTCGTTGCAGCGGCATTCTGCAATTCGCTCACGCGCTTCGCCTCGGCTAACTCGGAAGCGGACTGCTTGTCCTGCTTCGCCCGCGCAAGTTCGTTCGCCAGAGCGTCACGCTCTTTTTCCACGGCACTCAGCGCCTCGGCCACCGCGAGCTTTCGCGCCACCTCGCCGGCATCCAGCCTGGCCTTCAGTTCCTGAATCTCGGAGTCCTTGGCTACGGCAGCCTTCTGCATTTCGCTGGCGACCTTGGTTTTGGCGAGTTCGATAGCGTTCCGCTTATCCTGCTCGGCCAACTCAAGCCGCTCGTGCAACTGTTTCTCGAAATCGGCATCGCGAACCTGCTTCAAGATGTCTGCGTACCCGGCTTCGTCAATCGTGAATGCTTTACTGCAGTGCGGGCAGATGATTTCATGCATGACTATTTACTCTCCGGCTTGGCCAGGGTTTTCATCGACATTTTTAGCACCACTCCTTTGGTCTTGAACATCCAAAGGGTCACATCCAAAAGGGTCAGAGACATCTCCATTCTGGAATGACTCTGAACCCTTTGGCGCCCTACCACTTTCCTGCAAAATTGTGCTGTACAGTGGTGGAGATATACGAATTCAGACCGCGCCCTTGAACAGCCAAGGTTTTCATCCTTTCGACCATCGCTCTTCCCGGGCGAACGTGATTGTAGATATAGTTGCGATGAGTCCCCGATTTGAAAACCACATGAATCGAGTCTTCGGCTATTTCGTAGGAAACGATATTCGATTCACCGCTTAAATTTGGGTATTGCGTCATATCAACCTCCGTAGTGTTGTCCTACCAGCCAGAGCCCCAAAAGGATCTACCATCGAAATTGGCGCGAATGATCGAAGCGTGCGGAAGCGGCACGGAGTATAGCGAATGAATCGCACTTGATTCCTTGCGCGCGCGACCGTGATTTCTTCGATCGCCTTATTGCAGTTACCATTCATTCCACAACCTAGCTGCGGCCTCGACAAATGCGTCACAGTTCTCTTGGGTCCAGCAAGTGTGATGTCCATTACGCAGCAGGTAATACTGCTCGTTGGCGCATAAGAGGTCTGTCTTTGAGGCCTCCTGGCGATACCAGTTCAGCGTATTGACCACGCTGTCCTGGTAGCTGGACCTGAGCTTTTCATTTGGCACGTTGTAGAGGAGGCCTTCAATATAGTAAGAAGGCGCGACGCCAGCCTTGATCAGACCATCGTCGACCATTCGGCTGCGCATGTTTTTGAACACACGGGCCATCGGCTTGAACCACTTCGAAGTGTTCTGGTGCTTCGTCGTCAGGTTGGCCGAATGCTGCTTCGGATAGTTCGCGATCTGTTCGCCCTTGCCGTTCCAGAAGCAGATGCCTTCGACGTACTCGGAGTCGTTCGATGAGCGAAACTTGAAGTAGCGGCGAAACTGGATGGCCACAATCACGTCGGCTTTGCGCCGCGAACCATTCGCATCGATAGCAATGGCCTTGTCACCTGCCGTGACCGCCCCCCCGTACTGCTGGGTGAGAACCGACAGGACATCCTGTTTGAAGTCGACGTGCGTGTAGGTTGCGTCGCGAAACGCCGACTTGTACGCTGCCTTCTCCTCTTCGGTAAGTTGGTTCAGGTCGCTCTGAAAACAGTCATCAAGCCGAATGACGATGTCCACGTCACTCTCGGCATAGATGTTCGTGTCGTTGCCGTACGAGCCTTGAAGGAACACTTTGAAGGTCTTGCCGGCATAGGGTGTGGTGTTCGCCTCCAGGACGTTCTTGATCGTGTTGTAGGTGTTGCTTGACTGGGTGATCGATCCCAGGTGCGACCACGTTTCGAACTGCGATTCTGGTATTGGCATCTTCTCCCCTTGACTACATCAAATACTCGCGAAGCCGCTTCTCACGCGAAGCGAACGACTCCCGTCCACGCTGAAACAGGACGCCCAGCTTCTTGAGATCGTGCTCAAGCAGATCAGTGGCCATCTCTGGCGTGACGTAGGAGTCGCTGATCCGGATGGTTGGCACGTCATGGAACAGAATCTGACGCAACTGATCCATCGACTGCGTGTTGATTTCCAGAGTCTTCTGCAGCAACTGGACGCTGACGAGGTACTTCTTCGCCAGCCACATCAGCAGGCTCGGCTTCGGGTCCGGGTAGATGCCGACACCGATGCTCACAAGCCGGATGTCCTTGCGCTCGCGCTTCAGGGCCTGCACGGCATCCGCGATCGCGTATAGCGTCGGGTTGTTCGCGCAGTAGCCACCGTCGATCAGCTCGATATCCTCGCCCATGGAGGTTCTGATAATCGTGCGCTCGAAGAAGGGATAGGCCGAGCAAGACCCTTTGACGGCATCTGCAATACTCACGCCGAAGCCAGGGACGAACGTACCGACTCGGCCGTGCGCCTGCGCAACACTGCCCTTGAAGATCATCGGTCGCTCTGTCAGCCACTTGGCCGTGACAATTGTCAGCAGCGGTTGTAAATTGATACAGGGCAGCGATTGAAAGTTGATACACCGAGTTGAGAGAGAATCGGCGATTTCAAAGGCGCCGTTGATTACAAACGAGGTGTATGTGGAAATTGAAATTCTGAGGAAACACGGTTT
>JBBQAT010000192.1:0-7396 GCA_038316625.1 Burkholderiales bacterium
CGCCAAGCCCGAGCGCTGGCGCGGCTCCACTCGGAACTGGGAACGCCCGGCCACCGTCTGGCTCAATCCGGTACGACAAGAGAATAAAACAGTAAAACTGGCCGCGTGATGAACGTGACAACTATCTTGACAAATAACGCCAATGATCTTGACCAGATGCTCAAAGGGATTAGTGAGGAACTGCCAGGGGTACCGGTCATCGGAAACACTTCATATACGGGAGTGATCATGCCAGAGGGCTTTGTCGGTGGTGACGACGGCTTTGTCGGCATGCTGACACTGGCCGGTGAAGATATGGCGGTCGGTGTTGCTGCGCAGCCGAAGACAGGTAGCGCCCGATCTTCAGGAGCCGCTGTCGCACACAAGGCCATGCAGGCAGCAGGAAAAAGCGGTTCGCCGGATTATTTTTATATGGTTGCGCCCCCTGGCGAAGAGGAGTTTTTCCTGAAAGGCATTTCGGATGTCATTGGCAGGGTACCGTTCTTTGGCGGTAGCGCGGCGGATAACAGCATCTCTGGGGAGTGGAAGCTGTACACAGGCGATGGCCCTTTTGCCGATGGCGTCGCGGTAGCTTTCTTCTACTCCGACAAACCATTTGCTAACCACTTCACCGGCGCATACCGCGAAACCGGTGACATGGGCATCATTACCAAAGTCGAAGGCAGTCGACAACTGCTTGAGATCGATGGAATACCGGCCGTCAAGAAATTTGCCGAATGGATCGACATTGCACCTGATTCGCTCAAGGGCATGGCCTTGCTCGGGGCTACGATTACCTCTCCGCTGGGAGTCAAGGATAGATTGGGTGATCTGGTCGCGATTCGGCATCCGATGAATGGCAATGATGATTACTCGATGAACGTCGGAAGCAACCTAGCCGTTGGCACCACGGTCATTCGCATGGAAGCCACTATCGACGAGTTAATCAACTCGACCGGTAAAGCGCTCAGCGTGGTCAAGGAAAAACTGTCAGCCCCGGCTGGCGCATTTCACTTGGTGCATTGCGGCGGTCGACGCGCCGGCATCGGTGACCGGATAGGTGAAGTGGTCGAACAAATCAAACGTGAAGCAGGCGAAATTCCATTCATTTGCGAGTTTACCTTTGGTGAATATGGATACGAGGACGATGGCAATAATACGTGTGGTGGATTGATGCTTTCATTCACCGCATTCGGCAAATAGGGATTTCGGCAAATCAGTCTTGAAATCCTCTGGGGAAATTACTTTTACTGTATGTCATTCCGGGTTTGAACCGAAATACAGTTGAACGCCTTTTTTGAACGAGAAAGAAAAACTGTTTGGCGGAATGGCCGGAACAATGTTTTTAATTGAGGAGTAAATAAGCATGAAGATGTACATCGGCGGCAAACCTGTAGACGCTTGCGATAAAACGACGATTGAAATCATCAATCCGGCCACCGGAAAAGTGATCGACACGGTTCCGAATGCCGGGCCGGAAGATGTTGCCATCGCGGTCCAGCAGGCAAAATCGGCTCAAAAAGAATGGGCCAGGATTCCCGTCCATCAACGCGCAAGCATCCTGCGCAAATTCCTGACATTGGTTGAGAAGGACAAGGAAGACTTGGCGCAAACTCTTTCGGCGGAAACCGGCAAGCCGATCCGTGAGGCTCGCGGCGAAATCGGGAATATTTTTATCGGTTTCGAGGCTTTCATCGAGAAGGCCAAGCATCTTTATAGCGACGTTATTCCCAATGGCACCGAGGCCGGCCAAGAGACGACGCTGCAATTCACCCTGCGCGAGCCGATTGGGGTAGTAGCGTGTATTATTCCTTTCAACTTCCCCTGCGATCTGTTTGACCAGAAAGTGGCTCCGTCCCTGATGGCGGGTAACGCCGCCATCGTGAAGCCTCCGTACCAGAACCCTTTGACGCTGGTCAAGCTGACGAAGCTTATGATCGAGGCGGGTGTTACCGATGGCGCCATTCAGATTCTCACCGGCGAGGGTGCCAAAGCCGGTAGTGCCTTGACGGCACATCCTGACGTGCACAAGATCACCTTCACCGGCTCAACGTCCGTGGGTATTGAAACTGCCAAGGCCGCCGCCAGCCATCTGGCACATATTTCGCTCGAACTAGGCGGCAACGACGCGTTTATCGTGCATGAAGACGGCGACGTCGATCTAGCCGTTGAGGAGATGATCTGGGGGCGCATGTACAACTGTGGTCAGGTCTGCTGCGCTTCCAAGCGTTTTCTGGTTCACAACCGCATTCGCGCTGAATTTATCAGCAAGGCCAGCCAGCGCATCAAGGCCATTCAGGTAGGCAATCCCTCCGATGAAGGGACTCAGTTGGCCTGTCTGGTGACTGAAGGCGCGGCGCGTCAGGTAGAGGAACAGGTCAACAAGACCGTTGCGCAAGGCGGAGCAATTGTGCTGGGCGGCAAACGCAACGGAGCGTTCTACGAGCCAACCCTGATCGATGATATTCCCAAGAGCGCCGACGTCGCCAAGGATATGGAGATTTTCGGCCCGGTTGTCTCGGTCATCGGTTTTGATAGCATAGAAGAGGCCATAGAGATCGCCAACGCGTCCAAATACGGGTTGGCCGGTTGCATTTTCACAAGCAACATGAAGACTGCGATGAAAACTGCCGCCGCGCTCGAATGCGGCAGCGTTGTCATCAACGGAGCGAGCTTCTATCGCAGTTTTGAAATGCCTTTTGGTGGCTACAAATATTCCGGGCTCGGCACCGAGGGTGTTCTCTCCACCTTCGCAGAGGTTTCCCGGATAAAGACCGTCGTGCTCAAAGACATTCTCGGCTGATCAAACCATCGTTGGGGGGTATGACACCAATTCATACTCCCCATTGCTCAATTCGTCGGGCTAACAATCCCTCGCTCGGCTACATCACGTACCCGAGCCGTTGTGAGATTTTCTTTGCGGAAGCGATCACCTTGCTAACCACCAGGGGCAGACGTTCGTCGCTGAGCGTGGCCACTGGCCCACTCGCGCTGACGGCAGCAATCACGTCGCCGCGATAATCGAAAATAGGGGCACCGACACAACGGTGCCCGATTTCGTATTCTTCGTCATCCATGGCCCATATCTGTGTCCGTACCTGACGGAGTTGTTTTTTTAGCTCGGCTAGATCCGTGATCGTGCGCTCGGTGAAGCGTTCATAAATACAGTTGACCATAACCGACTTCAATTCATCGCCGGACAAGCCGGAAAGCAGGCATTTACCCAAGGAAGAACAGTAGGCGGGCACACGAAAACCGATCTGCGAGTACAGGCGGATCCCTGGAAAGACGTCCAGTTTTTCGACATAAACCACTTCATGGGCGTCCAGAATTCCAAGATGGGCCGTCAATCCAAGCTCCGACGTCAGTTCTCGCAGATACGGCCTGGCCTCCGTCTGCAATTCCAGGCTGTTGATGTAATAGCTGGCGATTTCGATATATTTCAAACCAAGCCGGTATCCGCCGGATACGGATTCATGCTCAACATATCCCCGCTCGACCAGCGTGGCAGCGATGCGGTGAGCCGTCGATTTGCTTAGATTGGTCACTTTGGCCAACGAAGTGATTCCCATGCCATCTTTATGCATGGCAAGCGTCTCGAGAATATCAAGCGCGCGACTAATTGACTGAATCGAATTCTCGTTTGTGCATTCCATCGCATGCTCGCTGTTCTTTGATGAGGAACACTCTGGGTGAAGCTATCGGGGTTATCGGAAGAGATAACGCGCAAAGTATCGTCACCTTCCACCCATAGGTCAATGTGAAGTTTCTGAGGTTTTGACCGCAACGGCACGGATAGAAAACCGAGCATTCAGCAACGGCAATGTGCAGGAAAGCGAGCCCATTTCTTTGCTTGTTATGCCGACAACTGCAAGGTCCATTTTCTCAGTTGAAAGGGAAGTTAGTAGACAGTCTTGTTGAAACGCGCAGATGAAAAAACACCGTCATTCCGGGCTTGAGCCGGAATGACGGTTGCTGTACGTTGATTTCTCCGTGATTGACTAATAACCGGTTCAACTCGTTTTCAGCGGACATGTCGTTGAAGTACTTGTCCTGATTCATTGCAGCGCAAGAAAATCAATACGTTTGCGCGATAGTCGGCCCGTTTTCTGATCGAACCAATTGCAGACCAGCCACCCGGTTCGCCGGGAAACGCGCCGCAAAACGGCTGCCAATACCCGGCGTACTCTTGATGTCGAGTTGCGCCTGATGGCGGCTGAGCGAATGCTTGACAATAGCCAGCCCGAGCCCGGTGCCGCCCGCATCGCGGGAACGTCCGCGATCCACGCGGTAGAACCGCTCGGTCAGACGGGGAATGTGCCTGGGATCGATGCCAATACCCGTATCCTGCACGGCAAACTCGGCACCCTGCGCGTCAGCATACCAACGAATGCTCACCGTGCCGCCCGCCGGGGTATAGCGGACGGCGTTGGCCACCAGGTTGGTAAACGCGCTGACCAGTTCCGTTTCCGAGCCGCGCAAATCGACGTGCCCGTCGGCTTCGATAACGATGCTGTGTCGTCCATTGGACAAGGACTCGGCATCACGACGCAGTTTGTCGATAACTTTTGCCATGTCGACAATACTATCTTCCGGTGGCGGCGCGGATTCGATTGACGACAACGTCAGCAGATCCTGCACAATGGACTGCATGCGTGCCGATTGCTCGGACATCATGCCCAGATAGCGGCGCTGCTCATCACCGTCCAGTTCTATCTCCTGCAGAGTTTCGAGGAAACCGGCCAGCACGGTAAGCGGCGTGCGCAGTTCGTGCGAGACATTGGCGACAAAATCGCGCCGCATTCGATCCAGGAGATCCGCCTGCGTCACGTCCTTGATCTGCATCAGCCGGCGATTGTCGGCGTACGGAATAACGTAGATGGACAGCACGCGGTCATCGTTACGCTCGGAACGCATGTTCAACGGACGCGAGAAATCAGCGGCCTGCAGATAGGCGACAAACTCGGGCTGACGCACCAGATTGACGACCGGCTGGCCGCGATCCGTACGCGCCAGCAGACCCAACTGGCTCTCCGCCGTGGTATTGCAGAACAGGATGTGATTCTGCTGATCCAGTAAGACGACACCATCGGTCAGCGCCTGAACGGCGGCGATGAGCATTTTTATGCGATGGTCGCGTTCGGCGATCTGGCCACGCAGGTCTTTCTCATGCCGGTATAGGCGACCGAAAACATCATCCCAGGCCCCTTCGCTTTCCAGACCGGCGTCCACACCCGGCGTCCGCGACCAAAGTTCCAGTCGCGCAAAATTCCGGAAATGGGGCACCATTTGCAGACAAAGGCCAACGCAAAAGAGTGCCCAGCCTGCCTCCATCGCAACAAAATACCCGACGGGCCACGCCATGCCCGCCGCCAACAACGTCAACAGTGCTGCACGAAGCAGTTGTGGCCCCACCCGCTCAGGCTCCGCTGAACCGATAGCCCGTCCCGCGCACCGTTTCGACCCGCTCGTGGTTGCCGGACGACTCAAGTGCGGAACGCAGGCGGCGGATATGCACGTCGACCGTGCGCTCCTCGATGAAAATGTGATCACCCCACACCTCATCCAGTAACTGGGCGCGGGTATAGACACGTTCGGTATGCGTCATGAAGAAAAACAGCAGGCGGAATTCGGTCGGCCCCAATTCAATCGGCTGGCCAGCGGCCAGCACGCGATGGGTCGCCGGATTCAACATCAGTGTGCCGATCTCGACCGCCTCGTCCGCCAGATGGGGCGCTCTGCGCCGCAGCACGGCACGAACGCGGGCGACCAATTCTCGGGGCGAAAACGGTTTGGTGATGTAATCATCGGCCCCGGCTTCCAGGCCCTGAACCTTGTCCTCTTCACGTACGCGCGCGGTCAGCATGATGATCGGTAGTTCGCGCGTCCGCTCATCGGCACGCAACTTCTTCGCCAGGCCAACGCCGGACTGACCCGGCAGCATCCAGTCAAGCACCAGCAGATCGGGCAAGGCACTGCGGATGGCGGCTTCCGCCTCCTCGGCACTCCCCGTGCGTTCAACCACAAAACCGGCGTGCTTGAGATTGATGGTAACCAGTTCCAGAATCGCCGGTTCGTCCTCAACGACAAGAATCGTGGTCGTCACGCCTGACTCTCCTTGGTAACCTCATTGGCCTTCTTGTCCTTGCCCTGGTGGCGGATGTCGTGGCCATCAACAATGAAGACCACGTGCTCGGCGATGTTTTTTGCGTGATCGCCGATACGTTCGACGGCGCGCGCAATCGAGAGTATGTCGATTGAGGTCGTGATGGTGCGTTGATCTTCCATCATGTGCGTAATCAACTGGCGCACAATCGACTTGAACTCAGTATCGACATCAACATCGGCGCGGATAACCGATTCAGCAAGGGCGGAATCCAGGCGGGCGAAGGCATCCAGCGACTCACGCACCATTCCAAGCGCCGCTTCGGCAATGTGGCGAACACCGGCACCATAGTCCGAAGGAAACTGCCCGGCTTCACAAATTCGGCGTATTCCTTTGGCGATCTTCTTGGCCTCGTCGCCCACGCGTTCCAGGTCGGTCACGATCTTGATGATGCCGAACACCAACCGCAAATCGGACGCGGCGGGTTGCCGTCGGGCAATCAGGTGGGCGCAATCATCGTCAATGGCCTTCTCAAGATCGTTAACGGTGTGTTCCGCTTCAATGATGTTCTTTACGCGCGTCATATCGCCCGTCTTGTAGGCTTCGATAGCCGCCATCACCTGGGTCTCGACCAGGCCACCCATCTGCAGGACGTTGCTGCGCAGGCGACCGAGATCCTCGTCGAACTGGCTTGAAAGATGTACGTTCTCGCTCATTTTTTCGCCCTTCTCAGCCCATACGGCCGGTGATGTAATCTTCGGTGCGCTTGTCTTTCGGCTTGATGAAGATCTCATCGGTCTTGCCGAATTCAACCATTTCGCCCAGGAACATGTACGCCGTGTAATCGGAGACACGTGCTGCCTGCTGCATATTATGGGTCACGATCAGGATAGTGACGCGCTTCTTCAGATCATGAATGAGTTCCTCGATGGCGGCCGTTGCAATCGGGTCAAGCGCCGACGTCGGCTCATCAAACAACAGCAATTCCGGATCGGTTGCCAGAGCCCGCGCGATACACAGACGCTGCTGCTGACCACCGGACAGATTCGGTGCCTGCTCCTGCAGCCGGTCCTTCACTTCGTCCCAGATCGCCGCATCCTTTAACGCATGCTCCACCTTGTCGTCCAGCACCCGACGGTTGTTCTCGCCCCGAACGCGCAGGCCATACGCCACGTTCTCAAAAATCGATTTTGGAAACGGGTTCGGCTTCTGGAAAACCATGCCGACCCGCATGCGCACTTCGATCGGATCAACGTCAGAGGCCAGCAGATTGGTGTTGTCCGGAAAAAACCGGATTTCGCCTTCATAGCG
>JBBQAT010000193.1:0-7390 GCA_038316625.1 Burkholderiales bacterium
AACAAATTCGGCAGCGAACTGCTCACCGTGGCCGCCAGCGCGGCGGCGAATGAACTGCTCAACAAGCGTGCGGATCTGGCTAATGACCTCACCGCGATCTCTCAGGGGCAGCAGACGGATCTGTTTAATCGGCAGTTGCATGTCAAGGAAACCACCACGCTGAAAGCGGCAGCGAAGGCCTTGGCGGCGAAAACCGCCGCAGAGCGGGAAATGACGCCTGAGCAGCAGAAGCAAGTCGAGAATTACTGGTTCGATCAACTCCGGGCCGAAGCCAGCGCCAATGTTGACCCCAGCGCCGCGAAAACCCGGCAGGACTTCCTGAAACAAGTCGCAGCGACCAATCAGACGGGTTATGCCGGTTTGCAAGGCGCTGGGAACTACCTGAACGATGCCGAAATCGCTCGATCCGTGGTTGCCGGATTGGCAGGAACAACAATTCTCGGAACGGACGGCAAACCGATCATCGCCGATGGTGGAGAACTGCGAGCATTTCAGGCGACCAATGCGCAGTACAACGACAGCAAGTTGTTCTTCGCCGGCGATACCGCAACGCTTTCCCGACAGTTCGGCAGTGTCGAAGCGGCCAATGCTGCCAGCGTCAATGACAGCCGGACGGCCAATGTCAGCAGTGTGATTGGCAGCAATGATCGCAATAGTGCGCTGCTTGCCGCCTACCGTGCCCCTTCTGAAGGGGCGGAAGCGGTGGCTCCCGAGGCTTACCTGATCGGTACCGGTGGGATTGCACGCAGTCTGGTGACGGCGGCCGTGGATGCAGGGAAGGTGGCGTTGGGAGAGGTGACAAGTGCCCTGTCCTCGTCTGCAAAATTGTTGAGTGCGCAGGCAAAGGGGGGAGCGGCTCTCGCGGATGAAGCGGCTGTAACTTCTGGTGGAACTGCCAATACTGCGACAGGGCAGAAGCTTGCAGAGAATCTGTCGCGTATTGCAAAACCCGAACCCAAAATCACCGTCGATACAAACGGGCAAGTGAGCTATAGCTACGGCAGTGTGAGTCAAGGTCAAGGCTTGGATGCGTCATTGAACAGCGATGGTGTGCTCAGGGTTGAGGTGAAGTCTGGAACCCGCCCAGCTCAATATGGAAGTGGGTCTGAGATGTTTGACGACATGATGCGCAACGTCAGCAGCAAAGGAAATATTAAGGAAATTCAGGGTCAATGGAGTAATACGCCGGGCCTGAGTGACAACTATGATGCGTACTTGAAAAACTTAGCTGCAAACGGAGGAGATAAAGCTGCTGCCGCTGCGAATACTTGGACGGGCAAGCAGGCCGCTAAATATGGCTATGTGCCTGTAGCGGTGACTGGCGATACTGTCGAGGGATTTGTAATACGTTTTGTAAAGGGATCAAATTAATGAAAACAGTTGTGAACTTTAATTTTTACAAAATTACAGAGTACGCAGATGGCACACCGGCGCTACTTCAAGCGCAGGATGGCGCTAGAGTGATAACTAACGAAGATTTAGTTGATCTGTCGGACGAAAAGAAACTTATTCGGTGGCTCGAAGACGCTTTTAACAGCGACGACTGCATTGAAAACCTTCTGTTTAAGCACCGAGATAATCCTGATTATGTGAAGCAACGATATGCACGATTTCATTTCAAAGTGACGGAAGCGAAAGTGGTGCAGTACCCTGATTGAAGGCATAGGATTCCACACAGCTCAAACGGGGCAAAGGGCTAAAAGGGGTCGTAGTCATTTCGAATTCGAAATTACCACCAATTTCGCTCATGCATTGCCCTGAAACGCCCGTCAACCGCCGATCTACAAGCCACCTCGCCCAAACACCGCATGCCCATTGCCTTCCACGCCAGGCTATCCCAAGAAGCCCGTCCTGATTGCCTCGCAGGCCGGTTACCCGGCGAGACCAAAGACGCCGTAGTCCGCTGATGGCTTCTCGCCCCCACTGGCGCCGCCCCTTCGCCGCCGTCCTCGCCCTCTGGCTCCTTCTCTCGCCGACCGGCTTCGTCGGCGCGGCCATTCATCCGACTCTCCACGGCACCACATCCACGCTCAACGCCAACGTCCCGGCCACCGGCACCCATAGCACTTCTTCGGCGCATGGCGCCCGCTTCCGGATCGTTCTGAACAAAGTCGAGGTTTTTCTGCACCACCCGCACAACAGTTCGACCTGCGGTAAGCCGGAAATCAAACAGATTCGCGAGTTCCTCGCGCACGCTGGAGTGACCTTGTCGAGCTACGAAGGAAAGTAGTCAGCAATTGAATGTTCGCCAAAACCGCATGCTGCTGTGGTTTTGGCGACCGGGCGCTCAAATTCCGCCGTCAACCATCAGGCAAGCTCGTGCAGAAGCAAGCCATCCCTGACGACACGCACGATGCTTCCACTCGACGCCAATTCCTGAAGATGCGACATGGCCTTCTGGATGGACAGGAAGTTGGCCTCCGAGATCTCAAAGGCGCACATTCCACGCTTGGTGAAGCGCATGAGCGCCAGAATTTCGCTACGCTCTTCGGCATCCGCATGCGTGCTGGTAAGCAAGTGAACGGAACGAGTGGCTTTGATTGTTTGCGCGTTTAGCATCATTTTCAATTCCGGCACTTAAAATTTCGGGAGGTGAGCCACAGCTGGACGGCATTGGGTTCCGGCAGCTAGGGCACCATCAGAAGATAGGGAAAAGGCGCGTTGGGTTCAAGTGGCGTTTTGCAACAGAATGTATCCGTTTGTACGAATGACAAAGGCAATAAAGCTACAGCCGTCAACATATCCCATAGTAATTGATCTCGCGGTATATGGATAGATAGAAAGATGCCAAGAGATTGCATTCCACAGGTGACAGCGAATCACACCGCGTTACAAAACCGGGGTAAAGCAGCAACAGACTCGTCTATCAGTGATGGATATGATCTGCCCCGTCAAATGAAGCAGTTTTCATCTGGCAACTCATTGATCAACCTTGAAGAAGTGAAATCACATGACCACTGCTACTCTCGATACCCTTCCCTGCCCCGCTGTAGAAAATCGGTTTGTATCGTCCACTCTGTTCGCGATGCTGTTCGTGGTCATCGGCTTGACGTTTGTGGCAGTAGCTGTGGGCGAAGAGGATTCCGTGTTGAACACACGCGCCCTGCTGGCGCTACTTGGGCCGATCGCCATGTTCTTGTTGGCCTGGATGGGAGCGAATCAGTACGTCAACAGAACCGACAGAGTGCTGGACGACAGCCAAAGCTTGGTTGTCGCCGAATCCGGGGATAACCAATATTTCCCGACTTGGCTTGGATAGCGCTATTGATGTGGTTCGACAAGGCAAAGTCCCTGTCCGGACAGAGCCTGTTGAGGCTTGATCGACAGGCTTACGGTTTCAATTTTTGGGCTGTCAGGCGGAGATGCATCCAGGCCGAAATGCCTCCGAGCAGCATTAGTCCGCCCATGCCGAAAGCCAGCGTCTGCGTCGAGCCCCAGAGCAAGGGGGCGATCACGCCGGCCATGAGTCCATTGAAAATCGACTGAAGAAACATCTGGCATGACGAGGCCAGGCCGCGCTGTGCCGGGAATGGATCAAGCGAAAGCAGGGTCAGGCACGGCATGGCCAGCGACATGCCCAGGGTGTAGATCGGAATCGGCAAGACACTCCACGGCAAACCTGGCGGAAGCAGCAGGTTGAGGGCCACGTTGAGCAACGCGGCCGCCCCCATGCAGACGTAGCCGCGCTTGATCATCTGGCGCGGTGTCAGCTTCCCGGCGAGCCGACCCGAAAGCCAGGAGCCGACGAGCAAACCAACCATTCCCGGCCCGAACAGCCAGAGGAATTCTGTTTCGGAAACGCCCAGATGGCGCATCAGAAATACCGGTGCCGAAAGAACGTAGATGAAAAAGCCCGCGAAATTGAAGGCCAGTCCGCCGCAAGCCAGCAGGAAAACCGGCGAGGTCAGCACCGTCCAGTAGGTTTTCGCCAGATAAGCCGGATGCAGAGGCTGCCGACGCTCCTCGGGCAGGGTCTCGGGTAATAGTCGCCAGCAGGCCAGCCACAGCGAAACCGTCATCAGCACCATGAAAACGAATACCGAGCGCCAGCCGAAAATGGACTGCAGCTGTCCGCCGATCACCGGCGCAATCGCCGGCGCGATGGCAAACATCATCGAGATGTGAGACATCAATCGCTGCGCTTCCGGTCCGTCGAAAATGTCGCGCACGATGGCGCGGCTGATGACGATCCCGGCCCCGGCCGACATTCCCTGCAAGGCTCGCATCACCCAGAGATGCTCAATGCGGGTGGCAAAAGCACAGCCTACCGAGGCCAGGCCGAACAGCGCCAGCGAGACGAGAACAACCCGCCGACGCCCGAGTGCATCGGAGATGGCTCCGTGCCAGAGTGCCATGATGGCGAAAGACAGCATGTAGGCTGTCAGCGTCTGCTGAACCTCGATCGGCGTCGCATGCAGGCTCACACCGATATCGTGGAAGGATGGCAGGTAGGTATCGATGGAAAAGGGGCCGAGTGCGGCAAGCGAAGCCAGCAATAGGGCGATGCCACGCGGTGGCGGTGTTTTCAAGTGAGACAAGTCAGTCCTTCGCGAAGCGGCGGTATTGAATGGCTTCGGCAATATGTTGCGGGGCAATGATCACGCTTCCGGCAAGATCGGCGATGCTGCGGGCGACCCGCAACACGCGATGGTAGGCGCGCGCCGATAGATTGAGACGGGCCATCGCCTGCTTGAGCAGTGCAGCACCGTTTTCATCCGGCTGGCAGTAGCGATCAATCTCTTTGGTCGTCAGCCGGGAGTTCGGCTTTCCTTGCCGGGCCTGCTGACGTTCGCGGGCCAACACGACACGGGCCCGCACGACCGCCGATGATTCGCCATCCGCCGCGTTTTGCAGCGCCTCGGCGGGCAGTGATGGCACCTCGATTTGCAGGTCAATGCGGTCAAGCAAAGGACCGGAGAGCTTGCTGCGATAGCGCGCCACCTGATCGGGCGTGCAGCGGCATTTCCCGTTGGAATCGCCGTGGTAACCGCAGGGGCAGGGATTCATCGCCGCGACAAGTTGAAACTGTGCCGGAAACTCGGCCTGCCGCGCCGCACGCGAAATGTGGATGCGACCGCTCTCAAGCGGCTCGCGCAAGGCTTCGAGGACTCGACGATCAAATTCAGGGAGTTCATCAAGACAAAGTACGCCCTGATGCGCCAGTGAAATTTCGCCGGGACGCGGCACGCTTCCGCCACCGACGAGCGCGGCCGAAGACGCCGTGTGATGCGGCGCGCGATACGGATGCCGGCCAAAGTTTTCGGGGCTGAACTGTCCGGCCAGCGATAGTACGGCGGCTGATTCCAGCGCGGCGTCCTGCGTCATCGGCGGCAGCAGGCCAGGCAGACGGGTGGCCAGCATCGACTTGCCAGTGCCGGGCGGCCCGGCGAGCAAAAGCGAATGGCATCCAGCCGCTGCAATTTCGAGCGCGCGCTTGGCATGCGTCTGCCCACGTACGTCGGCCAGGTCGGGATAGGCGCTGGTGCCGTCATCCCTATCGGAGGAGGCCACACATTCGCTGAGCTCGCCTTGTCCGCTCAGGTGCGCGCATACTTCGAGCAGGGTCGTCGCGGTTAGCACGCGCACCTCGCGCGCCAGTGCCGCTTCGCGCGCGCTGGTTTCAGGCAGCACGAAACAGCGCCCACGACTACCAGCGGCAAGCACCATGGCCAGCGCCCCACGAATCGGCCGCAGGTGGCCGGAAAGCGAGAGTTCGCCGGCGAACTCGTAATCGTTCAGCGCCTTTCCGGGAATCTGACCCGATGCCGCCAGGATGCCAAGCGCAATCGGCAAATCGAAGCGCCCCGATTCCTTGGGTAAATCGGCCGGTGCGAGATTAACGGTGATGCGCTTGCTCGGGAATTCAAAACCGGAATTCTGCAGCGCCGCCCGTACCCGGTCGCGCGCCTCCTTGACCTCCGTATCCGGCAAGCCGACCAGAGTGACACTGGGCAAGCCACCCGCCAGATGAACCTCAACCGCGACTTCCGGAGCGGAAAGCCCGTCTAGACCGCGACTATGGACAATGGCAAGCGGCATGAGGATGGTGGAATACTTTGGAAGTGGGCAATCGAGGCGGTCCGAATGAAACAGGGGTGCCGGAAATTGCAAGCAAGAAAGAAGCGACGTGGCGAATTATAAACCGCAACCGACGACTTGACCGCTGAGCCTCTGGTCCGGGCGAATGCTTACAGGGGATAAAACAGACCGCCTTGCGCCGGACCGGCAAGCTGAAAGCCGCATGAACAGGCGTTCTTCAGGTCATTGTTCTCGGCGAGCCAATATTCCTGCGGATCTCGCGCATTGCACCACCCAAGCAGGGCTACCAGCGCAGCAGAGTGCGCCCAAGCAGCGCACCTGCGCCCGCCGGAATCAGCATCCCGAGCACGTACCAGAAGCCGATGAACGGCACTTCGCTTTCGGGGCAGTGCAAACAGTACACCAGCGCGGCGGTCGCTCCGGAGAGCAGCCCGGCGGCGAAGCCGGCCAGGCGCGGCCGGGTTGGGGCGAGGCCCTTCATCGCCCAGGTTACGGAGACAAATGCGGGTACGGAAAACAGGGCGATCAGAAACGGACAATAGGCTGACGTTGAACCGTAAAAAAGGTCGGCCCGCTCAGACGGGTCCGCCTGAATCAGTACGTAAGCGGCGATAAGCCACATCACCAGAATCGGGGCTGCAATCAGGCGCGGCACCCAGTCGATCCGGGCCCCCGGTCGCGACAGACGCAAAACGGCGAACACGCCGGCGGCCACTACGCTGGCGACAAATCCGATCTTGAGCCAGAACATCGGCAACAGGGCCGCGTCGGCCAGATCGCGGCGGATGCTCATCATGGACAACATCACGAGCAGCGCGCCAATCACCCCCACGAGCATGGCCTTCGCATAGCGGCGTTCCGCTGCGTGGGGCACTACGGCAACGGTGCCGGTGGCCAGCAGGCTGATGAGATCGTCTGTTTTCATGTTCCACCTCGAATTCTTGCGGCTAGTGCTTTCAGTCCGCGATGCACGCCCACCTTGATGGCCGATTCGGACATGCCTGTCATCCTGGCCGCTTCCTGCACCGACAAACCCTCCAGTTTGGTGTGAATGATCGGGAGGCGGTGCTGGTCCGGCAGCTCGTCGAGCAACTTGTTCAGATCGCGGCGGGCTTCGGCGGCCTCGGCATCAGCCGTTGAGAAGAAATCAGCGTCGTCATCCAGCGGATCATTGAGTAAATCCTGCCCCGCTCGTCGACGCAGCAGATCGATCAGCTTGTATCGGGCGATGGCCTGCACCCACGCCGACAGCGGCTGTCCGGCGTCGTAGGTATGGCGCTGGTTATGAACGGCAATCAGTGATTCCTGCACAAGATCCTCCACCTCGTCCGGCAAGCGTGCCAGGCGTTTT
>JBBQAT010000194.1:0-7164 GCA_038316625.1 Burkholderiales bacterium
GACTGGATCATCGACGCTAGTCAGATCAAAGGGAATCTGCTCCAGGCGCGTTTCATCGTTGATGACAACGCTGAGGGCTTCTTTCCGCTGAGCATTGAAGGCAGTGACGATCTGCGTCATTGGCGCATGATCAATCCGGAAGGCCAGATCGCCGCCCTGAAACGCCCTGATGGAAGAGTCGAAAAGTTCACGGTCGATCTTTATGGAAACCGGGCCAAGTACCTGCGCCTGCACTGGCAGGATGCGATGCAAGTACTCAACCTGAAGTCGGTTACCCTCGACAGCGTTGAACAGACCGACGTGTTTACGCCATTGCAATGGTCAGGGCCGATCCAGCCTGCGACCTGCGCTGAAAGCTATTGCGACTATCCGTTGCCGGCCAACACGCCGCTCGACAGTCTGCGCATCAATCTCAGCGAACCCAATACGCTCGCTTCAGTCACCGTGTTCGCAAAATTTCCGGCACAGATCGCACGCGATTATCGGCACCATCACCATCCACTGTATGTCTTGCGGCATAAGCGTCAAGCGTCCGTCGAACCGCTGACGTCGACGACGGAAGTGATCCTGGCGCAGGCGGTAGCTTATCGGCTGAAGCAGAGCAACGGCGAAGTTCGGTCCGAAAATCTGGCGCTGGATGGTGGCATTTACACCCGTCTGCGAATTCAGACACAAGGCCCGATCACGCTGCTCGGGCAAACTGCGCCGAGCATTGAAGTGGCAAGCACACCGCGCAGTCTGCTTTTTCTCGGACGCGGCTCACCGCCTTTCAGTGTGCATTGGGGTGTTGACGAGCAACAGGGAGAAGCACTGCCAATGGCAACGCTGGTGCCAGGTTATCGGGCGACCAACCCGCTGAAAGCCGATGTGGCGACAGTCGATATTTCTGCGCAAATCCTGCGCCCGGTTCCGCCGCCGGAAGCCAAAGTTGCCCGGGTAGAAAATCCAGCGCCCGAGCGGAAGTGGTGGTTATGGGCTGCTTTAGTCGCCGGCTTGTTGCTGCTGGCTGGCATGGCCTGGTCGCTGTTCAAGGGCATGGCCAAGTCGGAGCAGGAGTAGCCGACTCCCGACCGGCGAGGGGCGTCAAATGGCGTTCTGCAAGGCTATGTGCCGAAGATGCCCGTATATATTGGCGTTTGGAGCGGTGTTGCTTGGACATCGCCGTTTTTGTTGCCGTGTAGCAAAGCCTGGGTAGAACGGCATGTTGCCCAGGCTTTGCTTTGGCGGCTCTATTTGCCGGCGCGTGCGGCGACAGCCGTATCCGAGAAATCGCTGAACAGCCCGTCAACACCGAGTTCGAAGAAGCGCTTGTATTCGGCTTTCGGGTCTCCCTTGTAATCGGAAACCAGGAGTTCCTTCTCGTTGCGGAAGGTGAAGGCGTGCACGAACAAGCCGGCGGCGTGGGCGTTTTTCACCACCTCAGTCGGCGGGATGAGTACGCGGTCGGCATCCGTGATCTTGCCGTCACCATTGAGATCCTTGGGTTTGCCATCTGCGCCCAGCACTTGTGCCGCGCTGGCCAGGTAAGGTTTCCACGGGCCGATTCCGTCCGCGTAGGTCTTGATCTCGGCGAGGCCCTTCGGCGTCATCATGTCAGGGAAGGTGCGGCTGTCGTTTTTCACGGCGAAATCGTAGGGTTTGTCGAACGGAGCGACGAGTGTGACATTACCCTTGGCGTCGACGCCGTCGCCGTCGATCAGTTGTACCAGACGCACGCCGGTGAGTTTGCGGATTTCCTTGAGGTTGGCGACTTCGAACGATTGGATAACGACCGGGGAATCCTTCTTCGTGTAGCCGTATTCTGCCAGCATCTTGAGCAGGCGCGGCTCGATGGGTAAACCGGCATCGACGTGATAGGTCGGGTGCTTGGTTTCAGGATAGACGCCGATGGTGCGACCGACGCGCGCCGATTCGGTCTTGGCCAGTTCCAGGATTTCGCGGAAAGTCGGGATCTGGAACTGGCTGTTGAACGACTGATCGCGCACCGGGTTCTGTTGCTTTGCGCGCAGCGTGCGCAATTCAGCGAGTGTGAAATCGGTGACGAACCAGCCCGTTTCTGCGACACCGTCCACCTTGCGCGTCGTCTTGCGACTGGCGAATTCGGGGTGGGAGGAGACATCGGTGGTCGCCGTGATATTGGGCTCGTGGCGCGCCACCAGTTCGCCGTCTTTGGTAACGACCAGATCGGGCTCGATGAAGTCGGCACCCAGTTCGATCGCCTTCTTGTACGACGCCAGGGTGTGCTCGGGCAGGTAGCCGCAGGCGCCACGATGGCCGATCACCAGCGGTTGTGCGCCATTGAGGGTGGGGTAGAGGCTAGCGGATTTATTTGCTGGGCCATAACTGGCGCAGCCGGCAAACAGAGCGACAACTGCCAACGTTACAGCGGAAATGCCGAATTGCAGATTTTTCATGATCTATTCCCTGGGTAGTTGATAAGGGCATTAAAACCAATGCCATCGCGAAAGCGCTCAAGTTGCCACTCTGTTTTCGAAAAGCAACAAATGCGCGAAATCGAACATTATGCGTCCGTGCTGGCTTTGTCAACGCTGGCTATTTTAGATAAGCGAAAAGCCTCAGCCGGTTCTTGCGACGATGCATATGATCGACCGTCATCCTGTGTCCTGAACATTTCAGGGGTGTGACGGCCAGATGGCGCGGGTGTAATCCTTACCGGGCGCGAATGATTGCGTAGAGGAAAAGCAACAGCCCGGCGGCCGTAGGCCAGAGCCCTTCGAAGCGTCCGAATGCGAGTAAAACGCCGCCTGCGAGAAAAAGGGCTGCCCGGATCGCCCCGCTGTGTATCAGCACCTCGCGCATCTGGTCGCGAACCGGCAAGCGCCGTCCTGGGTGGCGCCATACCGGCAGCAGTTGCGACAGCGCGCCAGTTACCAGCGGCAGGAGGAAAGTAACCATGAACCCGGCGACGGCGTCCTGCCCGCGCATCAGTCCAGCTCCATGCATTGCACCGAAGGCAAGCATCAGCATGAAGCCGATCAAGGCCGCTGCCAACGCGGCCGATGCGCCATCGTTGATGAGCGTGCGCCAACCGTAGCGGCGCAGCCACGATAGACCGGCGCGACCAGCGACCAGGAGCAGAAGCCCCGCGCCAGCAAGCGACACGGGCCACCAGAACGCCGCGCCCAGCCCAGTTGCCAACACGCCCGCACACGCCAGCGGCAAATCGCGGCGCAAGCGGACAGCCGCTTGGGCGTCAGGGCCGCTCAATACTGTTGGCAGCAGCACCTGCAAGGTGGCGATGGCGGTCAGGCCAATGAAACCGAGCGTGTTCAGGTGCAGGTGCAGCAGGCGCAAGGGCTGACGCATCAGCGGCCAGGCGTACATGGCCGGAACGAGTACCACTCCGACCATCAGAAATGCCAGCGCCGCAAGATACCAACGCCAGCACGGATGCGGTTTGCCGAGCGTGCGCCGGGCTCTGGAAATCAGCCAGCCGGCGAAAGCGGTGGCGACCAGCAGGGCTATTCCGGCCGCCGCGTGCAAGGCACCCAGACCGGCTTCGCCGGAAAAATGCAGAACAACCAGGACGCCCGCCACTTGAAGCAGCAGCGGCAACAGCACGACCGGGCGCTGTGCACCCGCGCCACGGGTCAATACCGGAACAAAATGGGTAATGGCACCGAAGATGAGCGGCAGAACGGCGACAGCGAGAACGAGGTGGGTGGCTGCCAGCGTGGCCAGGCCGCCCCGCACCGTCATTACCAGTGCGGCAAAAAAAGCGGCAAGAGCGGAAAGACCAAGGTAGATCAGCATGCCCTCACCTTAACGGACTCAACTGCGTTTGGCAAAATCGATGACGATGGCACCTGCTTCACGTTGCACGTAGTTGATGGCGATTGATTGACCGTATCGCGTCTGCAACTGGGCGAGCAGGGGCAGCGGGTCGTGATCGTTACAGAAACGCATTGTCTCGCCGGGCATCAGCGAATCAAAAGCGCCGAAAATGGCGGCATGGCGAAAACGCTTGGCGATACCGCGGGCGTCGAAAGGATAGAGAGCGTCTGGGGTTGGCTGGTCGCACGCGTGCATGTGAATCTCCTGAAAAAAATCAAATGGATGGGAGAGACATTATTCGACACGAGGGGGTGCGAGTCTTTGATGTAAACCGGTGAAATTCGATTCTCACCCCATCCCCACCCTGACCCTCCCTTTGAAGGGGAGGGGAACGGATGTGCCAGGACGCTCTTGAATAGGCGTTCTTCGAGTGCCATGTCGCAAGATCCGCATGGATATTGGCTCGCACGGCATAATTGTTGTAGGTGCCCGTATTTATTGCCTCCTGGCGGCAGGCGAATCCTTGCCCCCGAGCTGTTCCACCAGAAAATCCATCAACACGCGCAGCCGATGCGGGATGTGCCGGTTTCCGGGGAGCACGGCATGGATGCCCAGTTCAGGCGTGGCAAACGTGGTCAGGATTTGCCTCAGCGCTCCGCTCTCCAGCAGTTCTCCGGCGCTGAACATCGGTTCGTAGGTGATACCCAGCCCGGCGACGGCAGCCTTGAGCAGAACGTCGCCATTATTGGCCTGCAGGCGGGAACGGATCGGAAAGCTCTCCATCTTGCCGTCGATCATGAAACCCCAGCGCTGGCCGTTGACCGATGCCGTGTAACCCAGGCACTGGTGATGAATCAGTTCCGACGGATGCTGCGGCTCACCGTGACGATCAAGATAGTCGGGGGAAGCCGCGACCACCATGCGCCCGCTGCCGAGTCGCCGCGCCACATCACCTGGCTCCAGTTTGGACGTGATGCGCACCGCCATGTCGATGCCTTCCTGAATCAGGTTGGATCGGCGGTCGGAAAAGTCCATGTCCAGTTCGACCTCCGGGTAGAGGTGGGCGAATTCCAATAGCAGCGGTGCCAGATGCTTGAGGCCATAGACCAGCGGAAGACTCAGCCGGATCAGGCCACGCGGCGTCTGCCGTTCCTCGGCCAGGCCGGTTTCCGCTACCTCGACCAGATTGAGGATGACCCGGCATTTCTCCAGATACGCTGCCCCGGCCGAGGTCAGCGACAAACGTCGCGTACTGCGCGCCAGTAGCTTGGCGCCGAGGTGTGCCTCCAGTGCCGCCACCTGTCGCGTCACCACGGAGCGGGCGACGCCCATTTGCAGCGATACGGCCGAAAAACTGCCGAGCTCCGCCACCCGAACAAATACCCGCATGGCTTCCAGTCGATCCATCGTTGCTCCTTTGTTGCTTAAACAGTAACAAACATTTCCATATTGTCCCCTATTTCGCTGCAGATTAAAGCCCTACAGTACGGTCATGTACTCAGGAGCTGTCATGGAAACGACCTATAACGCATTACCCAGTCTATTTGTTCCGCATGGAGCACCGACCTTTGCCCTGCACCCCGGTGCGGCCGGTGCGGCGCTGGCGAATATCGCAGCCAGCCTGGCACGCCCGCGCGCCATCATCGTGGTCAGCGCGCATTGGGAAACCGACCAGCCGACCGTCGGTTTTGCCGAGCGACCGGAAACCATTCACGACTTCTGGGGATTCCCCGAAGAGCTTTACGCTCTGCGCTACCCCGCCACCGGTTGCCGCGAAGCCAGCAACGAGGTTCTGGATGCGCTGGTGAAGGCTGGCTTCAAGGCTCAAGCCGATGCCGGTCGCGGACTTGACCACGGTGCCTGGCTGCCCCTGCGCTTGATGTTCCCTGAAGCCGATGTGCCGGTTCTTCCGCTGTCCATCCAGAGCCACTTGGGGCCGGAGCATCACTACCGCGTTGGTCAGGCGCTGGCTTCGTTGACGCGCAAGGGCTTTCTGATCCTGGCGTCAGGCAATCTGACGCACAACCTGTCGGATTTCCAGCGCGCGTATCGGCAAGGCGGACAGATGCCGGCCTATGTGCGCAGCTTTCCCGAGTGGGTCTGGTCAAAACTGCAGGCCAACGATCTGCCCGCCTTGTTTGACTATCGTCAGCTGGCGCCCGACGCCGTACGCGCCCACCCGCGTGATGAACACCTCTTGCCGCTTTACGTGGCCCTTGGCGCCGGCGGCGAAAAGGCCGCGCCACAACGCCTCCACGCCGGCGTTGACGAATACGTCATCGCCATGGATGCCTTCGCTTTCCAACCTGTCCAGCATTGAGAACTGTCATGAAAAAGTACACCTCCACCGCCATCGCATTGCACTGGTTGATGGCCGTCGGCCTGATCGGATTGTTTGCCTTTGGCCTGTATATGGCCGACCTGCCGCTGTCGCCGCAAAAACTCCAGTTCTACTCGTGGCACAAATGGGCGGGCGTCGTCCTGTTCCTGCTGGTGTTCGTTCGGCTGGCCTGGCGCGCAGCTAACCGGCCGCCGGCGTTGCCTGATCACATGGGGCGCGGCGAACAGTTTGTCGCTCATGCCGGTCATGCGGCGATCTACCTGCTGATGCTTGCCGTACCGCTATCGGGCTGGCTGATGAGTTCAGCCAAGGGCATCCAGACCGTGCTGTTCGGTGTGCTGCCGATCCCCGATCTGCTGGAAAAGAACAAGGAACTTGGCCACCTGCTGCAAACCCTGCACTGGGGACTGAACATGCTGTTCGCTGCCGTCATCATCGGTCACGCAGCAGCGGCCCTCAAACACCACTTTATCGACAAGGACGACGTGCTGACCCGCATGTTGCCCCGCAATTAACCCAGTTGCGTCAGACATTGATTTTTGCCCTACCAACGGAGAACCGATCATGAAAAACAAAAAACTAATTGCCTTTCTGTCGCTTGCGGCGGCCTTTGGTCTGCCCAGCGTCAGCCAGGCGGCCGAATTCAGCGCGGTGAAGGCCGACAAGAGTACCTTGGCCTTCGGCTTCAAGCAGATGAACGTGGCCATGGAAGGCCGTTTCAAGAAATTCACCACGCAACTCAGCTTCGACCCGGCCAAGCTTCCCAGCGCCAAGGTTGTCCTCGACGTCGATCTGGCCAGCATCGACACCGGTTCTTCCGAGGGTGACGACGAGGTGGCCGGCAAGCAGTGGTTCAACACCAAGGCTTTCCCGACGGCCCATTTCGTCTCCAGCAGCGTCAAGGCGCTGGACGGCAATCGTTACGAAGTCGCCGGCCAGCTCACCATCAAGGGCCGAACACAGCCCGTCATGGCGCCGACCACGGTAACGATCCAGGGCAACAACGCGACGTTTGACGGCGCTTTTGT
>JBBQAT010000195.1:0-7014 GCA_038316625.1 Burkholderiales bacterium
CCGTGTTTCCTCAGAATTTCAATTTCCACATACACCTCGTTTGTAATCAACGGCGCCTTTGAAATCGCCGATTCTCTCTCAACTCGGTGTATCAACTTTCAATCGCTGCCCTGTATCAATTTACAACCGCTGCTGACACCAAGACTTTCCCGTTCGCCTTGGGCTCGGACGCTGCCGGTGTGGTGACTGCTGTGGGCAACGCGGTGAGCGGCTTTTCAACGGGTGACGAGGTGTTTTTCTATGCCGAATTTGCCCGTGGCGGAAGCTATGCCGAGTACGTGGCAGTCGACGCTTCCCAAGCGGCTCTAAAGCCTCGCACCGCCTCTTTTGCTACGGCAGCGGCCATGCCTACGCCCGCGCAGGCGGCGTGGACGGCCCAGATGGAAACCGCCCAACTGGAGCATGGCATGCGTGTGCTTGTTCACGGCGGCGCCGGTGCCTTGGGTAGCATAGCCGTGCAACTGGCGAAAATGCAGGGCGCTTACGTCATCGCCACAGCGGGTACTGCCGACCTCCACCTGGTCCAAAGCCTGGGTGCCGATGAAGTTATTGAGTACCGCACGCAGCGTTTTGAGGACCTTGTCAGCAATATGGATGTGGTGTTGGACACCCTGGGCGGTGCTACGCAAGAGGCGTCCTGGGACACGCTACGCGAAGGTGGCTTGTTGGTTGCCACCGCCTTGCCCCCTTCGCCCGAACGGGCGGCGGCTGCTGGCGTGCGTGCCACCTTCGTCTTCACGCCTCCACGCGGCGCGGTTTTGGCACAACTGGCAATGCTGGTGGACGCAGGCCGCTTGCGTGTTCTGGTGGGGCGGGAATTCGCCTTGGCCGACGCACCGCTAGCCCACCGTCTGGGAGAGTCCGGCAAGGCACGCGGGAAAATGGTGTTGCATGTCAACCCGCCAGGGGCCTAGGCTTGGTCTGAGACAGTCCCCCCACTTGTTTGTATTTCCCTTCTTTTTATCCCACCCCATAAGAGGCAAAACCATGCATAGCTTTAATCTTCAAGACACTGCCGTGATCCTGATCGACCACCAGGTCGGCACCAACACCTGGGCTGCCACAACGCCGCTGGCGCTGCTACAGCGCAACGTGATCGTTCTGGCCAAGTTCGCCAAAGGCACGGGCATGCCGGTGGTGCTCACCTCCAGCCAGGAGACCAATGTCAATG
This sequence comes from Burkholderiales bacterium, assembly GCA_038316625.1. GTDB lineage: Bacteria > Pseudomonadota > Gammaproteobacteria > Burkholderiales > Rhodocyclaceae > Propionivibrio. The sequence continues at coordinate 1,172 of JBBQAT010000195.1, forward strand.
TTCAGGGCCCCTTGATGCCCGAGCTGCAAGACATCCTGCCCGAGGCCTTTGCCGCTCGCATCCAACGTCAAGGCGTGGTCAACGCCTGGGACGACGAGGCCTTTGCCAGTGCCTGCCGTGCCACCGGCAAACGCAACTTTGTCATGGCTGGCGTAACGACTGACATCTGCATGGTCATGCCAGCGATCAGCGCGCTGCAGGAGGGATTCAACGTGCAAGTGGTGTGCGACGCCTGCGGTTCGTCCAATCCGATTGCTGAAGAAATGGCCTGGCGCCGGATGGAACGCGCCGGTGTACGTCTCACCAGCACTGGCGCAGTAGTAGCTGAATTGGTCAAGAACTGGGCCAGTCCGGCGGGCGCAGTGGCGTTCCCGTTGCTGACTTGATTTCGCTATTTTGTTAAAGGAAAGTACACCATGACCCAACTCTTCAGCCCCGTTCAAATCGGTCGCCACACCCTCAACAACCGCATCGTGATGGCGCCCATGACGCGTTCCCGTGCCGACGATCAGGGGGTGCCCAGCGCCTTGGTGGCCGACTACTACGCCCAACGGTCCGGCGCCGGACTGATCATCAGTGAGGGAACCTTTCCCGCACCCATGGGCAAGGGCTATACCCGTACACCGGGCCTGCACAACGCCGTGCAAGTGGCGTCCTGGAAGCGTGTTACACAAGCCGTGCACGACAAAGGTAGCAAGATATTCTTGCAACTGATGCATGTCGGGCGCATCTCGCACACCTCGCTGCTGCCCAACGGCGCGGCGCCGGTGGCACCATCAGCCGTGCAAGCCAAAGGCCAGGTCTATACCGACCAGGGTCCGCACGACTTCAGCGTACCGCGCGCGCTTGAACTGGCCGAAATTGCCGGCGTGGTTGACGAATATCGTCAGGCCACGCGTCTAGCCATGCAGGCGGGTTTTGACGGTGTGGAGTTGCACAACGCCTCGGGCTATTTGCCGGAACAATTTTTGTCCAGCAGTACTAACCAGCGCACCGACGCCTACGGCGGCAGCCTGGCCGGGCGCGCACGCTTCACGCTCGAAGTGCTGGCGGCGCTGTGCGCCGAAGCTGGTAGCGACCGGGTCGGCATCAAGCTATCTCCGGAAATGAACTTCAACGACATTAGCGATGCCAATCCGGTGGAGACCTACAGCTACCTGGTTGACCAATTAAAGCCGCTCAAGCTCGCCTACCTGCATGTGGCCACCTTCAAGCCAGATCCTGATTACCACGCACTGCTGCGCCCGCGTTTTGAGGGCGCCTACTTGATTGGCGGCGGACTGGACGCCCCACGCGCAGAACAACTGCTGGCCGACAAGCGATGTGATGCAGCCGTGTTTGGTAGTCTGTTTCTGGCCAACCCGGATTTGCCCGAGCGCTTCAAGCGCGGCGCGCCACTCAATACGCCGGACCGCAACACCTTCTATTCACCCGGCGCTGAGGGCTACACCGATTATCCGCCGCTGGTAACTTGACCGGCTAAGACGGCGAGCCAATCATTGGAATGCCGATCACAAAGGTCAGCTTAGTAATGCGAGAGTCGCCGTTGAGCAATGGCGTTTGCGCAGACTCTGGCTGACCGCTCATGGCCGACCACGGACGAAGCCAGTCCAGTCTGGATTGGCCGCTGCCAACAGTATTGCAGCCATCAAACTGAATTGCCAAACGACCCAAAGGGGTCAGAGACATTTCTATTTTTTCGACATAACCGTGAGCTGCAATTTCCGAGATTAGGCACTCCAGCCCCTAGCGTTTTCGAACACACGGATGAACAACTAACGGATATGACGAAATCACGGCAGCGTACTCGGCTAGAAAGCGCTGTTCAAGGAAATAGTGCATGGCGTATGACTCTGGCACGACCACAACGAAGCCAGACATCGAACAGAACAATCGGCGTAGCCAACTCAACCGAATAGAGACCCGCCTGCAAGCCTCGTCAAATGGCGATCTGCGGGCATGCCATACTACGATTGGCGTATTCTTTGGCCTCCAGCGATTCATGCTCGTAGACAGCCTATCCATGAGCCTCCCAGCGATGCTCGGTTCGACCAGTGAGAGCTTAAAGCTAAAGGGTTCAGCTTCACATTCTTCTGCTATGAAGAAGTATTACGACGCTGACCCCTTTGGTTTTCGGGACTGACTATCGTTCGATAGTTCGTTGAAGATCGCGTGAATGGCCTTGTGACCTGAACCTTGATGCCTTTTGCAGATACCACAGCAATTAGCCGGTTTGTTGCGCTCCTAAAATTTTCTCTTTTTCAACAGAATCAGTTGGTTACCTGCCGCTCAGCACCATAGAATTTCATATCCTTTGTCGGAATAATTTACAGCTACTACGTTCAAGAAAGGCTCAATGGTTAATAACCATTGTTTTAATATGGAAATTCCGAATTGGAACAATAAATGCTTATTGCGATCACGTTCTGCATTCTTTCGCGGTGTGTTGCGGGACTTACTCAATATAAGGAAAGGATTATGAAAATCATCAGTTCTACAAATATTGTTCCATTGCTATCAAAAGTTGTCTTAGCCGTGTTGGTTTCCTCAGCATTCTCATCTTTCGCCTACTCAGCCCCCATCGACTATGCGCTTGGCAAACCTGCTACTGCTAGTGGTTACTACAGCGGGGGTAGCTATGCTATCGAAAACGGGAACGACGGCAAAATTTCCACTGCTTGGAATGGCGGCACACATGATGCGTGGTGGCAGGTCGATTTAGGAGGGGTTTATTCCATAGATCGCATCAATATCTTTTCTATGGATGGTCCGGGCTACCATATGAAATTCCAGTTGTCATCCAGCACTGATGGACTCGCATGGCTAAACATCGGTCCGGAAACTGTCAAATACGGTGACCCAGTAACCTACCTTTGGGAGGTTTCTTTCGATACCAATGATGATTTGATGCGCTATATCAGGTACACCACCATTGGAGAAGGCGGTTCTGATTGGGCCACACTGGGTGAATTACAGGCGATTGGAGACGCCCCAGATCAGGTTCCAGAGCCTGCTACGCTTGCGTTAATCGGGTTGGCTCTTGCAGGTCTGGGTGCCACGCGTTACAAAAATCAAAAGAAAACCTCTGCTTAGTTCACCTTCAGTGCAAAGAAACGGGGGCTATGGCTCCCGTTCTGTTCTTCGGTGACCGTTACTTTCAAGTGTCCGTGACAAGGTATCGAGTAACAGCGATCAGGACAAGGGGAGTGTCTCCAAGCTATCGTAACCGGTCCGATTGGTTTTGCCGACGAATGACTCTTCATGGCCGAACTGAGACAGATCAAGGAGTAACGATCTTTATGCCCACTCGATACCGCATCACACAAGAAGCAATCAATCACGAAACGGCATAAGCCTTGCCAACTACGCCCAGTTCAGAATGACCTTGCCGCTCTGCCCCGACAGCATCGTGGCAAAGCCCTGCTCGAAGTCATCGACCGAATAGTGGTGCGTGATGATCGGCGTGATGTCAAGGCCGGACTGGATGAGGGCAACCATCTTGTACCAGGTCTCGAACATTTCCCGGCCGTAGATTCCCTTGATCTCCAGTCCTTTGAAGATCACCTGATTCCAGTCGATGGCCGTGTCGGGTGGCGGGATGCCGAGCAAGGCGACCTTGCCGCCGTGTTGCATGGTTTTCAGCATCATCTGGAAGGCTTGCGGGTTGCCGGACATTTCCAGGCCGACGTCGAAGCCCTCGGTCATTCCTAGTTCGGACATCACGTTTTTCGTGTCTTCCCGCGTCACATTCACCGCACGCGTTGCGCCCATTTTTCGCGCCAGATCGAGGCGGAAATCGTTCACATCGGTGATCACGACATGGCGCGCGCCGACGTGCTTGGCAATCGCGACGGCCATGATGCCGATCGGTCCCGCACCGGTAATCAGCACATCCTCGCCGACCATGTTGAACGACAAGGCGGTATGCACCGCGTTGCCAAAGGGATCGAAAATGGCCGCCAGATCATCCGAGATTCCGTCGGGAATCGGGAAGGTGTTGAATGCCGGCAGGGAAAGGTACTCGGCAAATGCGCCGGGACGATTGACGCCGACGCCAGTGGTGTTACGGCAGAGGTGGCGGCGCCCCGCCCGGCAGTTACGGCAATGGCCGCAGGTAATATGCCCCTCGCCCGACACTCGGTCGCCGATCTTGAAACCCTGCACTTCGGAGCCCAGTTCGACGATGGTACCGACGTATTCATGGCCGACATGCATGGGCACGGGGATGGTCTTTTGCGCCCAGTCGTCCCACTTCCAGATATGGATATCGGTACCGCAAATGGCTGTTTTCTTTATCTTGATCAGGACGTCGTTGTGGCCGATAAGGGGCTTATCGACCTGGTTCATGGTCAGGCCGGGTGCGGCTTCAAGCTTGGATAAGGCTTTCATTTAATAACTCCTGTGCGCTCTGATTATTGCGACTGTAACGATCATTTCAATGCTTCAGCGCAATCGCTGTTCAAGCCAGTCGAACGCTGCCTGCTGCATTTCCAGATCAAATTTGTGCGTGCCGGGATAGAACTGTCCCGCATAGTTCTCGGGCGGGCCTGCGCCGGCGTAATGCGCTTCCAGCCGCGCATCGGCCTCCCGCATTCCTGCAACCGTAAACAGGTAATCGTCGAGATCATATTGCACCAGCAAGGGCCTTGGCGCACGACATGCGGCCAGATCAGGCCAATCGCCGTAACGTGACCAGTTCGATGGGAACAGCATCCAGGTGTGCGACATGTTGTGATCGAGCAAGCCTTCATAGGTCGTCATCAGACCGATGATGACGGCCGCTGCAATCCGGTCATGGGACGCGTTCAACAGTGCGGCGCGATTTCCGCCGCCCGACAGGCCAATGCATCCGACCCGGTCCGCGCTTACATCTGGCCGGGAAAGCAGGTAATTGGTGGCGATCCGGTCCTCGTAACTGACTACGCCGGCAAGGCAACTGCCCAGCACGTTGCAGTACTTGGCGGCCCGATGTTCATGGAGCGCGGCAATCGTGTTGTAGTGCTCGATTTCCAGCGACGCATCGAGGAATTGGGAGCGGGTAACCGGCTGATCGCCAACGGCTGCGATCATCGTCTCCTGCGGGAATCGACGGCTACCCCACAAGAAGCAGTCGTGCACCAGAACCACGAATCCCTGGCGGGCCAGCGCTGCCGCATAGGATCGCCCGCCATACTCAATCGCTCGTAACTCATCCACGCCCGGCGCAACACCCAAGGGGCCGTCGGCGATTTTTTCTTTGCCGTAGAACGTGTAGTTGCTGTGGTCGTGCAGCGCGATAACTCCGGGAAGCGGTTCAGCCGCATGGGCCGGCTTGAGCACATACGCATGGGTGCGCGGCCCGAAACCCACCGACCAGGACACTTCTTCGCCAATCAGATCGCCATCCTGCCAGCGCTGTTCGGTGCGTACATCCAGCGGATGTTCTTCGGTGTGGCAAAAACCCAGCACCTCGCGCACGCGCGCCTGGGTTTCCGGGCCGGGCTCGGCTTTGGGAAACAAGGCTTGCTGACGGTTGGCGGCGCCAACCCAGTCGCTATACACGCCGAGATGTTGATAGTGTTTTGACACGCGTTTCTCCGAATTCTCAAACGGCCCTGATCACGTCATTTTTCCCGAAAACGGGTATCTCCTTGACGCACGTAGCATTGCGTTTCAGCAAACCAATTACCGTTCGCGGTGAGCTTGTCGAACCGCTAGTTCCTCGCCAGCACTGGCCTTCGACAAGCTCTCAAGAAACAGTAATTTGTTCATTTAAATTCAGTGGGTTAGAAATGCATATTGGGAGATTGTCGGCATCATGCGGGAGCGGGAACAGGCTGAGGGGAGAGCACCAGGCCGAGTTC
>JBBQAT010000196.1:0-7000 GCA_038316625.1 Burkholderiales bacterium
GGGGAAGCTCGGGGCAGCCGATCAATAGTGCGATTTCGCAACGCTTTACCGGGCCGAACGACGAGTCTGTCGAACTGGCGTTTGACCGCGTACGCGATGATGCGGGACTCGACTGGATCATTGTGGTGGCCGTGCCGCGCAACGACTTCATGCAGGATGTGACGGCCAACGTAGAACGGACGGCGCTGATCGGCCTACTTGGGGCACTGGTGGCGATGGCGCTGGGTCTGCGCATCGTCGGGTGGGTCGACCGTGACATCGGGCGGTTAACCCAGGCCGCGCAGGAGGTGGGCGAGGGGCGTCTGGAGGTGCCACTCGACGTGCATCGCAATGATGAGATCGGTATCCTGGCCAACACCTTCCGGCAGATGCAGCAGCGTTTGCGTACCGACGTGCTGACCGGCCTTGGCAATCGCGACGTGATGCTGCGCAGCATCACCAGTCGTATCGAGAATTCCCGTCGCACGGGTGATTCGATGTCATTTGCCGTGCTGTTTGTCGACCTCAATAATTTCAAGCTGATCAACGACCGCTTTGGTCACGACACGGGTGATCGCGTGCTGATCGAGGTCGGCCAGCGCCTGCTCAAGGCGACGCGCGCCTGCGACCGCGTTGCCCGTTATGCCGGCGATGAATTCCTGCTGATGATCAACGATGTTCCGTCACGCCTGGCGGCAGAACAGGTGAGGCAACATGTTGAAGAGGTGCTGAGTGAGCCGTTGCAGACCGTCGATGTGCTGCATTTTCCCGAAAGCATTCTGGCCAGCGGCGCCGTTGGCCTGGCTTTTTACCCGAGCGATGGTGGAAGCGCCGATGATTTGATCAAGTTTTGTGATCACGACATGTATGAACGCAAGCGTGCAGCGCGTCCAGAGAATGCCTGACCGGTGATGCCTGAAGCGCGCGGGTTGTATCAGCGCCACTTGAGGTCAGAGAATTTTTGTAAGATTGTCTAATGTGTTTTCTATCTTTGATAGAATTCTTTATTTTCACGCAACATCACGGGAGAGACTAATGACCATTCAGCTGAAGGATCTCGGGAAAGCCGTTCTGGAGACGGAGTACGCCGTTCGCGGCCCCATCGTGGCCCGGGCGCAGGAGCTTGAGAAGCAGGGCAAGGAAATCATTTACTGCAACATCGGCAATCCACAGTCGCTGGGTCAGAAGCCGATCACTTACCAGCGCCAGTTGCTGGCGCTTTGCGAATATCCCGACCTGATGGCGCTCGCTCCGACGCTCTTCCCGGCCGATGTTGTGGAAACGGCCAAGGCGATCCTCAAGGGCTCCCGCCACGGGCTGGGCGCCTACAGCGAAAGCCGTGGCGTACGTTTCATTCGCGAGGCCATTGCCGAGTTCATCAAGGCGCGCGACGGTGCCGGTATCGATCCGGATGATATCTACCTCACGGACGGTGCCAGCAAGGGCGTTCAGGCGATCCTGCGCCTGCTGATCGCCGACCCCAACGACGGCATCATGATCCCGATTCCGCAGTACCCGCTCTACAGCGCCACGCTGACGCTGTATGAGGGCCAGATGGTGCCTTACTACCTCGACGAGCAGAACAACTGGAAACTCAACCTCGGCATGCTTGAGGATGGTTTCAACAAGGCCAAGGCCCAGGGCATCAACGTCAAGGCCATCTGCGTCATCAACCCCGGCAACCCGACCGGTGCCGTGCTGGACGAGCAGAACATCGAGATGATCCTGGACTTCGCCCAGAAGCACGGCCTCTCCGTGCTGGCCGATGAGGTCTATCAGGAGAACATCTATCTCGCCGGCGACAAGTTTGTTTCCTTCGCCAAGGCGCTCAACAACAAGGGCATCAAGGATGTGTCGCTGTTCAGCTTCCATTCCTGTTCCAAGGGTTTTCTTGGCGAGTGCGGCGTGCGCGGTGGCTATTTTGAGTTCCGCAACGTTCCTGACGATGTGGCGGCCCAGATCCTCAAACTGCAGTCCGTGAGCCTGTGTTCCAATCTCGCCGGCCAGGTTGCCACCTACGCCATGGTCACGCCGCCGAAGCCGGGTGCGCCGTCCTACGCGGTCTACAACGCGGAAAAGACGACCATCCTCGACGAAATGAAGAAGCGCGCCGTCATCCTCGCCGAAGGTCTCAACAAGATCGAAGGTGTCAGCTGCAACGTCATCGCCGGTGCCATGTACGCCTTCCCCAACGTCAAGCTGCCGGCCGGCAAGACGGACTTTGAATTCTGCATGGCCTTGCTGGAAGAAACCGGCATCTGCGTCGTGCCGGGTTCCGGATTCGGTCAGGCGGAAGGCACGTTCCATTTCCGCACCACCATCCTGCCGCCCACCGACAAGATCCAGAAAGTGGTGCAGCTCTTTGGCGAGTTCCACAAGAAGTACACGCAAGCTTAGTCGGCGGGTTTGCTCAACGGTGTGATAGCGCCGTCATTCCGGGTCAGGCCTGGAGTGACGGCGTTTTTGTTTGCCGGGTTGGCGTGGCGACATGAAAAGCGGACTGCTTGGAGAAGCGCATGAATATGGGCTTCCAGAGCATAGGCTTCGAAGATGACCGTATTCATTGGCCTGCAGGCCGATGGTTTGTACAGGAGATCGTCGATTGACCGTGATGCCAGACGTCAGCGATACTCCAGCCCGTCGGATTTCCGGCACTTTTTCTGGGGACCCTGTGCGCTTCGTACAATCGTTTATTACTTGGCCTGCCGCCGCCGCGCTGCTGGCCGTCATGGGGCTGCTGACAACGCCCGCGATAGGTGCTGATCGCGCCGAGCAGGTGCTTTGTCATTACACCTATGGCGGTGAAACGCGGGCGCTGGTGGCTCTGCCCGTCTCCTCGCCCTATGCCGTCAAGGCCATTGATGTCGGTTCGTTTTTCCATTTTCGTGTTGTTTTCCAGAACAAACCGGCCGACATAGCCGCGATCAAGATCTATACCTACGCTGATCGTGATGACGGGCCACTACTGATTCATCAGGCGACTTTTCCCTATCCGCCAGCCGGCCGCCGGGGCGCGCCCTACGGGTTCAGCGGCCTGCATTCTGTGCATGAGCCGGTACGCGATGGCGAACTTCAGTACTGGTGCCAACTGACGTCGGCGGAACGCGCCGGCAGGAAGGGCTCAAAATGAAATTGCGGCCTGCGCTGAACGTGCTCTGCGCGCTGTTGCTCCTGTCTTCTTTCTCCTTCGTGCAGGCCGACCCCGTACGCCTGGTCTTTGTCGGCGATGTCATGCTCGACGATGGTCCGGGAAAAGTGATCGCCTCCGGGCGCGACCCGCTGGCGGCGTTTGCGGCACCGTTGCGCGATGCCGATTTCACCATCGGCAATCTGGAATGCCCGATTGCCACGGTTGGCAAAGCGCTCGAAAGCAAGATTTTTTCCTTTCGCGCCGATCCTGCGGCGGTGTCTGTGCTGAAGGGGCGTTTTGATGCGCTGGCGGTGGCCAACAATCATTCGGGCGACTACGGCAAGGCGGCCTTTCTCGAAACGCTGGGGCATCTCGACAGCGCCGGCATTCGCCATTTTGGCGGCGGCATCGATCTGGCCAGCGCCCATGAGCCGCTGTGGATCGAACGAAAAGGCTTGCGCATTGCCGTACTCAGCTACAACGAGTTCAAGCCGCGCTCCTTTGAGGCCGGTCCCAGCTGGCCGGGCATTGCCTGGAGCGAGGATAGTCAGGTCGTCAGCGACATTCGCGCCGCGCGAGCGGCCGGAGCTGATCTGATCATTCCTTTCATGCACTGGGGCTGGGAACTCGAACCCCTGCCCGGCGAACGTCAGCGGCAACTGGCGAGAACGATGATTGATGCCGGCGCCGACCTGGTCGTGGGTGGCCATCCGCACGTCACGCAAGGCGCTGAATACTACCGTGGCAAGCTGATCGTTTATAGCCTGGGCAATTTTGTTTTCGACGGCTTTGAGACCCCCGCCGCTAAACGCGGCTGGCTGTTGCGTCTGACGCTTGATCGAAAGGGTCTGGTGGCTTGGGAGACCCTGGCGGCGCAGATGGATGAGGAGGGCACTCCCTATCCGGTGCCGGGCGAGCGCACGCCCTGTGGACCGGCCGGGCAGGCGCGCCGCACGGGTGCCGATATCGAGCAGTGCGTTAATCGCTGAGTTTTCGGCGCAAGGACGCGGCGCTCTCAAACGACTTTGTCGGGCTGTAGCAATAAGACGGTCCAGCCATCAGCGGCGATCATCCCAGCCACGGTCTTGGCGATCCCAGCCGTGATGGCGATGATGATCCCTGCGATCCCAGTCGCGTTCGCCGCGAATGACATAGACCGGTCGTTGTTCGACCCGTACCGGCTGGGTGTAATAAACCTGTTGCGGATAATACGCGGGTTGCTCGTAATACACCGGGGCGGGTTGGTAGTAATCGACGCGTTGTTCGACGATACGATCACGCCTGTTTTCGGAACCGATGGCTGCACCCGCTGCCGCGCCGAGCGCGCCGCCGATGACTGCGCCATTCCGACCGCCGACCGACCGGCCGACGAGAACGCCAGCGCCGCCACCCAGCAGCGCGCCGATAACGGCGTCGTTGGCCATCGCGGAGCTGGCCGAGAGCAGGCCAAGTGAAACCAGAATTGCGGTGCGCAGTTGCTTTTTCATGATTATTCCTCGTGTTCGAAAGAAGTCCTGTGCTGGGAATAACGCCGCAACACCCGTATCGCTGACGCTACTTACAAATTGTTACGAGTCTCGCTTTTTAGGTAACAAGCGTCGCCAGTTCATCCCCACGGAGTAAAATGGCGGGATGCCTGAAACCCGCTTCATCCATCTCCGCCTGCACAGCGAATACTCCATCACCGACGGGATGGTGCGTCTCGATGTGGGCAAGAACCATGACTGCCCGCCGGTACAACGTGCCATCGAATACGGGATGCCGGCACTGGCGCTCACGGATTTGTCCAATCTCTTCGGGATGGTCAAGTTCTATACCGCCGCGCGTTCACGCGGGATCAAGCCGGTCATCGGTGCCGACGTCTGGATTGCCAACGACAAGGATATGGATCGTCCCTATCGCCTGTTGCTGCTTTGCCGGTCGCACAAGGGCTACTTGCAACTTTGCGAGTTGCTATCGCGCGCCTGTCTTGCGCCGCGTACGCGTGGTCGTTCCGAGGTGACGCGCCAAATGTTGCGCGATGTCGGCGTGAGCGGACTGATCGCACTTTCCGGCGCGGCCGGGGGCGATGTCGGCGAAGCGCTGCTGCAGGGCAATACCGCGCAGGCGACCAGCCGGGCAGCCTGGTGGGTCAAATATTTCCCCGGCGCCTTTTATCTTGAGGTCCAGCGGGCGTTACCGCGCGGCCAGTCGCAGCAGCAGGAAGCGCTGGTTGCCGCAACCGCCGATCTGGCCGCCGATCTGGGTCTGCCGCTGGTGGCGACGCATCCGGTTCAGTTTCTCGAACGTGATGACTTCAAGGCGCACGAAGCGCGCGTTTGCATCGCCGAAGGCTATATGCTGGGCGACGCCCGGCGTCCGAAAATCTATACCGAGGATCAATATTTCAAGTCCCCGGACGAGATGGCGGAGCTGTTTTCCGATCTGCCGGAAGCGTTGGAAAATACGGTCGAGATCGCCAAGCGTTGCAATCTATCGATCACGCTGGGCAAGAATTACCTGCCGGATTTCCCGACGCCGGAGGGTATTACCCTTGACAATTTCCTTTGCCAGGAAGCGGCGCATGGCCTGGAGAAACGTTTGGCGCATCTGTTTCCCGATGCTGCCGAGCGCGAGACGCAGCGCCCGACCTACGATACACGACTGAAGATCGAGACTGACACCATCGTGCAGATGGGCTTTCCCGGCTATTTCCTGATCGTGGCGGACTTCATCAACTGGGCGAAAAACAACGATGTCCCGGTCGGTCCTGGGCGAGGTTCCGGTGCCGGTTCGCTGGTTGCCTATTCGCTGGGTATCACCGATATCGATCCGCTGCGCTACGCCCTGCTGTTCGAGCGCTTTCTGAACCCGGAACGGGTATCGATGCCCGACTTCGACATCGACTTCTGCCAGGACAAACGTTGGCGCGTCATCGAATACGTGCGCGAAAAATACGGCAAGGACGCGGTGTCGCAGATCGCCACCTTCGGCACCATGTCGTCAAAAGCGGTGATTCGCGACGTCGGGCGCGTGCTTGATCTGCCCTACAACTTCTGCGATCAACTCTCGAAGCTGATCCCGCTCGAAGCCAACAAGCCCTTGTCGCTCGACAAAGCCATCGAAGCCGAGCCGCAGCTCAAGGCCAAGATCGAGGAGGGCGAAGAAGTCCGCGACCTGTTCGATCTCGCCAGGCGCCTCGAAGACTTGACGCGTAACGTCGGCATGCACGCCGGCGGTGTGTTGATTGCACCCAACAAACTGACCGATTTCTGCCCGCTGTACTCGGCCGACGGCGGCGCGACGGTTTCGCAATTTGACAAGGACGACGTCGAAAAAGTCGGCCTGGTCAAGTTCGACTTTCTCGGCCTGCGCAACCTGACCATCATCAAGCTCGCCGTCGATTACGTCGAAAAGCTGACCGGCGTGCGCCCCGATCTTGACGCGCTGAGCTTCGACGATCCAGCGGCTTACAAGATTCTCAAGGACGCCAACACGACGGCGATCTTCCAGGTCGAATCGGAGGGCATGAAGAAGTTGCTCAAGAAGCTGGCGCCCGACCGCTTCGAGGACATCATCGCCGTGCTCGCGCTGTATCGTCCAGGTCCGCTCGGTTCGGGCCTGGTCGACGACTTCATCCTGCGCAAAAAAGGTCAGCAGAAGATCGACTACTTCCACCCTGATCTGACCGCTTGCCTGTCGCCAACCTACGGCGTCATCGTGTATCAGGAACAGGTGATGCAGATCTCGCAGATCATCGGCGGCTACACGCTCGGTGGTGCCGACATGTTGCGGCGGGCGATGGGCAAGAAGAAGGCCGATGAAATGGCCAAGCATCGGGCGACGATCGCCGCCGGTGCGGCGAAGAAAGGCTACGACCCGGCACTCGCCGAAAAACTGTTCGACCTGATG
>JBBQAT010000197.1:0-6922 GCA_038316625.1 Burkholderiales bacterium
TTCAAGGATTTGTTCGACTTTTGCCAGCGCGTCGACAAGCGCATGGTCAATCGGCGCACCATCGAAGCGCTGATTCGGGCCGGTGCTTTTGATTCTCTGGACGATCATCGGGCGCGCCTGATCGCCTCCGTTGGTATCGCCATGGAAGCGGCCGAACAGGCCGAGCGCAATGCCATGCAGGTCAGCCTGTTCGACGTCTTCGACAGCGCCACGATGGCCGAACATGGCCCGCAGTACCAGGAAGCGCCGCGCTGGAAAGAGCGGCAAAAACTGAGCGAAGAAAAGCTGGCGCTTGGCTTCTTCTTCTCGGGGCATCCGTTTCATGCCGTCAAGGCCGAGGTTTCGCGCTTTGCGCGCAAGCCGCTGGCCTCGCTGGAGGCCAGAAAGGAACCGCAATTGCTCGCCGGTTTGGTGGTTGGTGTGCGTACCAAGCTGACCTCGCGCGGCAAAATGGCCTTTGTGCAGATCGATGATGGCACGACCTCGCTGGAAGTCTCGGTGTTCAACGAGATTTTTGAAGCCGAACGCAACAAGATCAAGGACGACGAAGTTCTGATCATCGAAGGCAAGGTGCAGCGTGACGACTTTGCCGGCGAAGGCAAGGTGCGCATCATCGCCGAGCGCCTGCTGACGCTGCCCGAAGCGCGCGGCCGCTTTGCCAAGCATTTGCGCCTGTCACTTAATGGCCAGGCCAGTGGCGCGAATGCGCTAGTGGCGGCTCAACGGCTGCGTGACATGCTGGCACCCTACACGCCCGGCAATTGCCCGGTGCGCCTGGCTTACCGTAACGCCGATGCTATCTGTGAACTGGCGCTGGGCGAGAACAATCGCGTGCGTCTTGAAGACGATTTGCTGTCCGCACTGGGCGACTGGTTGAGCAGTGAGAATGTCAGCATCAATTACAGCTGAGTTTTTTTGTCACGAAGGGATGTACCGATGTTGATGACCTTGCGCCGGATTGCTGGTTTCTTTTTCTCTTGCCTGTTGCTGGTGGCGTGTGGCAGCCAGCTCAGCCTTGAAAACTACAACAAGCTCACGGTCGGCCAATCGTACGACGACGTGAAGAAAACCATCGGAGATCCCGCTCGCTGCGATGAAATGATCGGGATTCGTTCCTGCGTTTGGGGTGACGAGCAGCGAGGAGTCAAGATCGGATTTGTAGCCGGACAGGTGATGCTGCTGTCGGCTACAAACCTCAAGTAGTTACCGGCTTTGTAGTTCGCTGGTCGCCTGAAAACTATCTCAGGATGGCAGATACTGCGCCAAGGATGACTCCGGCAATCAGTCCGCAGATCAGCAGCACGGCGGTGTAAGGCACTGCTTTTTCCTGCGGTGACTTCATCATCACGGGAATGCCGAGGAAGAGCAGGTAGACGGAGTATAGCGAGGCAATCAGGCCCAGCGCCGAGAGCGCCGGAATGACGGTGAAAATTCCTCCCACCATGCCGGCCGTGCTGCCGTAAGCAACCAGTTTCAGCGCCATCATCGGGTTCTTCTGGCCACCAAATGTAGGCGCGAGGGCGTCGGCAATCAGCGAAAGCACATAGATCATCACCAGTGAAAGCGCATACCCGACAACCATATTGACCAGGCCGGAAATCAGCGGAACCCGCATCGACATGCCCATGGCGTTAACGCCGATGAGGGACATGCCAATGAACCCGGCCACGGCCGGAATCACCGCGAGAATCATCAGGTATTGCGTGTAGAGGGTCGTGGTGTCGGTCGATTCAGCTTCGATGACCGGCCAGGTTTGCTTTGGGGAGAGCAGGATTTCCTTGACGCGCTGAACGATGTTCATGGCTTGGCTTTCATGAAAGTTGACGGGGAATACTTTGCAGGGATTTCACGGAAACTGCGTGAAAGCTTACTCCTGTTTTCGGAAATAGATCGAGAAAATAGTACAGGTGGTTTATGGTGTTGCGTCAGGCCGCAGGTTGATTCTGCCGTGACGTGTGTCACCAGTGTTTTGACGGTACACTTCCCGTTTTCCGGGAGAGGCTCATGTCAATGGAACGTTGTCCGTGGTGCGAAGGCTTCGACCTCTATCGCCAATATCATGATCAGGAATGGGGTGTTCCTTGTCACGACGACAGAGCGCTGTTTGAGCTTCTGATTCTGGAAGGCGCGCAGGCTGGTTTGTCCTGGGCAACGATCCTCAAGAAGCGTGATCACTATCGTCAGGTCTTTGACGGATTTCAGCCTCATCTGATCGCGCAGTACGATGATGCCAAAGTCGCGGCACTGTTGGCCGATCCCGGAATTGTCCGGAATCGTGCCAAGGTGGCAGCAAGCATTCAGAATGCCAAGGCGTTCCTCGAACTGACCGCGAGCGGTCAGACATTCAGTGATTTCCTTTGGCGATTTGTCGATGCTGAGCCGATTCAGAATCGCTGGCGCGCGCTGAGCGAAGCTCCGGGCAAGACAATCCAGTCGGACGCAATGAGTAAAGCCTTGAAGCTCGCCGGATTCAAATTTGTCGGGTCGACCATCTGCTATGCATTCATGCAGGCGGCGGGAATGGTCAATGACCATCTGACGACGTGTTTTCGGCACCAGGAAGTCAAATCCGCTTGAATCAGCAAATGCAGATCACGCCATTTAGCGCCCTTGCCTGTCCGCTGGACGGCAAGCCTTTGCATAGCAGCGGAAGCGCGTGGCGTTGCGCCAACGGTCATGGTTTTGACATAGCCAGCCAGGGCCACACGCATCTGCTGCCCGTTCAGAACAAACGCTCAAGCGATCCGGGTGATAGCAAAGAGATGGTTGCCTCCCGGCGACGCTTCCTCAATGCCGGCTATTACCAGCCGATTGCCGAAGCGACACGGCGCGCGATGTTGGAGGGTACGTCTCCTGCCGCAACGATCCGTTGTCTCGATGCCGGTTGCGGCGAGGGCTACTATCTCCGCCAGCTTGCCGCGCCCGGCGACGAGGTCCGGCACCTGGCGCTCATCGGGCTGGATATCTCCAAATGGGCGGTTCTATCGGCCGCGAAGCAGGAGAAAAGGATGGCCTGGGTCGTCGGCAGTAATGCCAACCTGCCGGTGCTGCCGCGTACCCTGGATCGCGTGCTGTGCATGTTCGGCTTTCCCGTCTATGCCGAATTTGCCCGGGTGCTCAAGTCAGGCGGCCAACTCGTGCAGGTTGATGCCGGATCGGACCATCTGCGTGAATTGCGCGAGATCATTTATCCCGTCCTGAAAGCGGAACGCAGCAGTGAGATGCCCGTGCCGCCGGGGTTCTCGATTCTGGCAACTGAAGCCGTGCGCTACTCGACCGAAATCAAAGGCCAGGAGGCGATTGCCGATCTGTTGGCCATGACACCACACATCTTCAGAGCCAGCAACGAAGGCAAAGCGAGAGTGGCCGTCCTGCAGTCATTATCAGCCACCGTCGACGTCCGCCTGACGCGTTATCTCCGGGATTGAGTCTTCATCCAGCGCCAAGAACAGGACACCGTCGCATGATCTTCCGTTTTTCCCTCTATGGTTTCCTGAAGAACCAGCGCTACTTCGAACCCTTCATGATGCTGTTCCTGCTCGGCAGCGGAAACTCATTTGCCTCGGTGGGCTTTCTGATCGGTTTTCGGGAATTCTGCATCAACGCCACCAACATTCCCGCTGGGGCCATTGCCGATCTGTACGGTCGTCGGCGCTGCATCCTGGTCTCGTATCTGGCGTACATGATCGCGTTCCTGTGTTTTGGCCTATGCCCAAATCAACTTCCTTATCTTTTCATCGCGGTATTTTTCTTCGGCATTGGCGAGGCCTTCCGAGAAGGGACGCATAAATCCATGATCTTCACCTGGCTGCGTCTCAACGGCCGGATGGAGGAAAAGACCAAGGTCTATGGCTACACGCGGTCGTGGTCGAAAATTGGCTCCGCCGTTTCCATTCCGATCGCGACGGCCATTGCTTACTACACCAGCAACCTGAATACCCTGTTCCTGGCCGCGCTGGTTCCTTACAGCATTGGTTTCATCGCGCTATGCACCTATCCGAAGGAACTCGACGGAAAGCCCGAGGGCAACGCCAGCATCAAAGACGTCTTCGCTCATATGTGGCAAACCCTCAGGGACTCCGTAAAGATCGCCGGACTCCGCCGGTTGATGGTTGAATCGATGGGCTTCGAGGGCTTCTTCGATGTCATCAAGGACTACATCCAGCCGATGATCAAGGTCATGGTCCTGGGCATCCCCTTGCTGCTGGCTCTTGGCAACGACAAGCGCAGCGCGTTGCTGATCGGTGTCGTGTATTTTGTTTTCCATCTGGGCTCGGCCTGGTCCAGTCGCCAGGCGCATCTTTTGAGCCGGCGTTTTGGCGGCGATGATCCGGCCAGCGGCTTTATGTGGCGGTGCATGTGTGCGATCTATCTCATCATGCTGCCTTGTCTCGCCCTGGAGCTCTATTACCTGGTGATTGCGTTGTTCTTCCTGCTGTACCTGATGCAAAGCGCCTGGCGCCCACTCATCATCAGCCGTTTTGATGCCTATTCGCCCGAAACGCACGGTACCAGCGTTCTTTCGGTCGAGAGCCAGTCGCAAACGTTCGCCAAGATGATCCTGGCACCGGCGCTTGGATTTGTTGTCGACCAGATTGCCGGTGCCGGGAAGTTCTGGCCGATTGCGGCGGTCGGTGTTCTGATCAGCACCTACATGGTGTTCAGCGTTCGCCCCGGAATCAGGGTCAATCAGCCCTAGGCATTAAGCATAAACAAGTTGGACGTGCAATCGAAACCTCGTAGGTCGGGTTAGCCCAAAGGGCGTAACCCGACGAGTGGTCAGCGATGCGTCGGGTTACGCCCCTTGGGCTAACCCGACCTACATGGTTCGTAGTGTTCAAATTATTTTTGCTCACCTCCTTGGCGCTGAAGGACAGTCCGGCCATTCTCAATACGCTGGTATGATTCTTGAATTCATTTGAATCTGGAATCCTGCTGATGGCCAAGGTAATCCCCGAAGGCTGGCGTGAGATGACGGCGGTGGGAGCTGCCCAGCGCGAGCTTGAAACGCTGGCCGTGCTCGCCGATGGACTACCCGAGGATTACACCGTCTATCACGGGGTACATTGGACGCGGATTCAGCACGGATTTGCCCTGGTCGGGGAAATCGATTTCGCCATCGTCAGTCCGGCCGGGAAGTTGCTCCTGATCGAACAGAAATCGGGTTTTCTCAATGAGACCCCGGACGGCCTGGTCAAGGTCTATGCAGCCAAGGAAAAACGGGTCGCCTCCCAGATGGCGCGATCAGCGGACGCCTTGCATCAGCGACTCCGAATTTTCTGCCCGGACGGGCAGTTTTCCGTGGATTCCTTGCTCTTCTGCCCGGACTACACCGTCAAGCAACCCGGTTCCGCCGGCATCGCCCCCGAGCGCATTGTCGATGCCAAGCGGCGCGACTATCTTGTGCCGATCATCAAGAGCATCCTGCCGGCGAGTGAGCCCCTCAACCCGCAGGCCGCCAAGCTGCACCGTTTTCTCGGTGACCAGCTCAATCTCGTGCCCGAGGTCAACGCCGTTGTTGGTCAGGCCAAAACACTCTACACGCGCCTCTCCGGCGGGTTGACCCAGTGGGCGCGGCAGATCGAGTGCGAGCCATTCCGCCTGCGCGTGATCGGAACGGCGGGTTCCGGCAAGACGCAACTGGCGCTGGCCGTTTTCAGGGATGCGCTGGCTGCCGGGCGCAGGCCGCTATACGTCTGCTACAACCGTCCGCTGGCGGATCACGTTGCGCTGATTGCACCGCCGGGTGGCGAGGTGGCGACCTACCATCAACTGGCTGACCGGATTTTCCGCCAAGCGGGGCAAGTGCCCAACTTTACGCAACCCGGTGCCTTTGCGCGATTGGAAGACTTCTTCAGCGATTACGTGCCGAATGAGGATTGGCTGTTCGATGAAATCATCATTGATGAAGGACAGGACTTCGAGCCGCAATGGAAGGACAATCTGCTAAAACTCCTGCGCCTGCCGGGCCGTGTCTGGTGGCTGGAAGACCCGATGCAAAACCTGTACGGCCGTCCGCCAATCGAACTGCCCGGCTGGGTGACGGTTCGTTCGGAAACCAACTATCGCAGCCCGCAAGATATTCTTGAACATCTCAATCACCTGCTGCCGACGGGGCAGGGCGTTGAGACGGGAAGCCCGCTAACGGGCTCTGAAGTCGAGATCATTACCTACAATGATCCCGCTGACCTGATTGCCCAGAGCAAACGTGCGATTACCCAGTGCATCGCAGCGGGCTTCAAGCGCGACATGATCGCGCTCGTTACGTATCGCGGCCGGGAAAAATCACAGCTGATTCCCTACGACCAATTGGGGCCCTATCCCCTGCGGAAGTTCACCGGAAACTACGATCTGCTCGGAAATCCCGTGTTCTCCAATGGCGACGTGCTGCTTGAGTCCGTCTATCGCTTCAAGGGGCAGGCCGCGCCCTGCGTGATTTTCACGGAAATCGATTTTGAGGCCCTTGATGAACTGGTGCTACGCAAGCTTTTTGTCGGCGTCACTCGGGCAACCATCAAGTTGATCCTGATTGTCTCTGAACGCGCCGCTCGAAGTTTGATCGAACGACTCGGAAGCGGTGAGTAAGTGCAAAACACTCACCGCAGAGGCACAGAGATGTCGCAGAGAAAGCACATCGAGACAATGTTTTTCTCTGTGTTTCCTCAGCGCCTCTGTGCCTCTGCGGTGGACTTTTTATTTTTCCACAGCCTCTGAGTAATTCGAGAAAATGGGTATTCACTTCACGCACGCAACAGATCGATTCGCCAAAAAACTGCAAGACACCGTTCGTCCTGAGTAGGATATTCGCCCGCAGGTCGAAAGGCGTTGGCAAGAAACAGGGCTGTGGTAGCGTTGAGGTGTTGCTTTCGGACAAAGACCGACTGAGCACTGGTGCCCTAGAGCCCGTCCTCTGAGTATGGTT